>DAIQNV010000071.1:0-16380 GCA_036788215.1 Phycisphaerales bacterium | reverse complement strand
GCGCGGGCCAGGGCTCGATGTCCACCCGACCGGCCCGGTCGACGCGCACGATGTGGTTCACCGGCACCTGCGTCCACCCGGGGTCCGCGCTCAGGGGCTCGCTCGTGATCAGGACAGCGCCCTCCGAAGCGCTCGCCTCGATCATGCGGCAGAGCCCCCCCTCGCAGATGTACCGACGCCCGCTGTGGATGTACAAGCTGTCCGCGCCGTCCGGCCCATCGGTCGTGAAGCGGCACGCCACCGCGTGCACGCCGTCCGAGAGCGCGAGGTTGAGGTAGGAGTGCTCGGTCACGCCGGCGTCCCGGACGAGCGCCAGCGCCCGCTCGACGCCCCTGACCAGGGCGTTGGCCAGGCGGGTGCAGGGCTCTTCGGGGCCCTGCACGTCCAGCTCGTCAGAGATCAGGGCGAAGAGGTGCTCGGAATCGGTCGAACCCTCGATCGCGCCGTAACTCGCTTCCGTCAGGGCGTTCACGATCGAGCGGCGGACGCGGGCGAACCCGCCAAGGTCGCCGTTGTGCATGAAGGCCAGATCGCCCCGAACGAACGGGTGGCAATTGAACTCGGACACGCCCAGGTTCTGCGTCGCGGCCCGCACGTGCGCGAGGATGCACCCGCTGCGGGTGACCCGGGCCAGGCGCTTGAGGTTCGCGTTGCTCCAGGCGGGCGTCACGGAGCGGAAGAGGCCGGGCTCCGTGCTCTCCCGGGCGTACCACGCCAGCCCGAAGCCATCCCCGTTCAAGGGCTCCTCGCGCTCCCGGGCGTGCACGCTCTGGTTGATCAGCGAGTGCTCGGGCTCGGTGACAAGAGATGAGACGGTGAGCGGCGATCCGAGGTAGAGAATGAACCGGCACATGCGGGCGATCCTCCGGGGGCGACAGGCCGCCCTCCATCACGATATCGCCACCCGTCGACCCCAGCCCGCCGGGTCCACGCGTTCCGGGTCATCAAGGGCTCGGGGCTCGCGGTCGCTCGGGGCATGGCGGTCTGCGCCGAAAGCGCCGGTCAGGCTTTCAACCCACCTTTGTCAGCCGAGCGTACTCAAGGATCAGCGTCTTCCGCCCGAGGCCCTTGAACTCCACCACGACCTTCGCGTTGGGTCCGCGACCCTGGGCCTCCTTCACGACGCCCGTGCCGAACTGCGGGTGCCTCACACGGCACCCCGGCGGATAGGCGGAGTCGGCGGCGGGCCCCGTCGGCGTCGCCCGCTTCGGAGCCGCCTTCCGGGGCGAGCCATCGGCGTTGTAGGGGTCGGCGTCGACCGCGTCCCAGTCGTCGGAGTAACCGGCCCCCGCGAAGGCGTCGGACTGATCGCTGGTGATGATGTGCTCCCCCCGCAGCTCATCGAGGAACCGCGACGGGATCGTCCGCTCCGTCGAGCCGCGGACGGTGCGGTAGCGGGCGGAGGTGATCACCAGCCGCTGCATGGCACGGGTGATGCCCACGAACGCGAGGCGCCGCTCTTCCTCGAGGGCGGGCTCGGAGTCGAAGGCGCGGGCGTGGGGCAGCGTGCCCTCCTCCAGCCCGATCATCGCGACCGCCGGGAACTCGAGCCCCTTCGCGGCGTGCAGCGTCATCAGCGTGACGGAGCCCTGCGCCGGGTCGACCGCGTCCGCATCCGCGACGAGGCTGACGCGCTCAAGGTACGCCCGCAGCATCGCGAGCAGCGGCGGGGCCTCCGCGTCGTTCCCCTCCGCGAGGAAGTCGTCCCCTGGGAAGCTGACCGGGTCGGCCGCGGGGTCGTAGGTGTTCTCGAACTCCGCAGCCGACGACACGAGCTCCGCCAGGTTATCGACCCGCTCCGCGTCCGCCTCGGACTGCGTCTGCTTGGCCTGCTTGGTGTAGTGAGCCTCGAGGGTCGACTCCTTGACGACGCGGTCGACGAGCTCGCGCAGCGTGCCTGAAACCTCGGCGCCCATGAACGAGCCGGCGCCGGTCCAGTGGTCGATCAGCTCGACAAACTTCGTGATCGCGTTGGCGGCGCGGGGGGAGACCTCGGGCACGCGGTCGATCTGCCGCAGCGCGTCGAAGAGTGGCAGGCTGTTCCACTCCGCGTACTCGCGGGCCTTGTCAAGGCTGGCCTTACCGATGCCCCGGGTCGGCGTGTTGATGATGCGTTCGAGCGAGACATCGTCGGACTGGTTGGCCACTACGCGGAGGTACGCGATCGCGTTCTTGACCTCCTCGCGCTGGTAGAAGGCGGTGCCCCGCGCCACGGTGTACGGGATGCCCGCGGACCGCAGCGCATCCTCGATCACGCGTGAGAGGGCGTTGGTGCGGTAGAACACAGCCATATCCCGCCACGGAATCTTCTCTGACTCGGTCGCCACGCCTCCCACGCTCTGCCGGACCGCAACGGGGTCGGGAAGCGCATCGTTCATCGAGCGGAACCAGTCGGCGATCAGCTCCGCCTCGTGGCGCTCGTCCCGGCACAGGATCGCGGTCGCGGGTGCGCCCCCGGGGCGCGAGGTGAACAGGGGCTTGTCCTTCCGCCTCGTGTTGTGCTTGATCAGGCGGTCCGCCAGCGCGAGGATCGCCTCCGTCGAGCGGAAGTTCTCGCCCAGCGTGATCGTCGCTGCAGAGGGGAAGTGCTCCTCGAAGTCCAGGATGTTCGAGATGTCCGCCCCGCGCCACCCGTAGATCGCCTGGTCCGGGTCGCCGACCACGCACACATTGGGCGGCGCCACCCCCTCCGCAGGCTCCGGCGACCGCGCCAGCAGGTGCGCGATCTCGAATTGCGCCCGGTTCGTGTCCTGGTACTCGTCGATCATCAGGTACCGCCAGCGGTCGCGGCACTCAGCAGCGGTCCTCGGGTCCTTCTTCAAGAGCTTCGCGGTCAGCAGCAGCAGGTCGTCGAAGTCGATCGCCCCCGCCTTCCGCATCGCGGCGGAGTACGCGGTGTAGATCTTGGCGATCTGTTTCGCGTAGAAGTCCCCCGCCTGGTTCTCGTACGCCTCCGCGTCCAGGAGGTCGTTCTTCGCGTTGGAGATCGCGCCGAGCACCGCCCGGGGGGGCCAGTTACTCGTGGAGAGATTCAGCGCCGTCAGCGTCCGCTTCATGAGCGCCGACTGGTCGGCGGTGTCGTAGATCGTGAAGTCGGGCTTCAGCCCGGGCAGCGCGGGCGAGTCCGCGTAGCGGCGCAGCAGGCGCGCGCAGAGCGAGTGGAAGGTCGTGACGGTGAGCCCGCGCAGCCCCCGGGGCAGCGGCGCCCCGGGCTGCAGCTCCGTCTCGGGGTCCAGGATCGCGTGCACCCGCTCCCGCATCTCCCCCGCCGCCTTGTTGGTGAAGGTCAGCGCCAGGATCTGCCAAGGGGGGATCCCGTTCGCGAGCAGGTAGGCAACCCGGCGCGTGATGACGCGGGTCTTGCCGGAGCCCGCCGCCGCCAGGATCAGGAGCGGGCCCTCCGTGTGCTGGACCGCACGGCGCTGCGGGTCGGTGAGGCCTTCGAGGAGCGACTGGGTATCGGGGAGCATCATCGCCCGGACGGTAGCCGAGACGGCCGGTCCCGGTCAGGCCAGCTTGCCCTTGAGCGCCAGCTTCAGCATCTCGATGACCTCCTCCGGCGCCCGGTTGTGCCCCCGGGCCTGGGGGCCGGCCCAGTTGATCCCGCAGAGCTGCCCCGAGTCCCGCATCGCCGGCAGCACCTTTTTGATGAACCGCTTCGCCGGCACCACCCCCGCCCGGAGCTGCCGCCCCGACAGGGGGCCCGCCAGCATCTCCTCCACCCGCCTCCGGCTCGACCAGAACGGGCGGACCGCGTAGTCATCCGCCGGGTGCCAGACCGGGTCGATCGCCCGCTCGTCGTCGTACTCGACGCCCCACACCTCGTGCGAGGCACCGATCTCCGTGAAAAACGCTCGGGCATTGTCGCTGGCGGACAAGGGCGGTCCCTCAGATGGTCTGGTCGTCGTGCTGATCGGCCGATCCCACGTTCTCGGTGCCGATGGGCGCCTGCAGGCGAAGGGCGCTTTGCCTATCGGCACAGCGGCGCGCCGCACCGCTGCGGGAAGGTTACATCGAGGATCTCATCGGGCATTTCGGCCCCGATGAGGCCCGTGAACCGGAGATCATGAGCGGGCCGCACGCTCCCGGGAAGAGCACCGACCCCCGGGCGGCCCACAAGAGCGCGAGCCCGAGAACACTCGGCCCGCGCGTGTCCAGTCGTCATGCGCAGGGGACCGGCCTGCAGCCGGCTCAGCGTCCGTGGGACGCTTTGGGCGTCTCTGCACGCGTTCTCGGTCGCGCCCGAGCCCTCGCGGACGGTCGTGGGCCCTCGCTCGCGGGGTAGAGGGCAGTCTGGATGGGTCGATCGGGCACGCCCGATCATCCGGGAGCAAGACTTCCGGATCGAAGGTTCGGCCCTTCGTTGCGTATTGGTACGATCCGCCCGGGGCAATGCCCCGTATCGGAGAGCCGGCCCGACCGCGTGTTCTGAAACTGGTGTACCCCAGCGGACGCGTCCGGGCGGCGTTGACAGGACATACCCCGGGATTTACCGTCCCGGGATCGCCGGCAACTCGCCGGCCACCAGTGGGCGGTTCCGGTTCATGGCACAGCACCGATCAGATGTCCGCGGCGAGACCGAGCGCCCCGCGCAGGATGCGGGTCGGTCGCCCGATGACACCGATGCCCTGGACCCCCGCATGATGGCCACCCGCGTCGAGGGCTCGCCCCGTCGGCCCGCCGCCCCCGGCGCGACGAATTCGTCCGGTAAAGGTTCGGAGTCGCCCTCCGACGCCTCCCCCGCCGAGTCCCCCTCTTCGGGCAGCGACGGGTCGCAGGCCGGCTCCCGGGGGGGGAGCAAGGGCGGGTCCAAGGCCGGCACCAGCTTCGACACCCTCGTGGGCCAGCTCGCGATCGAGCGCGGGCTCGCCACCCCTGAAGAGGTCAAGCACTGCCAGACGCTCGCGAGCGGGAGCGATGCGCCCGCCGCCCGCTCCCTGGCCCAGCTCCTGGTCCAGAACGAGTACGTCACCGAGCGCCAGCTCGCCCGCCTCCGCCAGATCGTCGAGGAGGAGCGCTCGGGCCAGCAGATCCCGGGCTTCCGGGTCGAGAGCAAACTGGGCGCCGGCGCCATGGCCAAGGTCTTCAAGGCCCGCCAGGTCAGCCTCGACCGCCCGGTCGCCATCAAGGTGCTGCCCAAGAAGTTCAGCACCAACCCCCAGTTCATCGAACGGTTCTACAACGAGGGCCGCGCCGCCGCCCAGCTCAACCACCCCAACATCGTGCAGGCCTTCGACGTGGGCCGCGCCGGCGACCTCTACTACTTCGTGATGGAGTACGTCGAGGGACGCACCGTCCACGACGACATCGTCGCCAGGAAGCGCTACCCCGAGAACGACGCCATCGAGATCGTGATGCAGGTCGCCGAGGCCCTGCAGCACGCCCACGAGCGGGGGCTCGTGCACCGCGACGTCAAGCCCAAGAACATCATGATCACCTCGTCCGGCAGCGTGAAGCTCGCCGACATGGGCCTCGCCCGGGCGATCTCCGACAAGGAGGCCGCCGAAGCCGAGGCCGGCAAGGCCTTCGGCACGCCCTACTACATCAGCCCCGAGCAGATCCGCGGAGAGAAGGACATCGGCGCCCCCGCCGACATCTACTCCCTCGGCGCCACCATGTACCACATGGTGACCGGCCAGGTCCCCTTCGAGGGCAAGAACCCCTCCAGCGTGATGAGCAAGCACCTCAAGGCCCCGCTCGTCGCCCCAGACCATGTCAACCCCAAGCTCTCCAACGGTGTCGGCGAGGTCATCGAGATGATGATGGCCAAGAAGGTCGCCGACCGCTACCAGTCCTGTAAGGACCTCCTCATCGACCTCCGCGCCGTCCGCAACGGAGAGGCCCCGCCCCTCGCCCACCGCGAGCTCGTCGCCAGCGACACCCTCGCCGCGATGGCCTCTGCGGAGGAATCCGCAGCCGCGGGCGAGATCGCGGTCGACACCTCCCGCCCGGCCCCCCTGACGCTGGGCGAGCAGGTCCGGGCCCCCATGTTCATCTTCCTGTCGGTCCTCTTCCTGCTGAGCCTCGTCGCCAACATCCTCTTCGCGGTCAACTGACCCCCGCTCCGCCCCTCCGCGCCCCGTCTGAGCGCCGGTTCACGCTCCTCCGAACCCGATGGGCGGGGCTTGTTTCAGGGGTCAGCCTCGGATAGATTTCATATGGGCAGGCGCTGTGCCGCCCATGAGACGCGGGGGCCGGCGAGGCTCCCGGGGTAGCCGAGCCACAAGTATCGGCGCAGACAGGAGTTGTTCCATCGCTCGACGCTTCATGAGAATGCAGGGCCCCGTGGTCCAGAGGACGCGGGTGAACCACATGATCCGCATCAGCCCCATCCGGCTGATCGGCCCTGACAACGAGCAGATCGGTGTCATCGAGACGCACGAAGCCCTCCGCATGGCCGAGGAGAACGGGCTCGATCTCGTCGAGATCTCCCCCGACACCCGACCACCGGTCTGCAAGATCATGGACTACGGCAAGTACAAGTACGAGCTGTCCAAGCGCCCCAAGGCCTCCGCCAACAAGCAGCCGGAGCTCAAGGAAATCCGCCTCGGACGCTCCATCAAGATCGACCCGCACGACGTCGGCATCCGCGTCGAGCAGTCCCGCCGCTTCCTCATGGCGGGCCACAAGGTCCAGATCACCCAACGCTTCCGCGGCCGCGAGATGATGCACAAGGAGCTCGGCCTCGAGCGCCTCCGCCAGATCTGCGACGACCTCAGCGACATCGCCAAGATCGAGATGGCCCCCCGCTGGGTTGGCCGGCAGACGAGCATCGTCCTCGCCCCCGATCGCAACCGCATCGAGGCCATCAAGCAGAAGATGAGCCGCGAGCAGCTCGCCGCCCAGGAGAAGGAGCTCGAGGAGGCCGAGAAGGCCCGGCTCGCCGCCCTCGAGGCCGACGAGGCCGACACCGACGACGACGACGAAGAGGACCAGAAGTCCGGCAAGGGCACTAAGCGGGGCAAGGGACCCGCCGACGACCGGGCGGTCAACCCCGTCGACGAGGAGATCGCCGACCTGCTCGGCTGATCCATCACCCTTGCCCAATGGCACCGATCCAGACCGCCGCCCCGTCACCACCGGGGCGGCGGTGTCGTTAGGGGCTGAGATCGAATCCGACCGGGGCTGGACCTACGAGATCGCGATCGACCGCTCTGACGGTCGCCGGACCACCCACCGCGTGACGCTCGCATGGGTCGACCACGACCACCTGAGCGGGGGCTCGACGCCCCCCTCGCGCGTGGTCGAAGCAGCCCTCCGCGCCGCGCTCCCCGAGCTCTCCCTCCGCCCGCTCCCGGAGCGGTTCGACATCGCGACCGTGCGCCGGCTCGTGCCCGATCTCGCCGAGCGGATGCGCCTCCCGGGCGAGTGACGCCCGGTCAGGGCTTCTCTTTCCGCCCGCCCAGGATCGAATCGAGCGCCCCCCGCACCTTGTCCTTCGTCTCGTCGTCCACCCGCTCGAGCGCCTTGTCGACAGCCTTGCCCGCCTCTTCCTCGATGCGCCGCGCCGCCTCCGCCTTGCCCGCCTTCGCCAGGGCGTCCGCGAAGTCACCCGGATCCAGGCGCACCTTCGGGTTGTCGATCGGCCCGGAGAGCCGGATGGGCACCCGCAGCTCAGCAACCTGCGTCGGCCCGGAGCCCGGGATGAGCACCGTCGCGTTCCGCAGCGTCGCGTACAGCGGCGCATCGATCACGCCCCCGAGCACCGCAGCGTCGAAGTCGATGTCCACCGTTCCCCCGCTGAAGGGCGGCTCGCCCGTCGTCTCGAGCAACCCCGCCACCGCATCGCCCGAGAGCCCCGTCAGCCTGGCAACGACCTGCGCCGCCCCCGTGCCCCCCGCAGGCAGCTCCACCCGCACCGCCACATCGCCCGCCCGGCTCGTGACCTCCAGCCCCGCAGGCTCGGGCACGAGCGCCGGGTCTGTCGACAGGTTCGTCCCCGCGACATCCAGCACCCAGCTGTCGCCCGCGCTCGACACGCCTTCCACCCGCAGCTCCCGGATCAGCGCCCTGGGATACCCCTCCACGAGGTGCTGAGCCGTCACCTTGGTGTAGCCCAACTCCCGCGCCCGCCGGCGGAGGCGTTCCTCCAGTGTCTCGCCCCGGGGCACCCGCCCCGGCGCCGCATCCGGGTCGACCGGGGCATCGGGGTCCCGCGCCCCCTGCTCGTCCAGCCATTCCTTCACCCGCCCCAGCCGCTCCTTCCACTCCTCCGCCTGCCTCAGGTACTTCTCCAGCCCACCCTCGTGCTCATCGGTCGACGGGGGCGTCGGCTCGGGCTTCGCGGGCCGCCCGATCAGCACTCCCCGCGTCGGGCGCATTGTGTCCCGCCTCACCTCGCTGAGGACCGCCTGCGCGATCGTCACCCGCTTCCGCAGGAGGTCGCTCGTGTCAAAGTCCGCGACCACCGAGTCCGCCTCGATGAGGTTCCGGTCCAGGTTCCCCCGGTCCGCCACCGCCAGGCCCGTCAGCGTCGCCGACCCCGCGCCCATGTCGACGCTCGCCGAAGCCAGGTCCACCGTCGCCCCGTTCGCCTGCGCAAGCTGCGTCCGCACCACGTCGGTCACGACCCGGTCGCTCAGCACGAACGGGATCGCAACGACCGCGCCGATCAAGAGCGCCGCCACGATCACCCCGGGGATCCGGATCGGCAGCCCCTTCTTCTTCTCGAGGAGTTCGCGGTAGGTCTTCTTGCCCTTCTTCCCGCCGATCAGCACCCACGACAGGAACTTCACCCACCCCTTACCCGCCCACGCCCTGTAGCGGTCCGAGCCCTCCTCGAAGTCCGCCATCTTCTTGCGGAACGACCCCACCAGCCCCACGAAGGCCACCGCCGACACCGCGCCGACGACGCCCCCGACCACCAGCCCGCCCACCGCGACATAGTTGTCAAACCCGAACCACGCGAGCACCGGAGCATTGATCAGCGCCCGGAACAGCCCTTCGAGCGGGCCATCCACCAGGAACAGCCCGATCTCGAACTGCACCGCCACCAGCGCCAGCGAGACCAGCTTCGTCGCCGCCCCCACAAGCCCCGCGAAGAACAGGTTCGCATTCAGCACCAGCAGCAGCGCCAAGAGCGACACCACCAGCCCCGGCGCCTCGCCGAAACCGGGCTGGGCGCCGAGCAACGCCCCCAGCACGCACGCCGAAGCGATCTGGAAAGGCGTTGCCTTCCCCCGCAGCAACTTCCCGAGAATCCGTGTCTGGAGCATGCCCCGACTGTAGGAACCCCGCCCCCCGGGGCCCCGAAACCCGACCCGCGGGCCCGCCCGCTCACCCGCCCGAGGGCCTCGACAGCCAGGAATGCGTCAGGGGCACCCGCACCCGGTCGGGCCGCGTGATCGCCACCTCCACCATCTCCGACCCCGCCTCCTCGAAGTACTCGACCACCAGCCGGTACGCCCCCGCCCCCAGATCGATCGTCCCCGACCGCTCCAGGGGCCCGTGCGACCCGTCGTTGTCGATCAGCTTCCGCCCGTTCAGGAACAGCCTCGACCCATCGTCCGACGTCAGGTGCAGCACGTAGGTCCCGGTCTCCTCGATATTGACCGTCGTCTCGAACCGCACCGCGAACCCGTCCGCCCGACGCTCGACAAAGTGCAGCCCGATCTCCGGCACGAACCCCGTCCGCACCGGCGTCAACGCCCCGAAATCAGGCAGCGCATCCCGGAACGCGCCCTCGTAGTAGGTGTACCGCACCGGGCGGGGCGAGGCGGGGCTCAGCAGCCGGTAGCTGTCCGTCGTCACACGGCTCGCCCCCCGCCCCTTGAACGCCCGCGCCCGCACCGTCTGCGTCTCCGTCAGCATCAGCGGCCCGCGATAGATCGGCGACCGTTCCGTCGGCTCCGTGCCGTCCAGCGTGTACCGGATCGTCGCCCCGGGGTCCTGGGAGGACAGCGTCACCGTCACCCGATCCTCCGTCACCACGCCCCCGGGCGGGTCGAGGCGCGGAGCGGGCACGTAGGGCTTCACGCGCCACCCGTCCTCCGGCCCCCCGCTCAGCATCGCCTCGCGGATCGGCTTCCCGACCCACGCCGGGTGGGGCTCCAGATCAAGCAGGTACGCCGCGGTGCACGCGGTGTCGTAGGTGTTCACCGCCCGCGTGATCTCCCGCCCGGGCGCGACCCCCGCCCCCGCGATGATCCAGGGGATCTCCAACTCCGCCATCGTCTCCCCGCCGTGCGCTGTGCCCACGCCCCCGTGGTCCGAGGTCACGATCACCACCGTCGAGTCCCATGCGTCCTCGGCGCTGATCGCGTCCATCATCTCCCCGATCAGCCCGTCCGCCCGCTTCACCGCGTCGAAGTACGCCCCCGTGTGCCACCCCTGCCCGTGCCCAGCGCCGTCCACATGATCGATATGGATGAAGAGCAGGTGGGGCCGATCCTCGCGAAAGGTCTGCACCGCCCGCTCCATCGTCGCCTCGGGCCCCTGCGTGTCCGCGTCGAGGTCCACGTCTGCCTTGTCGTACAGCACCCCGAACCCGCCCCAGTCGTACACGCTCGCGATGAACGCGCCCGGCCTCTGCCTCCGAAGCTCGCGGAAAATCGTCGGGAACCACGACTCGTCATCCCCCGTCTGGGGCAGAATCGCACGGCTCCAGGGCCTCCAGTCGTTCGACGTCACCCCGTGCTGCTCGGGCCCCGCCCCCATGATCATCGAGCCCCAGTTGGGCGAGCTCGAGGTCGGGAACACGCCCCGCGCCCGGAAGGTGTACGACCCCCGCTCCATCAGCTCGTTCATGCGGGGCGTGTCCCCCTCGTCCAGCCCGCGCGGGCTCAGCCCGTCCACCCCGATGATCACGACCGACCGCACCGGGGGCGTGGCCGACTCCGCGTGAGCGGGGGTGGGGGGGAGCACAAGAGCGAACAGGAACAGCGTCAGCAGCGCCGCGAGATACCGCATGGGGAGACCCTCCGATCTTCCCGCAGGTTACTGCACGCGAGTTTCCTTTGTGTCAACAAAGCGCGAAGAATGACCCCGTCGCGATCCGTTTATCCTGTCGCCCATGAGAACCGCCCGCCCCCTCCTCGCCCTCACCCTTCTGGGGTCCCTCCTGCCGGGCTGCGCCTCCTCCATGCAGGCGGGCCACGACAAGGACCATCGCCAGTACACCTTCGTCTTCCTCCGCACCGGCCCCGCGACGGGGCTCACGCCCGAGCAGCAACAGACCGCCTTCCAAGGCCACTTCTCCAACATGCAGCGCATGGCCGACGCGGACCAGCTCCTCATCGCCGGCCCCTTCGGCGAGCCCAAGTCCGACCCCGCCCACCGGGGCCTCTGGGTCTTCAACACCCCGAGCGAGGTACAGGCTCTCGAATGGGGCAAGACCGACCCCGCTGTCGAGATGGGCGTCTTCGAGCTCACCGCCCACCCCTTCACCACCGACGCCCCGCTCGACACCCTCTACCAACTCGAGAAAGCCGACGAGGCCCGCCGCCTCGCGGACCCCGATCTCCCCGACGAGTGGCAGGGCCGCAGCTACGTCCTGGCGACCCACCCCTGGTCCGCCAGCCTCAGGGACCGCGCCGCGAATGCCGAGGGCGTGATCTTCAGCGCTCGTCTTCACGCCACCGGCGAAGACGGCGCCGACCAGATCATCGCCTGGCTCGACGCAACCACCCTCGACGCCGCCCGAGCGATCCTGCCGGAGGCCGAGTCCTGGACGCTGCACGGGTGGTACGGGACGAAGGTGATCGGGCAGATGCCGCGGGGCGATTAGGCGGACAGTTCCCGCAGTGTTCGCCGGAGCTCGGTCTCAAGACCGGGAAGCTCCTCTTGGATGGTCTTCCACAGATAGATGGGCTCCACCATGTCGTAGACATGGACGAGGAAGTTCCGAAACCTCGCAGCATCCCGCCAGGGCACCGCCGGATACGCCGCCTCGATCGACCGTGGGATCCGATTGGCCGCTTCGCCGGTGATGATGAACTTCGTCATCACAGCCGAGATCACGAAATCACTCGCGACGAACTCGTCCTTCGCCCGCCCCTCCATGAACGTACGGATGGCTTCGATCGCATCGAGCATGTGCCCGATGCGTTCCCGAGCGACCACGACATCGTCGTCCTTACGCGACACGGACGAGATCTCGCTCTACGAGCTGCCTGAAGCTTGGCCGAAGCCTCGCATGATCCTCGATCAGGTCCACCGGTCGCCCGACCGCGTCCTCGATCGCGTTGAGAATCCGGCCCAGCGTCAACAGCGTCGGCTCCGCCTTCGGATCGAAGGTGATGAGCACATCAAGGTCCGACTCGGGGCCATCGTCGCCCCGGGCCACGGAGCCGAAAATCCCGAGCGACGCGACCCCGTGCTCCCGCTGCAAGTGCGGGAACAGTTGCCGCAGCGTCCGGATGATCTCGTCGCGGTCCATACCCCAAGTCTACCCCAGCAGCCCCTTCAGGTACCGCCCCGTGTGGCTCCCCGCCGCCTTCGCCACCGTCTCGGGGGCTCCACTGGCCACGATCGTCCCGCCCCCGTCGCCACCCTCCGGGCCCAGGTCGACCAGCCAGTCCGCGGTCTTGATGACATCCAGGTTGTGCTCGATCACCACCAGCGTGTTCCCCGAGTCGCACAGCCGGTTCAGGACCTCCACCAGCTTGCGGATGTCCTCGAAGTGCAGCCCCGTCGTCGGCTCATCGAGGATGTACAGCGTGTGCTCGCCCGAGGGCGTCCCGTCGTACCGCGTCCCCTTGCCGAGTTCCGTCGCCAGCTTCACCCGCTGCGCCTCGCCGCCCGAGAGCGTCGTCGAGGGCTGCCCCAGCTTGATGTAGTCGAGCCCCACATCCCGCAGGCACTGCGCGAACCGCAGGATTTTCGGGTGGTTCTCGAAGAACCCGCACGCCTCCTCGATCGTCATGTCGAGCACCTGCGCGATGTTCTTCCCGCGGAAGGTGACCTCCAGCGTCTCGCGGTTGTACCGCTGACCCTTGCACACCTCGCACTCGACGAACACATCCGGCAGGAAGTGCATCTCGATCCGCTTCAGCCCCTGCCCCTGGCACGCCTCGCACCGCCCCCCGCCCGACTTCGCCGCCACGTTGAAGCTGAACCGACCGGGCTTGTACCCCCGGATCTTCGATTCCTTCGACTGCGTGAACACCTTGCGGATGTCGTCGAAGATACCCGTGTAGGTCGCCGGGTTGCTCCGGGGCGTCCGCCCGATCGGGCTCTGGTCCACCTCGATGATCCGGTCGATGTGCTGGAGCCCGTTGATCCGCCCGTGCTCCCCGGGCCGGTCCCGACCGCCCGAGCCCACGTACCCCCCGCGCAGGTGCTGCTTCACGCCCTTGAGCAGGATCTCGTTGACGAGCGTCGACTTGCCCGACCCCGACACCCCCGTCACGCACACGATCCCGCCCAAAGGGAAGACCGCATCAACCTTCTTCAGGTTGTTCGCCTTCGCCCCCTTGATCGTCACCGCCTTCTTCTCGCTCAGCACCCGCCGCTTCTTCGGCACATCGATCGTCCGCCGCCCCGAAAGGTAGTCCCCGGTCAGGCTCCCCTCCGTCGCGCAGATATCCGCGACCGTTCCCTGCGCCACCACCCGACCGCCATGGATCCCCGGCCCGGGCCCGATGTCGAGGATGTGGTCCGCCGAGCGGATCATGTCCTCGTCGTGCTCCACCACGATCACGGTGTTCCCGATGTCCGCCAGGTGCCGCAGTGTCCGGATCAGCCGGTCGTTGTCCCGCTGGTGCAGGCCGATCGTCGGCTCATCCAGCACATAGCACGCCCCGACCAGCCCCGAGCCGACCTGCGTCGCCAGCCGGATCCGCTGCGCCTCCCCGCCCGAAAGCGTCGCGGTCCGCCGATCGAGACTCAGGTACTCCAGCCCCACGCTCGCCAGGAACTTGAGCCTATTCAGCACTTCCTTCACGATCGGCTCGGCGATCTGCGTCTGCTCGTGCGTGAGCCTCAGCCCCTCGACGAACGCCATCGCGTCCGTGATGTTCAGGCGTGACAGCTCCGAGACATTCAGCATCGTGCCGTCCGCCTTGGGCCGCCCGATCACGCTCGGGCTGAACGCCCGCTGTGTCTCCGCAGCGTGCGTGCTCTCGACGAGCACATGCAGCGCCTCGAGCCTCAGCCGGTCCCCGTTGCAGGCGGGGCACACGCTCTCCGACTGGAACTGGTGCAGGTGGTCCTTCACCCACTGGCTCTCGGTCTTCTCCCACCAGCTCTGCAGCATGGGCAGGATCCCCGCCCACCGGACGCCCCATTCCTCCGCGTGCTCACCCGTCCCGTGCAGCAGCATCTGCTGCGATTCCTCGTCCAGCTCCCCGAACGCCTCCGCCCCCGTCAGCCCCACCGCACGGCACAGCCTCCGCAGCAGCCTCGGGTAGATCATGCCCCCGGGCCCGTTCTTCTTCCAGGGCGCAATCCCGCCCTTGAGCATGGGCCGATCCGGCTCCGGGATCACGAGCGCGGGGTCAAACTCCAGGATCGACCCCAGCCCATGGCAGGTCGGGCACGCCCCGAAGGGCGAGTTGAAGCTGAACAGCCGAGGGCTCAGTTCCTCGAGCGCGATCTCCGGGTGATCCGGGTCCGCAAACTTCTCGCTGAACGCGTGGTCCGACCACCCGCCCCCTCCGTCGCTCCGTCGCTCCGTCGCTCCGTCGCTTTCTCTCGAAATCACCACCGCCCCGTCCGCCAGCCGCAGCGCCGCCTCCACGCTCTCCGCCAGGCGCTGGCGAGCATCAGGCTTCAGCACCACCCGGTCGATCACCGCGTCGATCGCGTGCGCCTTGTAGCGGTGCAGGTTGAGGGGGTTCTCCCCGCCCTCCTTCAGCACCTCCCGCAGGTCCACGACCTCCCCGTTCACCCGCGCCCGCTGCCAGCCCCCCGCGAAGAGCTCCTCCACGACCTCCTTGTGGAACCCCTTCTTCCCCCGCACCACCGGCGCCAGGATCATCAGCCGGGGCCCGCGCCCGTCGTCCCCCTCCGCCCCCTCCAGCCACGCCATCACCGCGTCCACGATCTGCGTCGCGCTGCTCGCCTCGATCTTCGCCCCCGACCGCGCCAGCACCACCCCGCCCTTGCCCTCCTTCGTCACCGCCCACGACCGGGGCGTCCCGCACCGGGCGAAGAGCAACCGCAGGTAGTCGTAGATCTCCGTCGTCGTCGCCACCGTCGACCGCGGGTTGTGGCTGCTCCCGCGCTGCTCGATCGCGATGGTGGGGGGGATGCCCTCCACCTCCTCCACATCCGGCTTCTTCAGCTGGTCGAGAAACTGCCGCGCGTACGCCGACAGGCTCTCCATGTACTTCCGCTGACCCTCCGCAAAGATCGTGTCGAACGCGAGGCTGCTCTTCCCCGACCCCGACAGCCCCGTCATCACCACCAGCTTGTCCCGCGGGATGTCGACATCGACATTCTTGAGGTTGTGCTCCTTCGCCCCCCGCACCCGGATCGCCGGCCCCTCCACGACATACCGCTTCCGCAGTGTCCCGGAGGGCTTCGGCTCAGCGATGGAGTTGGCAGCGGGTTCGGTCACGACGGATTCACTACGCACAGGCATCGGCCTCGACTGTAGGGGAGAGAGGAGGGGCACCCGGGCCCGAGCCGACGCCCGCACCAGGCCCCGCCCCACCCCGTCGCACCCCGCCCCACACCGCCCCGGACCACTCGCTTCGCCCCCCAGGCCCCCCCGATTCAACCCCCGGCCCCCGCCCGCCCGATCTCACCCCCATGCCCGTGACCTTCACCCTGCCGAACAACCCGTCCTCGCCCCCCGCCGAACCCAAGCCTGCCCCCGCGGGAGCCCGGGCCACCCCCGACCAGAACATCGCCCACTGGCGCGACCTCCACAGGGACGGCGCCTACTTCGGCCACCACCCCCGCTACAAGGACCGCCTTCACAACGATGGCGTCCACCGTCTCACCCGCTACCTCACCCCCAACTCCACAGACACCCTCCTCGAGATCGGCTGCGGCTATGGCCGCCTCCTCTGGCACCTCCGCCCCCTCGTCAACCGCGCCATAGGCGTCGACCTCGCCCCCGAGCCCATCGAGCAGGCCAAGAAGCTCATGGCGCAGCGGGGCGGCGCCGAACTCCATGTCCTCGAAGGCGCCGGCCTCGCACCGATCCCGGACGCTTCGATCGACGCGGTCGCGGTCTTCACCGTCTTCCAGCACATGACCCGCGCCGGCGTCGACGCCTACGCCCGCGAGATCGCCCGCGTCCTCAGGCCCGGGGGCCGATTGGCCGCCCAGTTCCTGGCGGGCACCGGCGAGCACGACATCGAGCCCGTCCCGGGCGAGCAATCCATCGGCTACACCGCCAGCCAGGTCGCCCTCGTCGCCGAACGGGCCGGCCTTGAGGTCCACGCGGTCGAACGCGAATGGCTCATCGACGCCTACCCCACAGGCATCGCC
>DAIQNV010000070.1:1727-16787 GCA_036788215.1 Phycisphaerales bacterium | reverse complement strand
AGCAGCGCGAGGCGCTGGCGTTCGCGATCGAGAACACCTTCCTGGACGAGGCCTTTGGGCTCAACCCCGAGCTGCTCCGTCACATGACGGTGGACAAGTGGTGGGACGCGGAGAGCTTCCAGAGCATCTTCGATGAGCCGACGTTCGAGATCAATGACCGCATCCTGTCGATCCAGGCGGCGGTGCTGACGCAGATCATGAACCCCACGACCCTGCGCCGGGTGTACGACAACGAGTCGTTCGTGCCGGCGGACCAGGACGCGCTGACCCTGCCCGAGGTGTTCGAGACGGTGACCGCCGCGATGTTCAGCGAGTTCGAAAGCCCGTCGAGCCGCGCGCCGACGGACCGGGAGCCGATGATCTCGAACCTGCGGCGGAACCTGCAGCGCGAGTACATCGAGCGCCTGATCGACCTGACCCGTCCCGGGAGCTCGTTCGGGGCGGCGGAGAAGCCCGTCGCTCAGCTCTCCAACATGCACCTGCGTGACGTCCATGGCAAGGTGAAGGGCATCCTCTCCAAGAACGGTCGCAAGATCGACGCCTACACGCGGGCGCACCTCGAGGAGACCGAGCAAAGGATCGCCCGGGCCCTGGACGCGGTCGACCTCTTCAACGCCAACGACATCGGCGGTGGCGGGACGATCAACCTGATCCTGGGCCAGGACGGGTCCTTCGAGCGGACGGACCGGTAAACCCCGGCCGACCAGCCAGACACAGCGAGGGGCGGCCCCGGTCCGGGCCGCCCCTTTTCTTTTTGCCCGGTCGGGCTATTCTCGCGGGCGATGGCGAAGGTGCGCTCGAAACCGGTGGTCCGCCTGCTGCACCACATGGCGCGGTCGGGCGGGACGCTCATCAGCCGGTGCCTGGGCACGATGGACGGGGTCTGCCTCTTCAGCGAGATCCACCCCGCGGGCGCGACGACGATCCAGCCGGCGCGGTTCCGCATCAGCCCGCTCCGGCAGGCGGTGGAGTGGCACGGGCTCTTCACGCAGGATGAGCTCAAACGCCTGGCCCAGCGGAAGCTCACCTTCCAGCAACTCATGTACATGATCGAGCAGAAGGCGAGCGCGCGGGGCCGGGCGCTCCTGGTGCGCGACTGGTCGCACCTGGACTGGATCGGCCTGCCCTTCTGCCGTCCGGGGTTCGGGTCGCCGCTCGCGGCGTGCTTCCAGGGCTACGAGGTGAAGCGCTTCTGCACGGTGCGGCACCCGATCGACCAGTGGCTGAGCCTGATGAAGCTGCCCCTGGTGGCGCAGTCCGGGCTGACGGTGGAGCAGTACCTCGAGGGGATGCTGAAGTTCAGCGAGCTGTGCAACGAGCTGGGATTCGTCCGCTACGAGGACCTGACGCGGGCGCCCGACGAGCACCTGCGGACGATCTGCGGGGCGCTCGCGATCGAGTTCGACGCGGGGTACGCCGATCGGTGGTCGGGCTACACCAAGGTGACGGGGGACACCGACTTCAGCCGGGGCGGGGCGGAGCGCATCCGGCCCCTGGAGCGGAGGCCGGCGCCCGAGGGGCTCGTCGAGCGGTTCCGGGAGGACGAGCGGTACCACCGGATAAAGGAAATCCTTGGGTATGAGGCGGACTAGGTGAGCAGGGCATCGGCGCGTTCGGGGTGTTTGCCCGCGAGGGGAGGCTCCGCGAGGATCCAGTCGGGCTCGGTCTCGTAGGCAAAGTGCTGCATGACATCGCCCGCGGCTTCGCGCAGGAGCGCGAAATCCTCGGCCCGAAAGACCTCCTCGGGCCCGGGCGTGCGGGTCGTGGGGCCGGCGAGGTTCGTCGATTCGTAGCGACCGGTGAGGCGCGTGAAGAGCTTGCTCCGCACCCCCCGGACGCGGCGCGGGAGGATGGGCGCGCGGAGGCGGAGTCGCCGCCCGGTCCAGCGGGCGATGCGGCGGAGCGTCGACTCGGGGTCAGCGGTCAGGTCCTCGTAGCGGACGGTGAGGACGCCCTCCTTGCGCGACCAGCGCTTCGCGTGCGCCGCCCAGCGTTCCACGCGCGTCGCGTGGCGCCCGACGGGCTCGCGGAGGAAGTGCGCGAAGTCGCCGGTCTCCCGGCCCCGCCAGGAGTGCATCCACGCGAAGTAGGAGCAGAGCACGCGGACAGGATCGCGGACGATGTAGATCTTGGCGCTGTCGTCGACGATCTCCCTCACCGCGGGGCGGGCGTCTTCGGTCATCTCGTGGAGATCGGGCTCAGCGTGCGTCTTGAGGGGCAGCGCGGGCGCCCGCGCGAGGGCCCGCTCCGCCTCGGGCTCGGTGATCGGGCGGTGGGCGCCCTCGAAGAAGCGGTCGAGCGAGAGGTAGGCGTTGTGGGGCGACTCGAGGGGCTTCATCGTGACGCTGCACGCGGGGAAGTGGCGCCGGAGCAGGTCGATGGTGAGGTGGGTGCCGCTGCGCTCGTGCGAGGCGACGAGCACCGGTGTGCCTCGGGCGTGGGCGGTCATGCGGTCTTCCCTTCCGCTGCGCCGCCCGGCCGGTGTTCGTGGCTCTAGCTGGGCGGCAATCCTCTGTTCTTCCTCTGGATCTCGTGCACCTTGAGCACGATCATCTGCTCGTACATCGCCTGCAGCAGGCAGTACGCGAAGCCGGCACGCCCGTCGAGGACGCCGAGCTTGAGGAAATACATGTAAAGGAACTTCGTGACCGCCCGCGCCGGGATGCGGAAGCTGAGGTTCTTCAGCTCCAGCCGACGCGTGTTGCGGTCTCCCGACAACAGGTTACCCCATTTCACCGGGCGATTTGCCAGGGCTTTCACCGTTTCTACCGCTTCATACGAGGAATATCGGTTGTGGCGCTCGATCCACTCGCGCAGGCCCTTGGAGAAGTTGTAGTGGAGGAACATTTCCCGGAGATACCCGACCTCGCCATCGATGATCGGCACGGGGTTGGCGAGGCGCTCGAATCGGATCTTCGGGGGCTGGAAGAACCGCATGATGTTGCCCGGGGGCATCGCGTGCCGGAGCCAGGTGCCACGGAAGTAGTTCTTCCGCCCGCAGTAGTAGGCGACGGGGTCGCGCTGCTCCGCCGACTTCTCACCCCTCTCCCAGGCGCCCGCGATCGCCTCGATCTCCGCCCGCAGCTCGGGCGTCATCCGCTCGTCCGCGTCGAGGTAGAAGACCCAGCGGTGCTTGAAGTCGATGTGCTCCATCGCCCAGTTCTGGTGCGGGCCACGCCCATCGAAGGGACGCTCGAACCAGCGGGCCCCCGCCGCCTCCGCGATGGCGCGGGTGTTGTCCGTGGACAGCGAATCGAGGACGACGATGTCGTCGGCGTAGCTGACGGACTCGAGGAGGCCCGGGAGGTTGTCTTCCTCGTTGAGGGTCTGGATGAAGATGGAGACGGGCATGGGGGGGAAGATAGCCCGTCGGGGCGCGGGGTGCGGTCAGCCCCGGCCCGGCTCCAGCTCGCCGTGGCGCGGGCGGAGCTGGGTGGCTTGCCTCGCGGTCTCGACGATGGTCCGGCGGGTTGCCTCGTCGTCGAGAAGACGCAGCGCTTCCTCGACGGGGATCCACGCTTCGTCTTCCCGCCCCGCCGCCAACAGAGCAGCGTGCATCTCGGCGAGCGACCTGCGGACCTCGCCGCGGAGGTAATCGAGGTACCGTTCGTCGGCTCTGTCGTCACGCTTGCTGCGGGCGATTCCCTCCTCGTATCTCCTCCGCACGCGCAAGACCTGGCCCTCGGTGTTGCCGATCAGGTCTCCGTACAGCGACCACTCCCCTTCGGCGACAAGAACCTCGAAGACGATCCGGTCGAACCGGAGGATGGCTTCGAGGCCCCCGGGCCTGTCGCGCACCCGGTTGATCCACGCGATGATCTGTTCGCGGTCGTGCAGGATCCGGTCGTTCAGCACGAGCCAGTCGTGCAGCAATTGCCAGTCGCCGCCCTCACGCAGCTTGTCGGCCGCGGCGTCGCGAATGGCGGTGAATTCCCGACGGGCGGGCCCGTGCCGGGCGATGAGCCTCTCGATATCCGACGCCATGAACGACAGGCGGACACCGTAGAAACCGCGATCGTGATCCAGCATGTTGTGCCAGAGCCAGACATATTCCTCGGTCGCCTTCACGAGTTCCCCGTCGTGCACGAGATCGCGGGCCGCCTGGAGCCTCGCCCGCATGTCCTGCTCCTCGCCGGGCTTGGGCAGCTCGCCCGCCTTGGCCGCGGCCAGCCAGCCCAGGAGCTCATCGGGCCCGCGATAGCCCACGGCCCGCCCGAGTTCCTCATCGCCCCGGAAGAGGACCATGGTGGGCATCGCCCGGATCTTGAGTTCTGCGGCAAGCTCCGGGTGGTCGTCGACATCGACCGAGACGCTGATGGCGTTGGTCGTGAGCCAGTCCTTCACGCGTTCGTCAGCGAAGGTGTTGCGGTCCATCATCTTGCAGGGGCCGCACCACACCGCGGTGCCCTTCACGAAGAACAGCTTCTCCCCCTCCGCAGCAGACGCCCGCGCCTCCGCGTAGGGCTGGCTGCTGAAGAACGCAGGCTCCGCCAGCGCGGTCGACAGCGGGGCAAGGCACAGCAGGGCGGCGAGGGCGATCGATCGCATGGGAACCTCCGTCCGGTCAGGGTACCGGACGGGTGCTGATCGGACAAGGGCTTTCGCAGATTCCCCGGGGGCTACATCCGCGCGTCCGCATCGCCCCGGTGCTCCCGGAACCACGCGATCGTCCGCTCCAGCCCCTCCTCGAAGCCCACCTTCGCACGCCAGCCCATCAGCTCCTTCGCCCGCTCCACATCGAGGCAGCGCCGGGGCTGGCCATCGGGCTTGGTCGCGTCCCAGCGGATCTTGTCCTCGATCGTCGCCTCATCGGCGAAGCCCGTGAGCTTCGCGATCAGGTGGATGAGGTCCCGGATCGTGATCTCGAAGTTCGTCCCCAGGTTGATCGGCGTGGGCTCCCCCATCGTCTCCGCAGCGGTCAGGATGCCGTCCGCAGCGTCCTCCACGAACAGAAACTCGCGGCTCGCACTCCCCGTGCCCCACACCTCGATGAACTCTTGGCCCGCGTCCTTCGCCTCGATGCACTTGCGGATCAGGGCGGGGATGACATGGCTCGAGTGCAAGTTGAAGTTATCCCACGGGCCATAGAGGTTGACCGGCAGCACATAGGTCGACTTCATCTGGTACTGCAGCTTGTACGCGTCGAGCATCTGCCACGCCGCCTTCTTGGCGACGCCGTACGGGGCGTTGGTCACCTCGGGGTACCCGTTCCAGAGGTTCTCCTCCTTGAAGGGCACCGGCGTCAGGTTCGGGTACGCACAGATCGTCCCGGTCTGGACGAACTGGGCGCCGCGCTCCGCGAAGCCATCCTTGCGGGCCTCCTCGATCAGGTGCAGGGCCATCGCCATGTTCGCGAAGAAGTACCGCCCCGGGTTCTCGCGGTTGGCCCCGATGCCCCCCACCTCCGCCGCGAGGTGGATGACGCAGTCGACCTTCTGCCCCGGGAAAGCGTCCGCGTAGAGCCTCCGGCAGGCGTCCGCTTCCGTCAGGTCGAAGTCCTTCGAGCGGGGAACGAAGATCCGGTCGGGCGTGACGCCCCGGGCGTGCAGCCCCTCGAGCACGTGCCGGCCCAAAAACCCGGACCCGCCCGTGACCACGACCCGCGCGGTGGACCAATCGACCTGCTTCGCCATGCTCGCGCTCCCTCGGATTCCGCAGAAGTTTCGGTGTCGCCCGGCAGAACCGGGCGGGGTCGGCGATGATAAGGGCTCGGGCGGTCGAAGGTCGTGAGCGTTCACGAGGAGCCGGCGTGGGCAGAGGGCCGCGAAAGAACGGGGGCCGGCGGCGGGGGCGGGGGCGGGGGCGTTGGCTGGGCGCAGTCGCGCGGCTGCTCGCCCGCGTGCTGGCCTTCTCGGGCCTTGTCGGGGTCTTGGCGTGGCTCGTCGGGCTCGTGCTGAACGACCGCTTCCCCTGGAGCCAGTGGCTGTGGTGGATGCCGACGCTGGCGGTCGCGGGCGGTGCGTGGGGCGCGATCGGGCTCAGCCGGCTGGTCTCGAAGCGGGGCGGGCGGCGGATGCGCCGCGTGGCGATCGCCGCCGCGAGCGTCGCGACGGTGTGGGTGGGCGTCGAGATGCGGCCCTGGAACGCCCTCAACCGATCCGAGCCCGCGCCGGGCCTGATCGCGGGCGACGCCATGACCATCGCCTACTGGAACCTCGCCGCGTCGAGCGCTGCGCCCGCGATCCCGCAGATCGAAGCGCTCGGCGCGGACGTGCTGATCATCGCGAACGCCGGAAGCGGCGACCGCGGCGCCTTCAGCCGGGCCCTGCAGGACCGCTACGCCGGGGCGGACGACGACCCGCGGGCCTACATCGCGCAGGTCGGCTGGACGACGATCGCGTCGCGTTTCCCGATCGTGGCGACGGGGCGGGTTGCCCTCTCCGACTTCGAGACCGCCTGGGCCTGGAACAACCAGCAGAGCGTGATGTCGGGTGTCTCGTTCGTCGAGCTCGCGACCGGGAAATTGCTGGGCGATGCGTACGACGCGGAAGCGCACTTCACGACGGTATGGATCGTCGACCTGCCCAGCAGCCCACGCCTGCACCGCCCGCGCATGCTGCGAGGGATGGCGGGCGACCTCGAGAACTGGGATAAGCGCATCACCGCGGTCGACGAGATCGGCCGGTGGACCACACGCACCGACGGAGGCCGGGGGGGATTCCCAAGCGCCGACCTCATCGTGGGCGACTTCAACACCCCGCGGGGCTCAACCTCGCTCCGCGAACTCGTCGCCGACCGCGTCGACCTGCACCAAGCGGTGGGCGTGGGCCTCGACGCGACCTTCCTCCGGCCTCTCCCGTTCTGGGCGATCGACCTTGCGTTCGCGAACACACGGACGGTACTCCCCGTCACCTTCGAAGCGGTCGAGACCGGCTACAGCTATCACCGCGCCATCCGGGCGCAACTGCGCCCACTGGTTAGTCCCCCGCCGGCAGCTCCACCACAAACTTCCGCTCCGTCCACAGGTTCTCGATCCGATCCATGAAGCCCCCGTCCCGGGGCAGGTCGAGCCCGCACCCGATCAGCAGGTCGACCATCCCCCGGAAGTCCGCCAGCGCGATGTGCTCGCGCCCGACGCGCGGGGGCGACTGGTTCGTCCCCGCCTGCACCGCAGCCAAATCCGCCATGTTGTGGTAGTTGCCCAGGGGCAGGCAGACGCAGGTCGCCTCATACCCATAGCAGCAGAAGACGCTTGCCTCGCAAGCCCCGCCCGGCATCAACTTCCGCTGCCAGCGCCACGCCAGCTTCGCGTCCTTCTCGATCGCGAGGGGGTGCGCGCTCTTGCCCGCCAGGCGCTCCGCCACCTTCGCCACCGCCCCGGTCAGGCTCGGGCTGAAGACGCTCACCCGGTCCCCCACCCGCACGATCGGCCCCCCGCCGATCGGGCTGTCCGACGGGAAGCTGCGGCTCGTCTCGAGCGCAATCACACGGCTCGCCTTCGGCATGAACCCATCCCGGCTCGCCCCGATCGCCCCGACGAACCCGATCTCCTCCGCCCGAGTGAGCAGCACGCGGACATCCGGCACCGCCTCGCCCGCCCTCTTCCGCAGACGGAGCTCATCCAGGGCGCACAGCGCCGCGACCAGGGCCGCGAGGTCGTCGCAGGCGTTCGTAAAGAACACCTCGCAGTCGCCCGCGCCGCCGTCCATCGTCTCGACCGAGGGCTCGGGCAGGTCCCAGGTGGCGACTGTGCCGACCTCCACCTCCGCGTCGTCCTCCAGCTCGCACACCCAGCTCTTGAAGGGCTCGGAAAGATCCCCCCGCCCGGTGATCGTGCCCTTGACCGTCCCGCCCTCCGCGAGGTGCAGCACAACCCCAGCGTCCTCGAAGTAGGCGTCCATCACGCCCCCCCGGAACGCCAGCTCAACGACCGACGGCGCGATGACCCGCTCGACCACGAACGCCGGGTGGTCCATGTGCGCCGTGAAGTAGACCGGGGCCTCGGTCCCGTCGCCCAGCGAGAGCTCAATGTTCCCGTGCGGGTCATCACGCCGCGCGATGCCCTCGCGCCCAGCAAGCCACCGGTCCAGCCACGCGACGACCGCCCCCTCGTGCCCCGCCGCGGTGGGCAGGACCGTCACCTCGCGGAGCCAGGCTTCGTGCTCGGAACGCCGATCGGCGGGGATCTCGTGCATGCGCCGAGTCTACGCGCCTACCAGTCCCGTCCCCGGACCCCGTCGCGCGTCGTCCGAAAGGTGAGCACGAACCCTTGCGTTTCTGCGTCCCCGTCGGTCGGAAGCGGGTGGGGCGGTGCCGCGACGCCGGGTCGCCCGTCGACATGCGCGTCGAGACGCCGGACCGAGCCATCCGCCGCGCCGAGCGTCTGGGCCCACTCCGGCCCGACCTCCCCCTCATAGCGATAGCCGTCGTAGCCCGGAACATGGATCGGCAGTTCAACGAGAACGCCCTTGGATGAAGGAAACAGCACATCATCCATCCGCGTGAGCCGGAAATCCGTCTTCATATCGAACGCCAGGCGGTGCTCGCTGAGGTACGAAGGCGTGTACATCAGGCTCCACGAGAGCTCGCGACGGCTTTGCAGGAGCGGCGTGTGATCGATGGTGTACATCGGCTTCTCACCGGTGGGGAGCCGGTTGTAGGGGCACACCAGCGTGTTCACAAACGCCGGACCGGCGTGCCCCTCAACCGCGAGGTACCAGTAGCTCACCGCCCCGAACACGCCACCCCAGTCGTATGCCGTCTGGAACGGAGCGTCGTAGCGCTCTCCGGCGATAAGGACATCCCAGCCCCCAGAGCCATCGGGCAACATCGGGTAAGGCCACACGCCCCGGTGATCGTCGGCATAGGCCGCGATCGCCCCCATGTTCTGGTGGGTCTGGGCGAGACACAGGGTATCCCGGGCGTTACGGGCCGAATTCGAGAGTGCGGGCAGAAAGAGCCCGACAAGCATCAGCACCACACCCAACGCGACGACCACCTCAGGAAGGGAGAAGGCCGGCCTCATCAATCGAAACCTGTTTTTCATCGCGGTTCCTGAATAAGCGCTTGGTCAGGTACTGAACAGCCAGTACCATCAGTATGGGACTCCTTTACAAGTATGACGACAGGAGTAGTCTGATGCACATCAAATCGCTGAAGAGTTTCTTGGTTTCGTCCATCGTCCTCGTCGCATTGGTTGCGCCGGTAAGCGGCTCGTGCAAGAAGGTGATCCCCGATCCGTTGTGTGATCAGTCGCAGCAAACCGGATCGCTTTGCCCCGGTGCCGGCGGGGGATGTAGCTCGTACGATGTTTGCCCGTGCCCGAAGGTGTGTGTGAGCGACCCGAGCGGCGCCGTGGCGTCCTGCGCGCTTCAAACTGTGACGCGGCCCACGATACGGTACGAGGCGGGATTCATGACTCTTGG
This sequence comes from Phycisphaerales bacterium, assembly GCA_036788215.1. Lineage (GTDB taxonomy): Bacteria > Planctomycetota > Phycisphaerae > Phycisphaerales > UBA1924 > DAIQNV01. Next base: position 7,422 of record DAIQNV010000070.1, on the reverse strand, counting down.
TGGTTGCTGCACCGGAGGCCGGCCGAGTTCGAGCCCGTCGACATCGAGCTGCACTCTCACCACGGTCTTCGGAGCTTCGATATGCGAGACGTTCTAGCATGGCCGTCCGCTTATTGCAGGCGTCCGATGGCGATCGTTGGTGGTGGAATCGCGTCAATCGTGTTGGCGACAACACCAGCGTCCGTGGATGCTGAATGCTTTGCGGCGAGGGGCGCGTTCTCGGATGCCTTTGTGGCTTTCGGACTTCCCGAGGCCGTTGCTATCGACGCCATCGAGCATCACCTCTCCGAGGACGGCACCCGCTGGGTCGAGTCGCACCAAGTCTCGGGCAGCGTCGCCGAGACCTGGGTCGAACTGGCGTTCGTGAAGTCCGGCCGCGACGACCTGCACTGGACCGTCTTCGCCAGCCCCGAGTGGACGGTCGACTACGAGCGCTCGTTCGTTGATTCGGCCGAGCCGTTCGCGATCGTGCAGGCCGATCCACTGCTCCAGATGTCCGGATCCCCTTACCGCGGGACGCGGATCACGCCGATGGAGTGTGCCCGTCAGCTCGTGCTCGCCGACGAATTGGGCAACGACATCCAGGTCGACGACCGGGGCGAGACCGTCGTCGTCGACTTTGAACTGGGCACGCCGCGCCGGCAACGCCTTGAGATCACCGTCGACAGGGCGACTTGCCGGATTCTGTCGAGCCGACAATACTCGGGCGACGACGAAGGCATCCTCTTCACCTTCGAAGACTACCAGCCACTCCTCGATGGAACATCACTGCCACGGACCGCGACCGCCTCGAACGCAGAGACCGGGTCCCGATATCGCACCACGATCACCCGCGCCGAACTCATCGACGCGGAGCCGCCACCTGGCCCGAGCCTCCTACCGGATAATGTCTCTATCTTCGACCCCGCGCGCTCGACCATCGTCGACCGCTCGGGCGCGGACATCCGGCGGGTGGATCTCGACGCGGCGCGCGAGCCCGAGCGACCCAAAGACCGCACCGCGCTCGTCGCCGGTGGCCTCGGCCTCCTCGCTATCGGAATCGGAATCGGCCTGCTCATCCGACGACGGATGGCGTGAGCGATTCGGTGCGCCTCTCGCGACCGCGGCCTCAGCGCCCCCGCGTCTTCACCTTCCCCCGCAGCTTCTTCCGCGGCGCCTTGCTGGGCACCACGCCGCCGGGGAACTTCTCCGCCAGCGCCTTCTCGTCGAGCTTCGCCGCCGCGGGGAGCTCGTCCGCCGCGAAGCGGTTCTTGCTCTCCTTGGTCGGCACGCCCTGCACGATGTACTGGCCGGGCTTCGCCTCGGGGCGCCAGCCCTCGGGCTTCTCGCCCTCCTCGAACTCCGGGTACTCGCGCACCGGGATCTCGGCGTTGATGAGCAGCTCGATCTGCGTCAGGAGGCCGCCCTGCTCGGGCGTCACGATGCTCCACGCGTGCCCCTCGCGCCCCGCCCGCGCCGTCCGCCCGATGCGGTGCACGTAGAGGTCAGGATCCTCGGGCAGGTCGTAGTTCACGACGTGCGTGATCCCGTCCACATCCAGCCCGCGCGCCGCCAGGTCGCTCGCGACCAGCACATTCAACGAGCCGTGCCGGAAGTGCCGCATCGTCTCGTTCCGCTTGCCCTGCGTCAGGTCCCCGTGCAGGCCGTGCGCCTCGATGCCCTGCTTGCTGAGGTACTTGACCACATCGTCCACCGTCCGCTTCATGCGGCAGAACACGATCGTGAGGTCCGGTTCCTCGTGCTTGAGCAGGTGCGCCAGCATCCTTTTCTTGTCCCAGGGCTGCACGCTCACGTGGTGCTGCTTGACCATCTCCACCGTCAGCGACCCGCTGGTGACGGTGAGCCGCTCCGCGTCCACCATGTACTTGCGGGCCAGGCGCTCGATCTCCTCGCTGAGCGTCGCGCTCACGAAGATCGTCTGCCGCTCCCTCGGGCACAGCCCGAGGATCCGCTTGATGTCCTCGCGGAACCCGATGTCGAACATCCGGTCGACCTCGTCCAGCACCGCGAACCGCACATCGTTCAGGGGCAGCAGCCGCCGCGCGTTCATGTCCATGATCCGCCCGGGCGTGCCCACGATGATCTCGGGGCCCTTCTCGAGCTTCTTCGCCTGCGTGTGGATCTTCTGCCCGCCATAGATCGCGACCGTCTTGATCCCGGTCCGCTTACCCAGGTGCTCCAGGTCATCGCGGATCTGCAGCGCGAGCTCCCGCGTCGGCGCCAGGATCAGCGCCTGCAGGGGCTCGCCCTTCGTGATCATCTGCAGGATCGGCAGCCCGAACGCCGCGGTCTTGCCCGAGCCCGTCTTCGCCTGGCCCAGGATGTCCCGGCCCGTCAGCGCCAGCGGGATCAGCTCCCCCTGGATCTTCGTCGGGTGCTCCCAGCCAGCCTCGACCAGCGTCTCGCACAGGTCATCACCGAGCCCGAGGTCCTTGAACCCCTTCTCCGTGTTGAAGACATGCTGGCGAGCCTCCTCGCTCACCGGGTTCACCGCCACCAGCTTGCGCCGCGAGCGGTCCTCCTCCGGATCCTCGTCGTCGAAATCGTCGACCGGCGCCTCCTCGACCGGGGCCGCCTCTTCCTTCTTCTTGCGCCGACGACGACGCTTCTTCTTCTTCTTCATGGGCTCGCCATCGGGCCCGAGGGTCACCTCGGTCTCCGATTCCGGCGCAGCCACCTCGTCCGAGTGCTCGCGCACTTCCGCATCCGTCACATGATCAGTCACTTTTCGCTGCCTCGTCCGTCGTGGTCAACAGCCCGGGCCGGGGCACGACCTCGCAAGGTCGGCCGCCTCAACCCCTCAGGGCCGGCCCCGATTCGACGCGACGGGGCCATCCAAAATCGCCGAACCCCCGGGCCCGGCATCCGAACGATAGGCCTTACCCGAACCGGATGCGGCTTTCCCGCCCCCCGGGGGGGCTCTGGATGGGTCCATTGACCCACTGTCAGTGCCCCCAGCCAGACCCCGCTCCACCAGCAGCATGTGCTTCATCAGCGCCCCCGCGGCGCTCGTCGCCGCCGCCAGCCACCCCGCCCGCCCGTCCCGCCAGGCCCCCTTCAGCACGATCTGCTTCACAAACGCCCCCACAGGGCTCGTCGCGAGCTTCCACAGGCTTCCCCGGGCCCCAGCCTCGCCACCCAGGCTCCTCGCCGCGGTCCGGGCATGCGCAAGCTGGGCCCCCAGGTGCTCATCAAAGGTGCGAAAGGAATCGTGCCTCAGGACGCCCCCCAGGTCCACGACTTTCCCGCCCCGCGCCTCCACCAGCAGTTGGTCGTGCGGGTCGAACCCCCCCCACTTCGCCCGCCCATCCTCCACCAGGGCCCGCCTCACGAGCCTCAGTCGCCACTCGGGCTGCCACGCGTGCCTCAGGGGCTCCCCCCGATACCACACCACCCGGCGCACCCGGGCAGCGACGACGCCCGGGTCATCCCGCGTCACCAGTTCCCGGATCGCCCCAGCCAGATCGGGCATCACGGGCTCGTCGGAGTCGAGGTGCAGCACCCAACCCAGCCTCGCCTCGACCAGCGCCGCCTGCTTGGTCTTCACATGCCCCTGCCACGCGACATCGATGACGCGGGCCCCCGCCCCCTCCAGGATCGCCCTCGTCCCGTCGGTACTGCCCGAATCGAGCGCGACGATCTCCCCCGCCCACCCCCTGACCGACTCCACGACCGCCCCGATCGTCGCCTCGTTGTTCTTGCACACCGTCACCACGCTGATCGGGAGCGGGGCACGGGATGCAACCTCGGGCCCGGCCTCGCCTTGAAAGTGAGCCATGCCCTTAGAGTAGGGAATCGATGCCCCTCCCCCCGCCCGCACACCCGCTGAAGGTCGCCCGCTACGCCCGCTGGGGCGGGTACAGCCCTCGCCAGTGGGCGGTCGCCTTCGCCCGGACCGACTGGGCGACCGACGCACAGTGCCTCAAATCCTCCGGCACCGACGCCGACCCAGGCCCCGCCGTCTGGCGGGCCACCCTCCGCCCCCAGAAGCAGCCCATCGACTGCATCGTCAAGGTCGAGCCCGTCGCGAACGCCGGGGAGGCCCTCCGCCTCACCCTCGGACGCTCGCGCTTCCACCGCCAGTGGTCGGGCGCCGAAACCCTGCACCGCGCGGGCATCCTCACCGGCCGGCCCAAGGCCCTGCTCGTCGGAGGGCGCGGGCCCCTGGGCCTCCCCTGGGGCCGATCCGACGATGACCCGGGCCGGCGCGCCTGCCTCGTGCTCGACGCCCTCCCAGGGCGCACCCTCCTCGCGCACCTCGCCGACCCCGGGCGCACCATCACCACCGAGCGCGCCCTCGCGTTGGGCGTCGCGACGACGCTCGCTTCCCTGCACCAGGCGGGCCTGCGCAACCGCGACCACAAGCCCAGCAACCTGATCGCGGTCCCGGTGCCGAACGCCGACGCCCCCACCGCCTTCCTCTGTGGCATCGTCGACACCATGGGCATCTCCAAGACGCTGCCCGCGCGCAAGGACGACGCCCTGCACCGCATGCTCGCCTCCCTCGTCATCGAGCCCACCGGCATCGCTGCACCGCCCCCGCGCGCCACCGCGATGCGCCTCCTCCGCGCCCTGGAAGCGGCCCTGCACCCAAAGGGCCGCAAGCGCGCCTCCTGGCGGCGCTTCCGGACGAGGACCTGGCGCGCCGTCTCCACCATCGTCGCCGGTCACGCCGACCCCACGCCCACCGACGACCCGCTCGCCCCCTAGCCACACACAACAGATCCGCACCCCGCGTGACGACATCTCGTGACGCGACACCCACGCGCACGCCCCGCAAGCGCCGCCCCTCCCGAGCGAGCCGTCATTCACCCGGCCTTCACCCTGCGTTCAGGGTCCGCGCCCATGCTCTTCACAGGACCCAGGCGGCATCGATACACGGAACGCGATCGCCGCACGAATCACGCTCGAAAGGACGAAACCATGAATCGCACGACCAACACCAGCCGACGCCAGAAGCTGCTCATGCCCGCGGGCCTCCTCGCCGCCGCCGGGATGGCGATGGGCCTCGGCGCCGTCGCGCAGGCCCAGTACCAAGACGACCGGTACAGCGGGGACCGCTACGAAGAGCACTACGAGTGGGAGCCCGGAACGGGCGTCCACGAGGAGGAGTGGTGGGACCCCACCGACTGGTTCGACGACGACTACAACGAGCGGTACATCGACTACGAAGAGCTCGACGACCGCGACGACTGGAACAACAACGACAACGACAACAATGTCCTGAACGACAACTACGATCGCTACTACGACAACGGCTACTACGAGGGCTACTGGAACGACCGCGATCGCGCCAACTGGCGCTCCAACAACCGTGACCGCCAGAACCAGCGGGGCATGTACCAGGACCGCAACCAGCGGAACCAGTATGGCCAGCGCGACAACAACCAGAACCGTCAGATGAACATCGCACGCGTTCGGGGCGAGATCGACGGCTGGACCCGCGTCAACATCAGGGGCCAACGCAACGACGACACGCTCGTCCGCGTGCGGGACAACAACGGACGCTCAGCGTTCGTGATCGTCAGTTCGGGCGTGGACCTCTCCCGACTCGATATCCGCGACGGCGACAACATCACCGTCTTGGGCGACCGCGAGACCATCAACGACCGCGAGTTCATCAAGGCCCGGCAGCTCCGTGTGGGCAACAGGACCATCCGCGTCAGCAACCAGGGCCAGCAGTGGCAGGACAACC
>DAIQNV010000070.1:0-1627 GCA_036788215.1 Phycisphaerales bacterium | reverse complement strand
GGCCAGCAGTGGCAGGACAACCAGCGCGACAACCGATCCGGCCAGCAGTGGCAGGACAACCAGCGCGACGACCGATCCGGCCAGCAGTGGCAGGACCGCCAGCGCGACGACCGATCCGGTCAGCAGTGGCAGAACCGTCAGCGCGACGACCGATCCGGCCAGCAGTCGCGGTACGACCAGCGCGACAACCGATCCGGCCAGCAGTGGCAGGACCGTCAGCGCGACGACCGCTACGGCCAGCAGTCACGGTACGACCAGCGCGACGACCGCTACGGTCAGCAGTGGCAGGACCGCCAGCGCGACGACCGCTACGGCCAGCAGTCGCGGTACGACCAGCGCGACAACCGCTCCGGTCAGCAGTGGCAGGACCGTCAGCGCAACGACCGCTACAGCCAGCAGAGCAGCATGGCACCCCAGGCCCGCCAGATCCAGCAGACGATCAGCCAGTGGCCCACCGAGTCCCGCCGGGCCGCCGAGCAGATGCTGATGAAGTACGGCCGGCCCGACGGCATCATGTCCAGCATGCTCGTCTGGAAGGACACCGGCCCCTTCGCCAAGACCGTGGTGCACAAGGACCCGACCGAACACGACTTCCCGATGTCGCACAAGCAGGTCCTCGAGCAGTGCGTCGAGATGGACATCCCCACGTCCAAGGCCGAAGACATCGCCAGGTTCGACAGCTCGCTCGTCGTCTACTACAGCGACGGCCTCGTCGCCGCCCGCTGCCACGAGGAAGCGGTGAACATCCTCGCACTCAACCTCGTCGACAAGATCGTCAACGACGACATGTCGGTCGAGGAGGCCCGCCAGAAGTTCAAGAAGGACACCGAGGCCTACATGAAGGGCGAGGACCCCGAGATGACCCAGCAGCTCGCCTTCAACACCAACGCCCGCAACCAGCGCCAGGGCGAGAACCAGCGCCAGAACCGGGGCCAGGACCAGAGCCGCAACCGCGACCGCTCCAATAACGATCAGTACTCAAGCGCCTCGGGCCGGGACGACGACTAAACGCCCAAAGCGCCGAACAGACCTCTTCCCTGCTGCCGTCTCCGGTCTCACGATCGGGGGCGGCCTTCTTTTTTGCACCCGCCGCATGCCACGCTGGCGCTGCTGCGCGAAATGCGCTATTCTGGGGCCAGCCCATGACCAGCGCCCCCGTCAACCCAAAGCCGACCGCGCCCTCCAAGCGCGCCCCCACCAAGCGTGTCCGCAGGCTCGACGACCCCCGCTGCGAGGTCCACGTCGGCGACTGCCGCCAGGTCCTCGCCAAGCTCACCGACTCCTTCGACCTCGTCTTCGCCGACCCCCCTTTCAACTGGAAGCGCGACTACGACCGCTGGGAGGCGGGCGACGCCTGGGACGACGCCCGCCCCGAAGCCGAATACCTCGACTTCACCTACCAGTGGCTCGACCTCGCCGCCGCCCGCCTCGCCGACCACGGCGCCCTCTGGGTCAATATCCCCGACACCTGGGCCGCGGAGATCGTCGTCCACCTCAAGCAGCGCAAGCTCAAGATGGTCAACTGGTGCGTCTGGCACTACCGCTTCGGCCAGAACACGCGCCAGCGCTTCATCAACTCCAAGGTCCACGCCCTCTACTTCATGAAGGACCCGAGCCACCCCGACCG
>DAIQNV010000069.1:10620-17200 GCA_036788215.1 Phycisphaerales bacterium | reverse complement strand
CGAAGGCTGGGGTTCGTGGCCGAGCCGCAGAGCCGGCTCGACCACGGCACCCGGCCCGGCTTGGGGGCGGCATTGACCTGCAGAGCCAGGTCAATGGCACCGGGCTCAGACCTCAGGTCTCAGATCTCGGGTCTTGGGTGTGGTGCTCAGCTCTTTACGGGGCGCATCATGGGGAAGAGGATGACGTCGCGGATGGTGCGCTGGTTGGTGAGGAGCATGGTGAGGCGGTCGATGCCCAGGCCCATGCCTCCTGCTGGGGGCATGCCGACCTTGAGGGCGTGGACGAAGTCGGCGTCGTAGGTGCGGAAGGTGGATTCCTCGTCGTCGACGCCGGAGAGCTGCTCCCGGAACTTCTGAGCCTGGATGTCGGGGTCGTTGAGCTCGGTGTAGTGGGGGCCGATTTCCATGCCACCGATGAAGAGGTCGGCGCGCTCGGCGACGGTGGGGTCATCGCGCCTGGGGCGGGTGAGGGGGCTGAGGGCGGCGGGGTAGTCCATGATCCAGGTGGGCTTGCCGGGGTCGAGGGTGGTCTCGGCGTATTCCTCGAAGAGTTCGTTGACGAGGAAGACATCGTCGAAGCGTTCGCCCTGTTCGTTGGCGAGCTTCAGGCCCCGCTTCTGGGCTTCCGCGCGCACGCGGTCGGTGTCGTGCATGCTGAAGCCCAGGGCCTTTTCGAAGAGTTCGGCGTAGGTGACGCGGTGGAAGGGTGCGCCGAAGTCGATGACAGTGTCGCCCCAGGGGACGCGGAGTGCCTGGGGGTCGAGGCCCTCCTCGCCGGCGCGGGCTTCGCAGGCGAGCCGGGCGGCGGCGCGGACGATGCCCTCGGTGACCTGCATGACGGAGTGGTAGTCGCCATAGGCCTCGTAGAGCTCGACCATGGTGAACTCGGGGTTGTGCTGCTTGTCGAGGCCTTCGTTTCGGAAGTTGCGGTTGACCTCGAAGACGCGGGGGAGGCCCCCGACGAGGAGTCGCTTGAGGTAGAGCTCGGGGGCGATGCGCATGTAGAGATCGATGTCGAGGGCGTTCATGTGGGTGACGAAGGGGCGGGCGGCGGCGCCGCCGGCCTGGACCTGGAGCATGGGGGTCTCGACCTCGAGGAAGCCCTCGCCTTCGAGGTGCTTGCGGACCGCGGCGACGATCCTGGCGCGGAGCTGGAAGACCTGCATGGTCTCGGGGCTGGCCCAGAGGTCGATGTAGCGTTGGCGGTAGCGCTGCTCGATGTCGGAGAGGCCGGCCCACTTTTCGGGCGGGGGGACGAGGCACTTGGCGGCGGGGCGGAGGGTCGTGGCCCAGAGGGTGATCTCGCCCTTCTTCGTCTTCATCAGGGGGCCCTCGGCGACGATGAGGTCACCCAGGTCGGTCTCCTTGGCGAGGGCGAAGCCCGCCTCGTCGCAGTCGGCCTTGCTGATGGCGATCTGGAAGCTCTCGCGGGTGTCGTCGCGGAGGTTCATCCAGATGAGCTTGCCCCCGTCGCGGTGGAGCACGACGCGGCCCGCGACGGTGACGCGGGGGCGGGCGTCGGTGATGGGGGGGAGGGCGTCGTCGGGGGTGTCGGGGTTGTCCTTCTTCGCGGTGCGGCGGGCGTTGTCGGACCACTGGAAGGCCTCGTCGGCCTCGGGGTCGTAGAGGAGGGCGGCGGCGGCGAGGCGGACGAGCCCGTCCTCGCGGGAGCCATAGGGGTGGAAGCCCAGCGCCTCGACGGCGGCCCGCTTGTCGCGGCGCTGCTGCTCGAGGGGGTGGATCTCGTCGGTCCCGGGGGTCGGTGTCTGTGGTTCATCGGTCACGGGGCGATGGTACGCGGCGCGGCGCGTTGTGAGGGAGTGATGTCGCCTTCCTGCCGGGGCTTGTTGCGCGAGGAGGCTTGGAGAGGGGTGAGGCGCTGCGCTTGGGGAGCCCCCCTCCGGCCCTGCGGGCCACCTCCCCCGTCGGTGACGGGGGAGGATCGGAAGAGCGGGAGGCGCTCCGCTTGGGGAGTCCTTTGCTGGCGCTGCGGGCTCGTCTCTCGGAGCGGAGAACCTTCGTTCGTGGCCGAGCTGCGGAGCTGGATCAACCGGGGCACCCGGCGGAGCGAAGAGCACTACCCGCAGAGCCGGGTCGTGGCACCGGGGCTGGGGTGTGTGGGCGACACTGACCTGCAGAGCCAGGTCAGTGGCACCGGGCGAACGCGAGGAAAACCTCGATCTCAGGGCCTGGCGTTGCTGTCGCCATTGGTGGCGACGGGGTTGCCCAGGCTGCTGCCCTCGAAGGTGATGGCGAGGCGCTCGGCGAGTTCGGTGTCGCAGAGGGGGCGGGCGCCGTCGGATTCCTGGACGAGGTCGTGGAGGGTGATGTCGCCGAAGGTTTCGAGGAGGTGCTTGGCGGCGGCGTCGACGGCGCGGTGGAGGGCGCAGAGGGAGCCCCCGTGGTTGGGGAGGCCCAGGGGGCAGCTGGTGATGCGCTGCACGGGGTCGATGGCGTTGACGACATCGAGCATGGTGATGCTGCGGGCGGGCTTGGCGAGGCGGTAGCCCCCGCCGACGCCCCGGCGTCCGACGATGAGGTCGGCCTGGGCGAGGAGCTGGAGCACCTTGGCCAGGTAGTTGCTCGGGACCTTGGTGTACTTGGCGAGCACCGGCGTGGGGGTGAGTTCGTCGGGCGAATAGGCGAGGCAGCTCATGGCTCGCAGCGCGTACTCGGTGGTCTGGGAAAGCATCGTCGGCACCCTTCCTGGGTCAGCCGCGGCGGAGAGCCGCGGAGGTTGGCGCCGGCGCGGGGCCGGAGCGGATGAGGCTGCGCACGGGCGTACGCCGACCGTGCGTTCCACCCGATGGATCCGAGGGGATCCATCCGGTGGTCAGACTCGCCCCCGGGAGGCAGCGACGGATCGGCGAAACCGGCCAAATCGATGCAGTCCTCAGGAATAGAATAGAGCCCCATGGGTCCGTTGAACAAGACCCGGGGCGGAAAAGTTGTCGGATTTCAATCAATTGGGCGGGAGGCTAGACCGGGAATCCCCGGGGGTTTAACGCAGGACGCGCTCGACGCGTCCGCCTGCCTGGTCCTCGACGGGCACGTGCTGGAGGAGCCCGTCGATGACGGCGTCGGGGGTGATCTGGTCCGCTTCGGCGTTGAAATTGGTCAGGATCCGGTGCCTGAGGACGGGGTGGGCGACGGCGCGGACGTGCTCTGGGGTCACGTGGGTGGCGCGTGAGAGCAGGGCCTTGGCCTTGGCGCCGAGGACGAGGTACTCGCTGGCGCGGGGGCCGGCGCCCCAGGAGAGGTACTGGGTGGCGATGGCGGGGCGGGTGGTGCCCTCGTCGTCGGGCTCGCCCACGCGGGTGGCGCGGACCAGCCGGAGGGCGTAGCGGAGGACGTGCTCCGCGACCGGGACCGCCTGGACGACCTGGTGGACGCGGTCGATGTCGATCGCGTGGAGCACCTCGGCGACCTCGACGGCGCCGTTGGCGGACTTGCGGCGGACGACCTCGAGCTCTTCCTCGGCGCTCGGGTAGCGGATGAGGACCTGGAACATGAAGCGGTCGAGCTGGGCCTCGGGGAGGGGGTAGGTGCCCTCCTGCTCGAGAGGGTTCTGGGTGGCGAGGACGAAGAAGGGCTTGGGGAGGACGTGACGGACGCCCCCGACGGTCACCTGGCGCTCCTGCATCGACTCGAGCAGGGCGGCCTGGGTCTTGGGGGGTGTGCGGTTGATCTCGTCGGCGAGGATGACATTGGCGAAGACGGGCCCGGGGACGAAGCGGAGTTCGCGTCGGCCCGTCGCCTTGTCCTCCTCGATGACCTCGGTGCCCGTGATGTCGCTGGGCATGAGGTCGGGCGTGAACTGCACGCGGCTGAACTTGAGGCTGAGCGTGCGGGCGATGGTGGAGATGAGCAGGGTCTTGGCGAGCCCGGGGACGCCCACGACGAGGGCGTGGCCCCGGCAGAAGATCGCGAGCAGGATCTGCTCCACGACATCGGACTGGCCCACGATGACCTTGCCGATCTCACCGCGCAGGCGCTCGCAGGCGTCGTGCACCGCGTCGATCGCGGCTTCGGGATCGGCGGAGGGGTCGGGGATCACGGGGGGCTGTTCGGTCATGACGCGATGGTAGCCGAACGCGGTGCGGTTCCCGGACGGAGGGACCCGGGGGCGCTGTGCGAAAACGAATCGCGGCCGCGTGGGGTCTCGTCACGCGGCCGCGGGGAGCCGGCGTGTGGGCCGGCTCACGTGGGGATGTCCCGCGAAGGACCGATGGTGCCGGCGCCCTCGCGTGCGTGCCGGCGACCTCGAAGCGGTGATCGCTCCGGGTGTACGGTCATGTGCGGCCCAAGTTTCGCCGGGGGACGGGAAGTTGGTGGTCGCGTCGAGATTTTTTGGTGGATCGCCCGGTCGCGCGAGGGGTTTGCCCTCGGGATATGACCCGACGCGGCTTCATGTGACCCGACCGGGTGCCTTGCGCTGCGTTACTGATCGCGTTCCATGCGTTCGATGAGTCTTTCGAATCGGTCCATGGATCGCTCGAAGCGGCTGAGGCGTTCGTCGAGTTCGCGCATGCGTTGCTCGATCGAGCGGATCTGGTCCTCGGTGCGGACGACGATGCGTTCGCGGTCGCGCTCGGCGTCGGCGCGGAGCGTTTCGGCCCTCTGGCGGGCCTGGGTCTGGCGTTCCTCGGCTTCGCGTTCGGCCCAGGGGACGCGGATGAGGCGGTTGTTGTCGAGGACGAAGGGTGAGGAGCCGGCGGCGCCGTTGCCCGGGAAGTTGAATCGGAAGGCCTGCACGCCCCGGTCGTCGAGGCCCTTGATGGCTTCGGCGAGCTGGGCGCGTGCTTCGGCGAGCTGGGCTCGCACTTCGGCGGGGAGCTGGGCGTCGAGGTCCTTCATGGCGCTGAGGGCGGACTCGAGGGCGCTGCGGGCGGCGTCCTGCCCGGTGGTGCCGAGCCAGGCGCTGAGGTCGCGCTCGAGCGTGACCGCGCCCGGCTGGTCCGGTGCCTGCGGGGCTTCGGGGGTGCCGGGGGCGCCCGGGAAGGCGATGGAGCCGAGGTTGCGGAGGCGCTCGGGGTCGTAGGCGTCGAGCTTCAGGGCGATGTCGCGCTTCTCGCCGGCGCGGAGGACGGTCATGTTCAGGGTGTCGCCGGGCCTGCGGTCGCGGAGGAGGTCGCGGAGGGCGTCCTGCGTCGCGGCTTCTCCGCGCCGGTCGTGGAGCTCGACGATGATATCGAAGGGCTTCAGGCCGGCGCGGTCGGCGGGGAGGTCCTGGATGGTGGAGTTGATGAGGATGCCGCCCTCGCCTGAGAGACCGAGCTGGTTGCGGAGGGCTTCACTCGGGCTCGAGAGGGTGACGCCCAGCATGACGGGGGGGCGGGCGCCGGCGTCGGCGGTGCCCCGGAGTGCGGTGACAGCGGCGGGGGGCGCGGGCGGGGCGGGGGGCGCCTGAATCGAGAAGACGCGCTGCACGCGACCGAAGTCGTCGAGCAGTTCGACGCGGGAGCCCATGCGCCGGTACTGGGACGCGGGGACTTCCTGACCGTTGAACCAGACGCGGAGGGCGCCGTCGTTGAGTTCGAGCTTGTATTCGTTGCCGTCCGCCATCTCGGTCACGGTCGTGCGGTTGTTCTCCTGCGTCATGGAGCGGGAGGTGGCGGACTGGGCCGATGCGGTGGTGGCGAGGCCCGCGGCCGCGATGAGCGCGATCAGGGCCGTCCTGGTGGTGCGTGTGATGTTCATGGTGATCCTGCCTTTGTTGCTTGTCGGCCCGTCGCTGCGCCCGCGGGCCGTTTGGTCGTTCGTGTGCGTGCTGCCCTGCCCTGACACGGTGATGCGCGGGCGGGGGTGTTCCGTCGTGGCGTGGTTGCCCGGTTAGAAGGGGCGGGCACCCCCGGCGGCGTCGGCGTCCTCGACGGGGACGACGCGTCCGAGTTCGTCGGTCGCGAGGGAGTAGAAGCGGTTGACAACGCGGCGCTCGAGGATCTGGCGGAGGTAGAGGACTTCGGCGGAGCCGTTGCCCAGGGGGCGGGTCTCGAGGACGATCTCCTCGGGCATGGCGGCGATGACCGAGCCTTCGCGTCGGCCCAGGTCGATGTACTGCTGGAGGGCGTCGCCGGCGCTGTTGGGCTCGGCGGCGCGGACGAAGCGGGGCTGGAGGCCCGCGGTCTGATCGCCCGGGCTCTCCGCCGGTCCCTGGACGCGGATGCCGGTCCACCAGACGAGCACGATTGCGGCGGCGGCGGCCCAGCCTCCCCAGCTGCGGACGAGGTCGAGGCGGCTGGTGAGGCCGGCGTGGTGGTGCGCGGTGTCGCTGGGGAGATCGGTGCGGAGGGCGGCCTGGATCTCGTCCTCGACCGCCTGGGTGAGGTGCGTGTGCTGGGCCTGGGTGTCGGCGAGGTCGCGCCAGACGTCGGGGTCGGCGGAGGCGAGGACGCGGAGGTCGGCCCAGTCGTCGGCCTCGGCTCGCCCGTCCACGATGCGGGAGACGAGGCGCTCGCGGGCGTCGATCTCGGGCGCGAATTCCGGCGTGTTCTCGGGATTCGGCGTGGTGGTGGTCATGGGGTGCTCGCTGTCAGGGTCGGTTCAGGCGGTGGCGGAGGCGGCGGGCCGGGTGCCGGGC
>DAIQNV010000069.1:0-10520 GCA_036788215.1 Phycisphaerales bacterium | reverse complement strand
GGTCTCGGCGTCGTTGTCCTTCGGACTCTTGGATGCCAGATCGCGGAGCATCCGTCGCCCTCTGGCGATGCGGGTCTCGATGGTGGTCTCGGGGAGGCCCGTGATTTCCGAGATCTGGCGGTAGCTCATGCCCTGCACGCAGCGGAGGAGCAGGGGCTCCCGATACCCCTCGGGGAGGGTGCGGGCGAGGTCCATGAGCCTGCGGCCCTCCTCCAGCGTCGCGGTCTCGGTGTCGGGGGAGGTGGGTTCGGAGCGGGGGGTCTGGCCGGCGCTCAGTTCGTGGCGGACGAGCTTGAGTTTCCGGCGTCCTCGCTGGGTTTCGCGCCCCGCGGCGCGGGCGGCGTTGATGGCGACGGTGCGGAGCCAGGGCTTGAGGGCGCCGGGGTCGCGGAGTTCGCCGATCTTGCGGACGACGGAGACCGCGACGACCTGGAGGAGGTCGTCGAGGTCGGCTTCCCTGGGCTTGTGGGCGAGGAGGATGGCGGCGACCCAGCGTCGGTGATCGCGCCAGACGCGCTGCATCTCCGCGGGGTCCGCGTAGATGCCGGCGGCGTCTGCGCCTGCGCCGGTTGTCGATCCCGCCTGGGTCACTCCTCTGGCCTTTCTGCGCGGGGCCTCGCCGGGCCCCCGGATGCGCGCCGGGTGGAATCCCCGTCACGCATCGCGGACAATCCGCCCACCCGGGGAGCTTGAACGCCACCCGAACCCGCTTCGGGCGGCCCGGTTCCCGGGTGCGTGACCCGATCATCGGCCCGACACGGGCCCGGAGCCCAGCGTGCCTCCTACGCCGCCAACGAACCCACCCCCCGGCCCGCCCGAGCCCGGCTCTCCCCGGTACCCGACGGCGCCCCGGAGCCTGCCCGGGCGGGAGCCGGCGCCGGCGATGTCGTTCGGGGATCACCTCGAGGAATTGCGTCGGCGGGTGATCCTGGCGTTTATCGGGATCTTCCCGATCTTCATCGCGGCGGTGGCGCTGGGGCAGCCCACGCTGGCGCTCCTGATCCAGCCTTTGCAGGAGCAGCTGCGCCAGGCGAACCAGCCCGCGGCGCTGTTGGCGACGGGTCCGTTTGAGACCTTCGCGACGTACATCAAGATCTCGCTGGTGGCGACGGTGCTGGTGGGGAGCCCCTGGATCCTGTACCAGCTCTGGAAGTTCGTGGCGCCCGGGCTGTACATGCACGAGCGCCGGTTCGTGCACATCCTCGTGCCCCTGAGCACGATCCTGACGGTGACGAGCGGGCTCTTTCTGTACTTCGTGATCCTGCCGGTGATCCTGGCGTTTTTCATCGGGTTCGGGACGCAACTGGGCAAGGACGCGACGCCCCTCGTGCCCATGCCCGAGGGGATCGTGCTGCCCGAGTTGCCGGTTTTCCGGGGCGATCCCGAGGGCGTGACCGCGGGGCAGTTGTGGATCAACGCGGACCTGATGCAGATCCGCACCGCGGTGCCGACGCGGGACGGGGCGATCGCGCGGGTCGGGGCGGAGCTGGTCGCGGGCGCGGGGATCACGCAGCAGTACCGCGTGAGCGAGTATGTCGAGACGGTGCTGACGATGGGGCTGGCGTTCGGCGTGGGGTTCCAGATGCCGGTGGTGGTGCTGCTCCTGGGGTGGGCGGGGATCGTGACGCGGGAGGTGCTCGGGAAGTACCGGCGGTACGCGATCATCGTCTGCGTGATCGTCGCGGCGCTGATCACGCCGGTGGACCCTTTGAGCATGATCCTGATGGCGATCCCGCTGTACTTGCTGTTCGAGTTGGGGCTGATCCTGCTGGTGGTCTTCCCGCCCGGGAGGCGGGTTGTGCCGGGTGACGGTGGGGGCGAGGGGTCGTGATGGCGATGCCCGGGACCGATGCCCCGACGCCCCTGGACATCGCGATGATGCGGCGCGCGCTCGGGCTGGCGCTGGAGGCGGGGGACGCGGGCGAGGTGCCGGTCGGGGCGGTGGTGTATGACCCCGGGACGGGGGCGGTCCTGGGCGAGGGACGGAACGAGCGCGAGGCGCGGCGCGACCCCTCGGCGCACGCGGAGTTCATCGCGATCCTGCGGGCGTGCGAGACCATCGGCGACTGGCGGCTGAACGAGTACGCGCTGGCGGTGACGCTTGAGCCCTGCCCGATGTGCGCGGGGGGCATCGTGAACGCGCGGGTGGGGCGGGTGGTGTACGGCGCGGACGATCCGAAGGCGGGGGCGGTGCGCACGCTGTACACGATCCTCGACGATGCGCGACTGAACCACCGGTGCGTCGTGGTGCCGGGCGTCCTGGCGGAGGAGTGCGCGGGGGTGCTGCGAGCGTTCTTCCGCAGGCTGCGGGCGTCGAAGAGGCCCGGGGGCGGGGACGGGTAGCGCTGTGCCCGAGTTGCCCGAGGTCGAGACGGTGCGCCGGAGCCTTGTCGCGCGGGTGGCGGGGCGGGTGGTCGTCGGCGCGACCCTGCACCGGCGGGATGTCGCGGTGCTGCCCGGGGACCCGGAGGGGGGGTTCAGCAGGCAGCGGTCGGGAGCGCCCGGGCCCCGGGGGCGGGTGCGTGGGACGGCGCTGCTGGTGGGGGGGACGCTCCTGGAGCCCAATCGGCATGGCAAGCAGCTCGCGCTTGTGGCGCGGGACGGGCGGGCGATCGTGGTGCACCTGGGGATGACCGGGCTCGTCCGCTGGGTGGCGCGTGGGGCGAGGCTGGAGCCTGCGGATCACGTCCACGCGGCCTGGCGGCTGGACGATGGGTCGAGGCTGGTCTTCCGCGACCCCCGCCGGTTCGGGGGGCTGTGGCTCCTGCCCGAGCCCGGGATGCTGGAGGCGCGGTGGGCGGGGCTGGGGCCCGATGGGCTGCGGACCGGGCCGGAGGACCTCGCGCAGGGGCTGCGGTCGGGGCTGGCGGGGGCGCGACGGGCGATCAAGGCGGCGCTGCTCGATCAGCGGGTGGTGGCGGGGGTGGGGAACATCTACGCGGATGAGTCGCTGCACGAGGCCCTGATCCACCCCCGGAGGCTCGCGGCGGGACTGACCGGGGCGGAGGTCGATCGGCTGGCCCGGGCGGTGTCGGGCGTGCTCACGAGGGCGGTGGAGGCCCGGGGGTCGACGCTGCGGGACTACACGGACGCGGAGGGGCGGCGCGGGGAGGCCCAGCTGGTGCATCGGGTGTACGGGCGGGGCGGGGGGGCGTGCCTGGCGTGCGGGGCGGGGCTCGAGAGCGCCCAGGTGGCCCAGCGGACGACGGTGTGGTGTCCGGTGTGCCAGCCTGCGGTGTAAAGCACAGTTTCGCGGGATACGAACCGGTTATCCACAGCGTGGAGCGCACACAGGCGGTCGAAGGGATGCCCCACGAAAGACCCGGCTCACAGGCCGGAGGCTTACCTGTCTTTCCCCTCTATAAGAAGAGAACCTTTGGTGGGGGTGGTAGAAGGCCCGGCGGTTGGTGGACAACTCGACCCAGTTTTCGCTAACCATCCCTACTGCAACGTCTTGTGCTGTGCGCAGATGGTGCACGATCCGTCAATACCGCGCCGGGGAGCGCCGGGGCCCGTTCCCCCGGGGGTCGGGGCGGGGGTCCGGGTGGGGCGCTCAGGCGGTGGTGGTGGTGTCCGCGTCGGCTCGCGGCGCTCTGTCCACGACTTATCCACATCTGTCGTCGTGGGTGTCGTGGTGGGGGAGTTGGAGCGGGGGGGCCGGGAATGGGTGGGGTGCGACGACTTGTCGTGGAGAAGGCTGCGCCGTCTCCACGGCACCCGGGACTCGACGGCACCGGGGATCCGCGGCACCCGGGTTCAGCGGGTGTCGGTGGCTCGGCCAAGGACGGTGCGCTCGATCGCGGCGACGGAGGCGGCGAGCTGGGGGTCGGACTGGCACTTGGTGTCGATGGTCTTGACGGCGTGCATGACGGTGGTGTGGTCGCGTCCCCCGATGGAGGCGCCGATCTCCTCGAAGGAGTGTCGGGTGTGCCTGCGGGCGAGGGCCATGCAGGTCTGGCGGGGGAGGCTGATCGACTGGTGGCGTCGTTTGCCCAGGAGGTCTGTGCGTCGGACGTCGAAGTAGTCGCAGACCGCCTGGATGATCTCGTCGATGGTGGGGCCCCGGGAGGGTCGGGATCGGGTTTCGCCCAGTGCTTCCCTGGCGAGGTCGAGGGTGGCGGGGTGCCCGGTGACGGACATGGCGAGCTGGATCTGGACGATGGCGCCCTCGAGGGCGCGGATGTTGGTGTCGATCTTGCTGGCGACGAGGGCGGCGACCTCGTCGGGGAGGTCGATCCCCCGGAGGCGGGCCTTGGACTGGAGGATGGCGATGCGGGTCTCGAAGCCCGGGGGGTCGATGCGGGTGACGAGGCCCCACTTGAATCGGGAGACGAGGCGGTCCTCGAGGTGGGGGATTTCCTCCGGGGGGGCGTCGGAGCTGAGCACGATCTGCTTGTGGGACTGGTAGAGGCTGTTGAAGGTGTGGAAGAACTCCTCCTGGGTGCGGTCGCGTTCCGCGAGGAAGTGGATGTCGTCGATGACGAGGACGTCGACGTCGCGGAAGCGGTGGCGGAAATCGGACATGCGCCCGTCGCGGACGGAGTTCATGAAGTCGGAGATGAAGGTGTCGCAGGAGACGTAGTGCATGACCGCGTGGGGCATGGCCTGGCGGATGCGGACGCAGATGGCCTGGAGGAGGTGGGTCTTGCCCAGGCCGACGTCGCCGTGGACGAAGAAGGGGTTGTAGGCGTGGCCCGGGTTTTCGGCGACCGCGAGGGCGGCGGCGTGAGCGAGGCGGTTGCCCGGGCCCACGACGAAGTTCTCGAACCCGTTGTCGGGGTTGATGACGAGGGTGTCGCCACCGGTGGAGAGCCTCTCGGAGCTGGCGAAGGCGCGGCTGGTCACCTTGAGCGGGCTGGGCTCGCGGGCGTCGTCTGCACGGCGGCGGGGGTGGGCGTGCGCGTGGGCGTCGTCGTCCGCGTCGTCGTGCTCGCGCTGGGCGTGGGCGCTGGTGGCGCTGGTGGGGCCGGTGGGGCTGGTGGGGCCGGCGTGCTGGGTGTCGCGCCGGCCCGGGAGGTCCGGGACCTCGGCGCGCCGGTTGCTGTCGGGGAGGGGATCGTCGGGCCCGAGGAAGCGGATGGCGAGGAGCTGGTTGGTGGCGGTGCGGGCGGCGTCGTTGAACGCGTCGAGGCATTCGCGCCTCAGGTAGTCGCGGTGCAGATCGGAGGAGGCGCGGAGGACCATGGAGCCGCCGGCGACGCCGATCGGCGTGATCTGCGTGAACCACTGTCGGCAGAGCGTCGGGTGGTGCGAGCGCAGGTGCGCAAGCATTCCGTCCCAGATCTCATGATCGGGGTGGTCCATCGACTGGGCGCCTCGTTGTGCTCTTCGGGTCTTCGGCGTCGCGCGCCTCGGGGTCCCGGGTGGGTGCGTTCGGTTGAGTGCGACCCGCGGTGAACAGAAGCCGCGGTGACCTTCTCTTTCGAGTCGGTCGGGCCACCGTACATGTCGGCCCGATCGATGTCAACAGGTGGCGCTCTGCGCCGGTGCAGATGCTGTGCGCGCTCAGGGCCTTCGGCCCATGGGGCGTGGTGGCCTTGGGCCCTGCGGACGCGGGGTGAAGGGGCGTCCTCCGGGCCCTCCGGGGCCTCCGGGTCCGCGCGGGGCGCCGTAACCGCCCCCGGGGCCGCCTCTTCCCTGCGGCATGTCGGGCGTGATGCCTGCCTGTTCCTCATAGCGCATCTTGTTGGTGCGGTGGTCCATGAGGAGGAAGACTTTTTTCGACAGTTCGGGGCCGCAGATGGCCTCGATGCGCTCGCGGGCGAAGCCCAGGTGGGTGCGTCTTGAGACATGGGTGAGGACGAGTGCCTCGCAGTTGCAGATGCGGAGCCATTCTCCGATGTCGTCGATGTGCATGTGCATGCCGACCTTGGCTCGTTCCTTGTGGTCGGGCTCGAAGAAGGTGCACTCGGAGATGATGATTTTGGCGTTGCGGACTTCGTCCGTGAGGAGGTGGGGGCCGGGGAGGGTGTCGCCCACGAAGGCGATCAAGGGGAAGCGGAGGTGGTTGACGATGTCGACGCCCCGTTCTTTCAGTTCTTTCAGTTTTTCCTGCGGGAGGCCGACATATTCCTCCTTGAGCTTGGTGCGCTTCTCGATGGCGACGTAGCCCACGGAGGGGCAGGTGTGCTCGGTGGCGAAGACCTTGAGGACATGGTTGTTCTTGATCTCGATTTCCTCCCCCGGGCTGAGGGGGATGATCTCGTAGGGGGTCTTCTGTCGTTCGAGGTTGACGAAGCCCTGCATCATGCCGCGGATGTCTTTTTCGATCGCCTTGTCGCAGACGATCTTGCCCGGGCCCATGCCCTGGAAGTGGCGCTGGCTGCACCAGTAGGCGAGGGCGCCGATGTGGTCCATGTGTCCGTGGGTGATGGCGCAGAAGCGGCTCGCGAGCGCGGCCCTCGGGCAGATGCCCATGTCGAAGCCGAGGTCGAGCTCCGGGATCATGAGGCAGGTGGCTTCGCCTGCGACGGAGACGCCCTGCACGCGGTAGGGCGGGAGGTAGAGGAACCCGAGGGAGCTGTCTCGGGGCGGGGGCTTCGGGATCATGAACAGCCTTCCGGGCAAGGTGTGCGACCCGGCGCTGGCCGGGTGGCGACCGACTTGTGGTGTCGCGCCCGCACCGCGGCGGGTCGCGCGTCGTTCGACAGGGGTGCAGCGTACCCGGCTAGGCTGTGCCCGTGGTGAACGAGAGCGCAAACATCGAGACGAATCCTGCGACGCCGGCTCCTGAGGGCGGGGGGAGCCCCACGGAAGCGCGGGGGGAACCGGGCTCGCCGGCGGGGCAGGTGGCGGCGTTCTTCGCGCGGCTGGGTCCCGCGGCGTGGCTGGGCGTGGCGTGGACGCTGCTGCCGGCGCTGGGCGGGTTTGCGCTGCTGTACTTCATCCGTCCGGCGAGCGACTGGCTGGTGGGTCTGGGGAGTGGCGGACTGGTGGTGTACGCGCTGATCTTCACCGCTACTGCTGGTATAGGTATTCTGCCGACCTACGCGCAGGCGTTCGTGGGCGGGTGGGCGTTCGGGCTGGTGCCCGGCACTGCTGCGGCGCTGGCGGGGTTTGTCGGGGCGTCGCTGGTGGGGCGGGTGATCGCGAAGACGGTGGCGCGGGGGCGGGTGAACGAGGAGATCGATCGGCACCCCAAGGCGCGGATCGTGCGGGATGCGCTCGTGGGCAAGGGGGACCTGAGGGCGCTTGGGATTGTGACGCTGCTGCGTGTGCCCCCCAACTCGCCCTTTGCGCTGACAAACGGCGTGCTGTCGACGACCGGGGTGTCGCTGTGGGTGTACCTGGTGGGGACCGCGGTCGGGATGCTGCCCCGGACCGCGGCGGTGGTCTGGCTGGGGACGCAGATCCAGGGGACCCTCGACGGGGATGCGCTGAAGGAGGCGAGGCCCGGGTGGTGGGTGCCGGTCGCGATCGGGATCACGGTGGTGGTGCTGATCGTGCTGGCGCAGCTGGGGCAGCGGGCGATCAACCGGGTGCTGGGGCCCGGGGCTTAGGGCGGGGTGGGGTTAGACTGCCGGCATGGCAGATGACTTGACGCGGGAGCGGGTGGAGCGGATCGCGGCGCTGGGGGCGTTGTCGCTGTCTGAGGGCGAGGTGGAGGCGGAGCGGGCGCGCCTGGGGGCGGTCCTGGGGTATGTGGAGCGGCTCGGGGAGCTCGATCTGGAGGGTGTGGAACCACTGGCCCAAATCGGGGAGGAGCGGGGGAAGCTGCGCGAAGATGAGCCCGGGGCGACCCTCGACCCGGAGCGGGTGGCGGAGCTGGCGCCGGCGGCGCTTGAGGTGGCGGATGCGGATGGGCACGGGGTGAGCGTCTTCATTCGGGTGCCCAAGGTGATCGATGGCGGCGGGGGTGGGGCGTGAGCGGGGCAGAGGGGATGGTGGGGCCGAGGTCGGCGTTCGAGATCGCGGAGGCGGTGCGGAGCCGTGATGTGTCGGCGGTGGACCTCACTGCGGTGTCGCTGGGTGCGGTGGAGGAGCGGAACCGGGAGCTGAACGCCTTGACGCAGGTGTTCCACGAGCATGCGATGGAGCAGGCGCGGGCGGTGGATGCCAGGATCGCGAGCGGGGAGGGGGGAAGGCTGCCTCTGGCTGGGGTGCCTGTGGCGCTGAAGGACAACATCTGCCTGAGCTGGGGGTTCACGACCGCGGGGTCGCGGATGCTGGAGGGGTATCGCAGTCCCTTCAACGCGACCGCGTCGGAGCGGCTGCTCGGCGCGGGGGCGGTGGTGATCGGGAAGGCGAACCTCGATGAGTTTGCGATGGGGAGTTCGACGGAGCACTCGGCGTTCGGCCCGACGCGGAACCCTGTCGACCCGAGCCGTGTGCCCGGGGGGAGCAGCGGGGGCTCAGCGGCGGCGGTGGGGGCGGGGATGGTGCCTGTGGCGCTCGGGAGCGACACGGGGGGGTCGATCCGCCAGCCGGCGGGGCTGTGCGGGGTGGTGGGGTTCAAGCCGACCTATGGGCGGGTGAGCCGCTGGGGCTTGATCGCGTATGCGAGCAGCCTGGATCAGATCGGGCCCTTGACGACGAGCGTGCGCGATGCGGCGCTGGTGACGGAGGTGATCGCGGGGGCGGATGCGCGGGACGCGACCTGCTCGACGCGGGAGGCGCCGAAACTGGTTGCGGACCTGGAGAAGCCCATCGAGAAGCTGCGGGTGGGCGTCTTGAAGCTGCACCAGGTGGGGCACCACCCGGCGGTCGATGACGCGATGGGGGCGGCGAAGCGGGCGCTTGAGGACGCGGGGGCTGAGCTGGTGGAGGTGGAGCTGTCGCTCGTGGATCACGGGGTGGCGGCGTATTACATCATCGCGCTGGCGGAGGCGAGCAGCAATCTCTCGCGGTACGACGGGGTGCGCTATGGGCGGCGGGCGGAGCTGGGGGCGGGGGAGGGGCTGCGCGAGCTGTATGTGAAGAGCCGTACGGAGGGGTTCGGGGCGGAGGTGCGCCGGCGGATCATGCTGGGGACGCATGTGTTGTCGAGCGGGTACTACGACGCGTACTACACGAAGGCGCTTAAGGCGCGGCGGCTCATCAAGCGGGACTATGACCGGGTGTTCGAGGCGCGGACGGATGAGGGCGAGGGGCTGGGGTGTCACGCGCTCCTGATGCCGGTGTCGCCGGGTCCGGCGTTTCGGATCGGGGAGAAGGTGGACGATCCGCTCGCGATGTACCTGGAGGATGTGTACACGGTGGGGGTGAACTTGGCGGGGTTGCCGGCGCTCAGTTTGAAGGCGGGTGAGGCGGAGGAGGATGGGGCGCGGCTGCCGATCGGGGTGCAGGTGGTGGGGAGGGCGTTTGAGGATGGGGCAGTTTTGCGGGTGGGGCGGGTGATTGAGCGGGGTGTTGGGGGCGCGAAGCACTGACCCGCAGAGCCGGGTCAGTGGCACCGTTGGTTGTCGGGCGCTTTCCCTCGCTGGCGCTTCGGGCTCGTTGAAGGCGTGAATGGCACTACGCGTCGCGGGGCGACGCATAGTGGCACCGGTCTGGATTAGCCCGCGCGTCGGGTGAGGGGGAAGCGGAACTTGTCGCGTCTTGCGAGTCGGACGGCGCTCTCGGCGTCGTCGGCGATCGAGAGCTTGCGAGACAGGCCGGTCTGGCGGAGGACGCGGTCGACGCCATGGGGCAGGGCGAAGAGGACGAGGCGGCCCCCCATGCGGTCGATGTCCTCCGCGGCGCGGACGAGGGCGCCGAGGGAGGCGCTGGTGATCTCTTTGACGAGGCCCAGGGAGAGGGCGAGGCGGGGTCCTTCGTCGCGGGCCATGCGGACGAGCCTTTCGGTGATCTGGTGGACGCCGGGTTCGCGGAGGGTGGGGGACTCGATGGTGATGACCTGGACGCCCTGGGTGGTGCGGAGGATGACGAGGTCGCCCAGGCCCTCGGTGAAGGCGGGTGCGATGGCGGGTTCGTCGTTGATCGCTTCGACCGCGGGGAGGTTGATGGGGGTGGGCAGGGGCGCCTCGCGGTGGCGCGTGTGGTGATGTGTGGGCTGGCAGGGGCGGGCGTCGGGCCAGTCGGGGATGGAGGTATCGGGCTTGGGGGCGCCGAAGACCTCGGGCGTGCCCGTGAAGAGCGGGATGTCCTGCTCGTCGGGCGCGGAGAGATCGAAGTCGTGGTCGGTTGGATCGTGCACCCGGCGGCCTCCCTGCGATGGCGTCGTGCGATGCGCCTTCGGGGACGGTCACATCGGGAACGCGGGCGGGAAAGGCGATTGGCGGGTGAGAGGGGTTTCAGGGTGCGGAGGTGTGCGGGTGGTGCGGGGTGGGGGGGTTTTCGGACGGGGAGTGGGGGTGGGGACTGGCCACTGGCCACTGGCCATGGGGGGGGCCTGATCTCAGATCTTGGATTTCAGGGCGGGGGCTTCAGGCGTCGGCGATGGGTTTGCGCCGCCTCGGGTGGATGGCGGTCGACTGACCCTTGAGCTGGCCCTTGAGTTCCTCGGCGGTGCGCGCCGGGCCGGCCTTGATGCGGTCGAAGGCGTGGCGGGCGTTCTGGTCGGCGTAGTCGATGCCGACGAA
>DAIQNV010000068.1:0-17244 GCA_036788215.1 Phycisphaerales bacterium | reverse complement strand
CCTCGTCGTTGTGGAACTGCTGGCGGTTGGCGTAGACCTCCCAGCCCTGGGTCGGCGCGTCGGCTTCCTTGAACATCCAGCCGTGGCTCCAGGCGAGCTTGATCGCGGCGTTCTCTCCCCGCAGGATCTCGTGCATGCCCTCGTAGCTGTTGCCGAGCGTGGCGGCGTAGCTGAGGGTGGCACCGCCCGGGAAGCCCAGCAGCAGGTTGACGGTGTCGGCGACCTCGCGCCCGTCTTCGTGGAGGCGCACGCTGCCGCGACCTTGGACCGACTCGGGATAGCGGCCCGTGTACCAGTGGAAGACGTCGAACTGGTGGCTGCCCCACTCGCCGGCGAGGCCGTTCGAGAGGTCGGGCTCGAGCCGCCAGTTCAGCTGGCGGTCCTCATCGGGCCCGCGGGTCGGGGTGCGCCAGGTCGTCTTGCGGGCGCGGATCGCTTCCATCGTCGCGAGCCTGCGGACCGCATCGGAAACAAAGAAGGTGCGGGCGAGCTGGTAGACGGGGTTGGCCCGCGCCAGGAAGCCCGCCTGGAAGACCTTGCCGGAGCCCCGGGCTGCGGCGGCGATCGCGCGGGCGTCCTCGGGGGTGTGGGCGAGGGGGGCCTCGCAGTAGACATTCACGCCCGCCTGCAGCGCATCGCGGACGGGCACGAGGTGCAGGTGCGTCGGCGTCGCGACGAAGACCGCGTCGAGCTTCTCGGACGAGAGCATCTCCGTGTGCGTCGCGTAGCCCTTGGCCCCGCGGGTGCGCCTCGAGCCCGCGTCGAGTCGGCGGGGCTCGATGTCGCAGATGGCGGCGACCTCCACGTCCGGGAACGAGCCGAGCTCCGCGATGATCGCGCGTCCCTGGCGCCCGCACCCGATCACGCCCACGCGCACCGGCGCCGCCAGGGAGCCGAACGCTGCGGAGAGGTTCGGCACGATCGCTGCTGCGGCGGCCCAGCCGGCTGTCTGCGCGAGGAAACTGCGCCGGTCGATCCCGGAACCCGAACCGTTCGTGCCCTGGTGAATGTCTGCGGTCATCGCTCGGTCTTCCCTGTGTCTGTGGCGGGCGCGTCGGCCCAGCCCGTTTCGGTTTCGATCATGCACCGGTACGCCCCGGGCAGGGCCGGGGGTCGCGCGCCGAGCACGAAACTCGCGGTCGTCCAGGCGTCGCAGGCTGCTGCGACGGGCCCGATGACCGCGACGGGGTGCGCGTTGCGGGCCGGTGCCCCGTCGCGCGGGTCCATCACGTGGTTGCCCTGCACGCCGGTGCCGGAGACCGACAGGGCGCCATCGGCCAGGTCGATCGTCGTTCCGCCCCCGTCGCCGCTGGGCAGCGTGACCCGCCACGCCTCCCCGTCGGGCCTGCGCCCGATGGCGGCGACCGAACTGGTGCCGGCGTGGATGAACGCGGAGGCGACGCCCGATTCCCGCAGGACGCGGATGGCGAGGTCGAGCCCGAAGCCCTTGCCCACGCCACCCAGGTCGATCGCGGCTCCCGCGTCCGAAAGGCCCACGAGCGAGGCTTCCCGGTCGATCATCAGCCCGCCCACTCGGGCGTCGCACACCGCGGCGCCGCCCGCGGAACGCCGGTAGCCCTGCGACTCCATGACGCGCCCGACGGTGATGTCGAACGCGCCACGGCTCTGGAGCCTGATCTCCTCGCACAGCGTGAGCAGTTCCAGCACCTCCCTATCGACCCGCTCGGCGTGCCGGCCCGCGCCGGCGTTGATGCGGGAGATGACCGAGTGCGGGTCGAAGGCGGAGAGGCGGCGGTGCGCCTCCTCGATCTCCTCGATCGCCGCCTCGCCCGCGGCGCGCAGCGAGGGCGGGCTGCCGCCCGCGAGCAGGAGCTCGAAGCGGCAGCCCATCGCGAACACAGCCAGTCGGACGGTCTCCATCGCCGGCGTCAGATCCGGGTGACCCGCATGGTCTCGCGGTCGAACTCGTACGCGTGCCCGTCCCAGAGCGAGCGGGTCGCGAGGTCGACGACGACCATGACCTTGGTGGCGAAGTCGACGGTGGAGGAGGGCTGCTTGCGGTCGCGCATGGCCTTGAGCCAGTTGAGCCTCATCAGGTCCTGGTCGTTGCCGATGTCGGGGCACTCGACGCGCATCGGCTCGATGAGGTCGTAATAGGGGCGGGTGGGGCGGAGCTCGCAGTGGCGGCTGTTGAGGTAGATGTTGGCCTTGTTGCCCCGGATGAGGTTCTCGAGGCCGACCTCGTTGCAGGTGGCGCCCGCGACGATCATGGAGTGGTCGTTCTCCCAGGTGATGTTGAGGTTGACGAGGTCATGGTTCTCCATCTCCTTGTCGATGTAGTGCCCGCCGGTCGCGACGACGCGCTTGGGCCAGCCGACGCTGTCGAGGGCGTAGATGAGCGGGGTGATCTCGTGCACCAGGAGGTCGCCGATGATGCCGGTCGAGAAGTCGCGGTAGCGGCGCCAGCGGATGTACATCTTGGGGTCCCAGGCGCGCTTGGGCATGTGCCCGAGCCAGGCGTCCCAGTCGACGTTCACGCCGGGCTGCCAGCGGTCGTCGAGCCCGTAGTAGTTCCACTCGCCGTCCGGGGTGTTGCGGCAGTAGCTGGTCTGGCTGAAGACCGGGGTGCCGATCGCGCCCTGCTGGATCAGCTTGCGGGCCTCGGTGTACTTGGGCAGCACCATCTTCTGCGTGCCCACGACGAAGATCACGTCGGGGTTGGCGTGCACCGTCTTCTGCAGCGCCATCGCCTCGTCCAGGCGGAGCGTCATGGGCTTCTCGCAGTAGACGTCCTTGCCCCGGACGACCGCGTCGGCGGCGATCGGGGCGTGCTGGTGCTCGGGCGTGCCGACGACGACGCCATGGATGTTCTCCTTGGCGAGCAGTTCTTCGTAGTCGCGGTACATGCGGGGCGGGTTCTTCTGCCCGCCGTCCGTGACGGTCTTGACCGCCGCCTCCGCGTGAAGGTCGTTCACGTCGCAGACCGCGACGATCTCGACGCTCTCGCGACCGTCGCGGTTGAAGGCGGCGAGGGCGCCGCAGTGCCCGCGGCCCATGCCCCCGGTGCCGATGACCGCGAGACGGATGGGCTCCCCGTCCTTCGGGGGGTTCGGGGCGGCGCCGCGTCCGAGCGGGCGGAGCGAGTCGGAGCCCACGAGCGCGCCCGGGGAACCGCCGGAGGCGCAGCCCGAGAGGGCGGAGGCGGTGAGCCCCGCCCCGGCGATCACCGCTGCGGTCTTCAGGAAGTCGCGACGGGCGTCCGCGATCGCGCGGTCCGGGTTGCGGGGCTTGTTGTGGTTGCCGGGGTTGTCGGTCATCGTCGTGACTCCTTGACGAACGGGTGGCTTCGATGAACGGGCGGGTGGGCCGGGGAACGCTTCGGGGCCTGGGGCATCAGGGCTCAGGCCGGCGTCGGTGCCGGCTCCACGGGTTCGATGGGGGTCTGGGTCCGGTTTCCGGTGCCGAGGGGGTCGCTCGCCGGTCCGGAGGTCGACCGCTCGCGGAACAGGACGAGGAACACCAGCAGGATGACGCCCGCGAAGGCGGCGGGCCAGATCCAGACGGTGCGCCAGGCGGTCGCGCCGGTTTCGTCGGTGTATCCCGCGACGAGGCGGCCGAAAACCTGGTTGCCGATCAGCATGCCGATGCCCTGGGTGACCAGGACGAGGAAGCCCTGGGCCTGGGCGCGGGTGTGCTTGGGGGCGGTGCGCTCGGTGTAGATCTGCCCGGTGACGAAGAAGAAGTCATAGCAGATCCCGTGCAGGATGATGCCGCCCAGGATCATCCACACGACGTGTTCACTCAGAGGGCTCCAGGCGCCCGCGAAGAGCCCGTAGCGGGCGACCCACGCGAGCATGCCGATCGCCAGCATCCACTTCACGCCCAGGCGCACGAACATCAGGGGCATGATGAGCATGAACGCGATCTCGCTCATCTGCCCGAAGGTCATCTTGATCGGCACGTTGCTGACGCCCGCGGCGGTGGCGAAGTTGGCCGCCTGCTGGTAGTAGGCCGCCAGCGGGATGCACAGGAGCATGGAGCAGATGATGAAGATCGCGAAGGACCGGTCCTTCATCAGGCTCAGCGCATCGGCGCCGAGGGCGGCCCCGATGCTGAACTTCTGCCCTCGCGCCGGTGCGGGCGTGTGCGGGAGGAAGAAGCTGAAGATGCCCAGCACGATGCCCGAGGCGCCCGCGACGTAGAAGAACGCGGGGATCGCGGCGCGGGCCTGCTCCGCAGCCGCGTCGTCCAGCCCCTCGGTGTTCGCGAGGTTGGCTGCGAGGAGGCCGACAGCGAAGCCCGCGACGATCCAGCCGACGGTGCCCCAGACGCGGATGAGCGGGAACTGCTTCTCGGGGTTGGAGATCGCGTGGAAGGCGACGGTGTTGCTGAGCCCGAGCGTGGGCATGTAGCAGATCATGTGGGCCAGGAGCACGCCCACGAAGAGCCAGGTGTTCCCGGTGCTCGCGGCCCAGGGCGCCAGCATCAGCAGCGCGCCGCCCAGGATGTGCAGCACGCCCAGCACCTTCTCGCTGGAGAAGAAGCGGTCGGCGATCATGCCCAGGAAGAGGGGTGCGAGGATCGCTGCGATGGGTGCGGTGGTGTAGGCGTTGCCGATGTCCGCGCCGTTGAAGCCCTTGGAGCCCATGTAGGGGCCCAGGGTGACGAACCAGGCGCCCCAGACAAAGAACTGGAAGAACATCATCACGCTGAGCAGCGCGGAGGTGCCGGGGCGCGTGGGCTCCGGGGTCGTTGCGGTGGAAGCGGTCTCGGTCACGCGGGCCTCCCGAAAGCGGCTAGAACAGCGTGCTGGGCCGGTAGCCTAGCACAGTCCTGAAAACGTTTCATTGCCGCCGGCTGGTACAGTTGCGACACGATACCGGAGATCGCCCGATGCCGAAGCCCCCGACCCGACCCGTCACCCTGTTCACCGGCCAGTGGGCCGACATCCCGCTGGCGGAGTTGGCGCCGAAGGCGGCGGAAATGGGATTTGATGGGCTGGAACTCGCCTGCTGGGGAGACCACTTCGAGGTGGACCGGGCGTTGTCCGAGGATTCTTACTGCAGCTCTGTCAAGGACTTACTGCTCCAGCACGGGCTCCGCTGCTACGCGATCTCCAACCACCTCGTCGGGCAGTGCGTCTGCGACCCGATCGACGAGCGCCACAAGGCGATCTTGCCTGCCCGGATATGGGGGGACGGGAGCCCGTGCGGGGTGAACAGCCGAGCGGCGGAAGAGATGAAATCGACCGCGCGGGCTGCGGCTGTTCTGGGTGTGGATGTTGTGAATGGATTCACCGGTTCCGGGGTGTGGCACAAGCTGTACTTTTTCCCGCCGACCTCGCAGGAGGAGATCGATCGGGGCTTCGCCGATTTCGCGGCGCAGTGGAACCCGATCCTCGATGAGTTCGACGATGCGGGCGTGCTCTTCGCGCTTGAGGTGCACCCGACGGAGATCGCGTACGACATCTACACCGCGGAGCGGGCGCTGGCGGCGGTGGGGGGGCGGAAGGCCTTCGGGTTCAACTTCGATCCGTCGCACCTGATCTGGCAGGGGATCGACCCGGCGCGGTTCGTGGATCGCTTCGCGGAGCGGATCTACCACGCGCACATCAAGGACGCGGCGCGGACGCTCGATGGCGACAGTTCGATCCTGGCGAGCCACCTCGGTTTCGGGGATCATCGGCGTGGGTGGGACTTCCGCTCGCCCGGACGGGGCGAGGTGGATTTCGAGGAGATCATCCGCGCGCTCAACCGCGCCGGGTATTCGGGGCCTCTCAGCATCGAGTGGGAGGATTCGGCGATGGACCGGTTCTACGGGGCGGAGGAGGCGTGCCGATTTGTGCGCACGATCGACTTCCCTACGAACACGCTCGCGTTCGACGCGGCGTTCGAGAAGAAGAGCTGAGGAGGACGCGATGAGCCGAACGGTGCGGATGGGGATGATCGGCGGGGGGATCGATGCGTTCATCGGCGCGGTGCACCGGCGTGCGTCGGCTCTGGACGGGCGGCTCGACCTGGTGGCGGGCGTGCTGAGTCGCGAGGCGGACATCGCGCGGGCGTCGGGCGTGGCGTACGGGCTCGACCCGGCGCGGGCGTATACGGCGCTCGATGCGTTTCTCGATGCGGAATCGAAGCGCGAGGACGGGGTCGAGCTCGTGTCGATCGTAACACCGAACTTCACGCACTACGAGATCGCGCGGGCGTGCCTCGAGGCGGGCTTCCACGTGCTCGTCGAGAAGCCCATGACGATGACGAGCGGCGAGGCGGCGGAGCTTCGTGACCTGGCCCGGGCGAAGGGCCGGGCGTGCGTCGTAATGTACAACTACACGGGCTATCCGATGGTGCGGGAGGCCCGGGCCCGGGTGGCTGCGGGGGAGATCGGCCCGGTCCGCAAGGTGTTCGTGGAGTACCACCAGGGGTGGCTCGCGACCAAGGCGGAGGCGGCGGGCGTGGTGCAGGCGGAGTGGCGGACGGACCCGAAGCGGGCGGGGCTCGGGGGGGCGCTCGGGGACATCGGGAGTCATGCGGAGAACCTGACCGCGTTCATCACGGGGCTTGAGATCGGGTCGCTGGCGGCGGAGCTCACGAGTTTCGTCGACGGGCGCACGCTCGATGATGACGCGAGCGTGCTGCTGCGGTTCCGGGGTGGGGCCAAGGGCGTCTTGACCGCGAGCCAGGTGTGCGCGGGGGAGGGGAACGGGCTGTCGATCCGCGTGTACGGGGAGAAGGGCGGGCTGCGCTGGAGGCAGGAGTCGCCCGAGCAGCTCGAGCTCCTGAGCCTCGACGGTCCGACGCGGATGGTCGTGCGCGGGGGTCCCGGGAATGGCGGGCCGACGATGGACGCGCAGCGGATCCCGGTGGGGCACCCTGAGGGGTTCATCGAGGCGTTCGCGAATGTGTACCGCGGTGCGGCGGACCTGGTGCTCGGTGAGGGTGGCTCGCTGGCGGAACTGGCACCGGACGCCGAGGCGGGGCGGCGGGGGGTGCGGTTCATCGAGTTGTGCGTGGAGAGTGCGAAGCGGGGGTCGGGGTGGGTGGAGTGGTCGGACTGATCGAAGACACTAGCTGGCGAGCGGCCAGTGGCACCCGGAGATGGGCCCGGCGCGGGCTCGCCCGACGCGCCGCGTTGCGGCGGGTCGGGGCATCGGTCATCAGTCGTCCGTGCTCGGCACGCGCCAGCGGAAGTCGCGGAACTCGACGCGGTTGCGCGGGTGGTGGGTCTGGATGGCGATCATGCCCTCGTCGTGCAGTTCGAGCTTCGCGTCGACCATGGGCTGGCCATTGATCCAGGTGCGGATGTGGTCGCCGATGGCGACGATGCGGTAGTCGAACCATTCGCCGTCTTCGGTGATGGGGGCACCGGTCATCGCGGGGGCGGCGTCGTAAATGCAGCCGGTGTAGTGCGTCTGGCGGGTGTCATGGTTGTCGAGCTGGGCCTCGTATCCAAGAGGCCAGGTGTCGGGGTTCTCGGGGCGGGGGATGGTGCGGAAATAGATGCCCGAGTTGCCGGTGCGGGGGGCGCGGGTTTCGTCGGGCGGGGCGATGCGGACGAGGGTGCGGATCTCGATGTCCTCGTGCATGGCGTTGCTGAAGAGGTGGCCCGGGCCATCGGCGGCGACCAGGGTGCCGTTTTCGAAGGTGAAGGAGCCGCCTCCGCGGTGGGTCCAGCCGGAGGTGTTGCGTCCGTTGAAGGCTTCGGTGAAGTCGCCCGGGTCGGGGTCCGGGGAGAGGTCCTTGATGCGGATGTTCTTGAGGCGGAGGCCCCCCTCGCCATGGTCCTGGAAGGCGATGTAGCCGGTCGTGGCTCGCTGGTTGAGGGGGAGGGGCTGGTCGTCGTTGCGGAAGATGCCCCGGTCGTCGAGCTTCTGGGACTCGTGCACGCGTTGCCCGTTGAGCCAGACATCGAGGGTGTCGCCCACGACGCGGATGCGGTAGCTGTTCCACTCGCCGGGGGGCTTGACCGCCTGGGTGGCGGGCGGGATGGCGTTGTAGACGGCTCCGCAGGCGCTGCGGGAGGGCTCGTCTCCATAGGAGTCGTAGATCTGGACCTCGAAGCCTGTGAAGGCGGGGTCGCCCACGGAGGTGCAGCGGAGGCCCACGCCGGAGTTGCCGTTCTCCGGGATGACGAAGTCGACGGTGAGGTCGAAGTCGCGGTACATCTTCTCGGTGCGGAGCCAGCCTCCCTGGCCGGCTCTGGCGACGCGGATCTCGCCGTTCTCGACGGTCCAGGCGTTGATGTCGCCCCCGTACATGGCGGCGAAGCCTTCGAGGTTCCGGCCATTAAAGAGGGCGGTGCGCCCATCGTCGGGCAGCTCGGTCTTGGAGGCCTTCGTCTCCGAGGTCGAGCCCGAGGAGGCGCAGGCGGGGAGGAAGAGGACGGCTGCGGCGAGGGCGCCCGTGACGAGGCGGCGGGAAAGAGTGGTCGTCATGGCGGGGAATGTACCGCACTAGAGGAATTCACGCCCGCGCTGCGCGTGGGCGAGCTACCCCGGGGTCGCGGGTGGATCAGGGGATTTCTCGCCCGTGGGGGTCGGTGGTGGGTCCCTTGCGGGGGCCCAGGGGGATGCTCTGGAGGGTCTCGGCGGTGTCGTGGACGTGGTCGGGGGCGGCGCCAGCGCGGGTGACGAGGTAGTCCTCCCACAGGCGGTGGCGGCGGATGAGTCCGCGGGCGGCGTCGTGGCCCGTCTCGGTGAGGTCGAGGTGATCGTCGACGCGGGTGACGAGCCGACGCTTGATCGCGCGGGTAGCGGCGGTGGGGGCGTGGTAACCCGGAACGGCGGAGGCGAGGTCGGCGACGGAAAGGCCCGGGAGGGCTCGCTCGCGGGCGCGGTAGAGGGCGGTGAGGACCGCGTCGAGCGCGAGGTCCCGGGCGAGTCGCCGGCGCCGGAGGGCCCGGGGGAGGAGCCCGTGGCGGGGGGAGAAAGCCGCGGCGAGGGCGAGGAGGAGCCCGCTGGCGACGGTGATGGAGCCCGCGGCGTTGACCGAGTCGAGGGCGAAGATCGCGGGGAGGAGGGTGGCACCGGCGTAGCCCAGGACGGAGGAGGCGAGGGCGGCCAGGAGGGAGACGAGGATCTGGGAGAGGAGGCGGTCGGTGAGCAGGCGTGCGGCGGCGGCGGGGCAGATGAGCATCGCGATGACGAGGATGGAGCCGACTGCTTCGAACGAGGCGACGGTGGCGGCGGCGACGAGGGTCATGAGGGCGTAATGCATGACGCCGGCGTGGAAGCCCTGGGTGGTGGCGAGGGCGCCGTCGAAGGCGGCGATGCGGAGTTCCTTGAAGAAGACGAAGGTGAAGGCGAGGGCGGCGGCGGTGACGTAGAGGAGCGACCAGACCTGGCGCGGGACGGCGTCCATGGTCTCGGGCGCGAGGTAGGCGGAGAGGGGGGAGCCGGCGGGCGGGGCGTCGTACCAGACGAGGGTTTCGAGCTGCCCGTGCAGGACGCAGTCGGCGTCGAGGTCGGTGTTGCGGGCGACCTGTTCGATGAGGAGGACGCCCAATGCGAAGAGGACGCTGAAGACGACGCCCATCGCGGCGCCGGGCTCGACCTTGCCGAGTCGCTTGATGAGTTCAACGAGGACGACGGTGGCGAGCCCCGCAGCGGCGGCGCCCAGGAACATGCCGAAGGGAGCGAGGCTGGCGGTGAGCATGAACGCGATGACGAGGCCCGGGAGGACGGAGTGGGAGATCGCGTCGCCCATGAGGCTGAGGCGGCGGAGGATGAGGAAATTGCCCAGGACGCCGCAGGCGACGGCGGCGAGCGTGGCGGCGAGGAAGGGGAAGAGGTCGAGGGCGACGGAGAAGCCGGTCATGATCGCGGCTCCTTTGGAGGACCCGCGGAAGGAGCGGCGGGGGGAACGGGGACGCCCTGCCTTCTGAGGGCGGTTTCGAGTTCCTTGATGAGCGGGTCGGAGAGGACGTGCTCGACCTGGTCGACGGACCAGTCGACATGGCTGGGGGCGATGTCGGCGTAGGTGATGAGGTACTGCTCCCAGAGGCGGTGGTTGCGGGCGACGCGGGCGCCGCGGGCCTGGCCGGACTCGGTGAGTGCGAGGTCGCCCCCGGCGGCCCTGGATTCGCCCGAGAGACGGAGCAGGGCGAGGATGATCGGGCGGACGCCCGGGCGCCAGCCTCTCTCGCGGGCGACGCGGTCGAGGGCTGTGCGCGAGAGCACGGTGGAGCCATCGGCGCGGGGGCCGGTGTCGTGGGCGGCTTCGAGGAGGTGGTCGCGGGCAATGCGTAGGCGGAGGCGGGCGTGGCGGAGGGCGGTGGCGAGGACACCCCGATTGGGGGCGAGGAGGAAGCTGATGCTGAAGACGCCCCCCGCGGTGAGCACGATGACGGCGCCCGCGGGGACGCGGGGGAGCAGGGCGGAGAGGGACGAGCCCAGGTAGCCCGAAGCGGCGCCGATGAGGCCCGAGAGCAGGGCGAGGGGGACGAGGCGTTCGGTCCAGAAGCGGGCGGCAACGGGCGGGATGATGAGCATCGCGATGATGAGCAGGATGCCGACCGCCTGCAGGCCGGCGACGACGACGACGGTCACGACGCCCATCATGCCCAGGTCGATGACGGAGACGGGCCACCCGGTGGTTCGCGCGAAGGCGTCGTCGAAGCAGACGAGGGTCGTCTCCTTCAGGAAGAGCACGAGGACGCCGGTCGCGAGCAGGGCGGCGCCGGCCATCGTGGTGGCGTCGGCGATGCTCATGGCGGCGGTCTGGCCATAGATGAAGTGGTGCAGGCCCGCGGCGTTCTGCGGTGCGTTGCGCTGGATGATGCTGAGCAGGACGATGCCGATACCGAAGCCGACGGAGAGGACGATGCCTATGGCGGCGTCCTCGTGCAGGCGGGTGAACCGCAGGATCGCCTGCACCGCGAGCACGGAGACAACGCTCGCGACCGCGGCGCCGAGGAGGAGGAGCGGGAGGGAGCGTGCGTCGGTCCCGATGGCGGTGGCGAGGAGGAAGGCGGTCGCGATGCCCGGGAGCGTGGCGTGGCTCATGGCGTCGGCGAGGAGGGCCCGCTTCCGCATGAGCATGAAGACGCCGGCGAGCCCGGCGGCGAGGCCCAGGACGGTGGTGCCAAGGATAACGACGGTGGTGTTGAACCCGGCGCGGAGGGTGAGCACGCGCATGATGTCTTCGAACGCGGGCGTGGCCTGTGCGAGGGTGGGGTGCAAGGCGTCAGTCCCCGGCCGTTCGGGCGACCGCTTCGGCGGCCTCTGCCAGCAGGGTGAGGCGGCCCCCGTAGGTCTTGTGGAGGTTCTGGCGGGTGAAGACCTCGCGGACGGGCCCCGCGGCGACGACGCGCATGTTGAGCAGGATGGCTTCGTCGAAGTAGTCGGGCACGGTCTGGAGGTCGTGGTGGACGACGATGACGGTCTTGCCCTGATCGCGGAGCGTGCGGAGGACGGAGATGATGGCCCGTTCGGTGGCGGCGTCGACGCCGGCGAAGGGCTCGTCCATGAAGTAGAGGTCGGCCTCCTGGGCGAGGGCGCGGGCGAGGAAGACGCGCTGCTGCTGGCCACCCGAGAGTTGCGAGATCTGTCGGCTGGCGAAGGCCTTCATGCCGACGCGGTCGAGGCAGTGGAGGGCGGCTTCCTTGTCCTTGCGTCGCACGGGGCGGCACCAGCCGATGCGCCGGTAGCGGCCCATGCAGACGACATCGAGGGCGGAGACGGGGAAGTCCCAGTCGACGCTCTCGCGTTGGGGGACGTAGCCGATGCGGGGACGGGCACGCCGATAGGACTGGCCCCAGAACTCGACCTGGCCCGAGGCCCTGGGGACGAGCCCCAGGCAGGCCTTGATGAGCGTGCTCTTGCCCGCGCCGTTGGGCCCGACGATCGCGATGAGCTTGTTGGGCGGGGCGTCGTAGTCGACATCCCAGAGGACGGGCTTGCGGTGGTAGGCGACGGTGACCGCGTGCACGGAGAGCGGGCTCTCGGGCGAGTGCTCGGGGCGCTCCGCGAGGCTCACGGCGCGGGCGCGGTTCGCGGTCGTGGTCGCGGCGAGGGCTTCCTCGGTGGTCCCGGTGTCGGCGGGTGGGATCATTCCGCGAGCTTTCCGTGCAGGCCGCGTTCGGGGGCCTCGCCGCCCAGTGCGCGGGCGATGGTCGTGGCGTTGTGGTCGATCATGCCGATGTAGGTGCCCTCGTAGGTGCCGCTCTGGCCCATGGCGTCGCTGAAGAGTTCGCCCCCGATGGTGACCTCGTGCCCCCGTGCGCGGGCGCCCGCGATCAGGGCGTTGATGTTCCGCTCGGAGACGGTGGACTCGACGAAGACCGCTGGGATCCGGCGCTCGACGATCAGGTCGACGAGACGCTCGACATCGAGCACGCCGGCTTCCGAGGCGGTCGAGATGCCCTGGATGCCTACGACCTCGAAGCCGTGGCGACGCCCGAAGTAGTTGAACGCGTCGTGGGCGGTGACGAGCACCCGCCGGCCCTCGGGGATGCTCGCGAGGACGCGTTCGGCGTACCGGTCGACTTCGTCGATCTCCTGGAGCAGGGCCTCGGCGTTGGCCCGG
Organism: Phycisphaerales bacterium; assembly: GCA_036788215.1. Lineage (GTDB taxonomy): Bacteria > Planctomycetota > Phycisphaerae > Phycisphaerales > UBA1924 > DAIQNV01. The sequence goes on along the minus strand of DAIQNV010000068.1, from coordinate 4,762 downwards.
TAGGTGGAAGCGCCCTCGGGGTCGAACTCGGCGAGGCGATCCCGCACGATCTCGACCGCCTTGGCCCAGGCGGAGGGGTCCATCCAGACGTGCGGGTCGAAGTGGCCCTCGAAGTCGTCCGGGGAGAGGAGGAAGGTCTCGTCCAACTGCTCGGTCACCGCGTGCACGGGGCGGCCCGATGTGCCGGCGCGGATGAGGCTGTCGGTCATCTTGCCCTCGAGCAGGAGCCCGTTGTAGAAGATGATGTGGGCGTCCATGAGGCGTTGCACGTCGGACCGGGTGGGGGCGTAGAGGTGGGGGTCGATGCCGGCGTCGACCAGGCCCTCGACCTCGGCGCGGTCGCCCGCGACGCGGGCGACGATGTCGGTGATCATGCCGATCGTGGTGGCGATCGTGTACGGGCTCGGGGGCGAATCGGGTGCATCGGAGGATGCCTGGGTGGCGGCGGGGTCTCCGCACGCCCCGAGCGCGAGGAGGGCGGGGAGGATCAGGATCAGGGCGAGTCGCTTGAGGACGCTGGTCATGGCTGGAATCCTTCGGGGACGGTGGCGGATCGTAGCCGGTGCTACACAACTGTCGATGGCGCGGGCCGGGTTCAGAACGAGACCCCGATCCGGAGCCCCGCGACGACCGCGTTCTCGACGGACGGGTTCCCGGATGGGGACACGATGTACTGGATCTGGGGCTGGATGAACGCGAAACCGGTGAGCTGGGCCCGGTAGTAAAGGTCGATCGCGACCTCGTCGTCCGGAAAGCCGGCCCCCGTCGCGTCGGAGAGATCCGCGTAGCTGACGTACACGCCGGCCGAGTCGGTCGGGCGCTGGGCGATGGGGCCCTCCGCGACGAGGCCCGCGGCGAGATGGGCCCCGATCTCGCTCACCGAGTCGTCCGCAAGCCCGACCTGGGCGAAGGCGTGCAGCCCGCCCGGCTCGCCCTCGTCCCGCCGGAGGATCGACTGCTCGACGATCGCGTAGACGCTGAGCGCCCCTGTCTCCGTGCCCCCTTCGAACCGATCGAACCGGCCCGTGTGGTAGGTCGCGCCGAGGGTGAGCCGGCCCCGGCCCAGTGTCTCCTCGCCGGCCCAGTCGAGCGATGCCTCAAAGATATGGAAATAGTCGTCGGAGCGATCGTCGCTGAAGAAGGTGGCCGGGCCCGAGGTCCCGGTTCGGATGGCGTCGGGGCCGGAGGCGCCGTCGAAGAAACCGTACGAGAACTCGATCGACTCGGTCGGGCGCAACGCGATCGCGAGGCCCGTCGCGGAGTTTGGGTAGCTCGGGAAGCCGACGATCGTGGGGCTGAAGCCTGCTGAGGAATGGGCGAACGAGCCGGCGTAGTCGATGGCGTGGAAGTCGCTGTTGGCATCGAACTTGCCGAGCTTCAGCCTGAGCCGCCCATTGGCGAGCGATTGCTCGTACCAGAGCTCGTAGATCGCGTCGATGGAGCGGTCGTTCTCGAGGTTCGAGAAGAGCTGGATGTCGCCGGCGTCTGTGGACCCGCCGTCGTCGGCGTCCACCGTGAGGTACTGGATGAACGCGGTTCCCCCCGGCAGCCCGAAGGCGGCCTCGGTGTCGAGGGTCGCGTCGATGGTGAGCAGGTCGCGGAAGGAGCCCCGGGTGTTGACGCCTCCGGAGAGAACGGAGGTGAACTCGGCGGTGTACTCGGCGCCGATGGTCAGCCCGCGCTCCTCGAGGGCGGTGCGGGCGCCGCCCCAGTCTCCGGTGAGCCGGTCGAGGTCGGTCCAGGCGGTGGGCGGGTCGGCGGCGGGCGGGGGTTCGCTCGCCGGTGTCGGCTGCGCGAGGATGGCGACGAGGAAAGCTGCGTTCGGAAGCATCGGCACTCCTTGTAGCATTGGCTACGCAATGTAGCCGCCGCTACAAGTCGCGTCAAGCCGGCTCGCCGCACGGTCGGTCCTGCGGGCTCCGGTCACGGGCAGGGGCGGGTCGCGCTGCCGTCCGCCACGGCGCGGAATCGCTCGAGCGTCTGACGGCTGACGTGGTGCTCGATGCCCTCCGCGTCGATCGCCGCGACGTGCTCGGGCACGCCGATCGCGAGGAGGAAGCGGTAGACGGCATCGTGGCGTTCCCGGCAGTCGCGGGCGAGTTTGCGGCCCTTGGCGGTCAGGGTGACGGGCTTGTGGCGCTCGGTTTCGACGTAGCCCTCATCCTGGAGGCGCTTGACGATGCGGACGACCGTGACGTGGCTGACGCCGAACCGGGAGGCGAGGTCCTTGACCCGGCAGGTCTCGTCGCGGTCGATGATGTCCGCGACCGCCTCGACGTAGTCCTCCGCGGTCTCGAGGGCGTGGTCGTTGCGGGTGCGTCGGTGTCCTGCGGCGGTCGATCGGGCGGCCATGGCGTCCTCCGCTGGAGGGTAGCCTTGGCTACCGGTGCGGGGTCGGCCCGGTCAGCCGGTGTGCAGGCCCCGGATGTTCTCGTCCTGGCCCATCACGATCAGGATGTCGTGCTCCCGCACGGGCTCGTCCGGCGCAAGGGCGGCGACGCGGGCGCCGGAATGGGTCGATGGGTCCTCGCGGCGGACCGCGACGACGTGCAGTTCGTGCTTGCGCCGGAGGTCGAGGTCGACCAGCGTCTTCCCGACCCAGTCGTGCGGGGCGGCGAACTCCACGATCGAGGAGCCCTCGTGGAACTCGATCTGGTTGAAGACGCGGGGCCCGAGGATGCGGTTGGCCCAGCGGTCGGCGGCCTCGTCCTCCGCGAGCACCACGTCGTGTGCGCCCACCCGGCGGAGGACCTCGCCGGTGGTGCGGGTGCGGGCCCGGGCGATGATGCGCGGGATCTGCATCTGCTTGAGCAGGACGGTCGCGAGGACCGCGGCCTCGAAGTTCTCCCCGATGGCGACGATCGCGACCTTGACGCGGTGGATCCCGCGGGAGCGGAGCGCGTGCTCGTCGGTCACGTCGAGCGCGATGGCCTGGGCGACGTCCTCGACCATGGCTTCGGCGACATCGCGCCGGTTGTCGCAGGCGATGATCTCCTCGCCCCCCTGGCTCAGCTTCTTGGCGATCCGCTGCCCGAACCGGCCGAGGCCCAGGACCGCGATCGGGCGGGTGTCTTTGCTGTGTTGGGCCATGCGGTGTGCTCCGTTGCGGGGGTTAGCCGAGCGAGACGGTATCGCGGGGCAGCCGGTAGCGTCCCGTCTCCGTCGCCCCACCGACGATCGAGGCCATCAGGGCGAGCGCGCCGACGCGGCCCATAAACATGGTGATGGTGATGACGACGCGTCCGGCGGGGCTCAGGTCGCCGGTCGCCCCGAGGCTGAGGCCGGTGGTCGTGGCGGCGCTGATCACCTCAAAGATGAGGGGCTCGAACGCGATCTCCTCGGTCATGTCGAGGACGAGCGTGGCGAGGGCGACCACGCCCAGCAAACCCGCGGCGACGGTCGCCGCCTTCTTCACGAGGGCGTCGGGCAGGGCCCGCCCGAAGGCCTCGACCTCCGACCGACCCCGCGCCGTCGACCAGACCGCCAGCGCCAGCACCGCGATCACGGTGGTCTTCATGCCGCCGGCGGTCGAGCCGGGGCTCCCGCCCGCGAGCATGAGCAGCATGAGGGTGAACCGCGATCCCGGGGTGAGTTCGTCCATGGGCATGCTGGTGAAACCGGCGGTCCGGGCGGTCACCGACATGAAGGCGGCGTCGCCCACCGCGCCGAGCCCGCGTTGCGATCCGCCGAGGGCCTGTGCGATTGCGATCGTCGCGAACCCGGTGGTGAGCAGGATCGCGGTGGTCGCCAGCACGAGCTTGGTGTGCGTGGTCAGGCGGGCGGGGCGTCGGTCGCCATCGGGCAGCTTGCGGAACCAGCGGTCTCGGCCCACGCGATACAGGTTCTCGAGCACGATGAAGCCCAGCCCACCGGTGATGATGAGCGGGGCGACGCCCACGAGGACCGCGGGGTGCTCCCGGAGCGGGATCAGCGAGCTGCCCGTGAGGTCGAAGCCCGCGTTGCAGACCGCGGAGACGCTGTGGAAGACGCTGAACCAGAGGCGCTGCCCCTCGGGCACGACGCTCGCCGGCCAGGTGAAGAAGAGATAGCCGGCGCCGATGAGTTCGAGCAGCAGCATCGCGCCGACAATGAACCACGCGAAGCGGGTGATGCGGTGCGCGGGGTACTCGTCGAGCGCCATGCTCAGCGTCATGTGCTCCTTGAAGCTGAGGCGGGCCCCGAAGAGCAGCGCGAGCGTGGACCCGAAGATCATCATGCCCAGGCCCCCGAGCTGGATCGAGCCCGCGATCACCGCCTGGCCGAAGGGGGTGAAGCCCGCGTAGGTGTCGCGGACGGTCAGCCCGGTCACGCACACCGCGGAGGTCGCGGTGAAGAGGGCGTCGACCCACCCGATGGGTGCCCCGGTCGGGGTCGCTGCGGGGAGCTTCAGGAGCGATGCCGAGACCGTGATGAGCAGCAGGAAGGATGCCGGGAAGAGCACCGCCGGACTCCGCAGCGTGCGCGACAGCACCCCGTTCAGGCGGACGACCATCGTGACCGCCGCAGCGACCGCGACCACCTCGGCCGCGAGTGGCCCCGCGGTGAACTCCAGCGCGAGCGCCAGCACGACCAACGCTTCGCCGATCCGACCGATCGGCCCGCGCCAGCGGGCCCGGCTCAGACCCCGCCACGCGATCGCCCCGCCCGCTGCCAATGCAAGCCAGGGGAGGACCAGCTGGCCCGCCCGGAGGATCCCCGTGGGCAGGGGATCCTCCTGGAATCCATGCTCGAGGGCGACCGCGGCGGCTCCGAGGGCGGCTAG
>DAIQNV010000067.1:5000-17514 GCA_036788215.1 Phycisphaerales bacterium | reverse complement strand
CGGACGCCCCTGAACTCTCATACACTGTGGACTGAACGAGGGGGGAAGGTCACCCACGCGGGCCGGTTCGCCTCCATCCCCGTAAACAAACAGGCCCGCGTCCTTTGGACACGGGCCTGCCAAGCTCCCCGAGTAGGACTCGAACCTACAACCTAGCGGTTAACAGCCGCTCGCTCTACCATTGAGCTATCGGGGACCGAAATGTCTCGCGACGGCAAGTCTCGGCTCAACCAGACGCGGGCTGAAGGGTAGCTCCAAGCGGCATCCGGTCAAGCAAGCGGGCCCGCCCGCACGACCCAACTTCGCAGCCCCCTTCCACAGGTCCGGCTGGGCACCCCCGAAAGGCCCCCCGTGCACACGAGACGACTCGCCCACCCGCTCGCCCACCCGCTCGCCCTCCTCCTCGCCCTCCTTGCCCTCGTCGCCGCCCCCGTCCACGCCCAGGGGACCGACCTCGCCTGGAAGTGGCCCCCCGGTCGCTCCACCAACTACGAGGCCCGCTTCACCCTCCATCAGACCGTCTCGGGAGATCACCCCGACGAACTCCGCTGGACCCAAACCATCCGCTTCACCGAATCCGTCAGCACCGCCGAATCCGGTGGTGTTGCCATAACCCGAGTCTACACAGGTGTTTCCGTCGAGGTCGAGGGCGACGCCTTGTCTGAGTCCGCCCGCTACGACTCCAGAGACCCGAGCACCGCCGGCGCCGCCAACAACCCCCTGATCGTGCCGTTCGCCCGGCTGGTCGGCCAGCAGGTCCGGATCATGATCGACGACGCGGGCCACGTCACCGCCGTCGAGGGCGCCGCGTCCGCCCTCTCCGCCATGCTCTCCCCCTTTGCGGACACCGCCCTCGGTGGCCTCATCCCCCCGCCCGACCCCGCGTCCCTCACGCGCCAGACCCAAGCCGCCCTCAATCTCATCTCTGGCCGGCGGACCCGCCCCGGCGAATCTTGGAAACCCCGCCTTCCGCTTCCCCTTCTCGGCGTCGGCACCCTTGAGGCCGACCTGACTTGCACCCTCACCCGCTCCCGGGGCTCCGCTGCCAGGATCGACATCAGGGGCTCCTTCGACCAGCCCGATCCCGACGCCTCCCCCCTCGCCAACCTCCTCCAGCTCAAGTCCGGGGCCATCACCGGCACGATCGACTTCGACCCCGCCGCCGGCCAGATCGCCCGCCAGCGCCTCGAAACCACCTCCGAGTGGACCACCGCCCCCGAACTCCTCAAAGCCCTGGGCCAGCAGGAGTCCACGCAAACCCTCCGCCAGACCGCCGAACTCACACGGCTCAATCCGTGACGCTCAGCCGATCACCCGCCTTCTCTGGCTCACATAATCCCACAACACAAACCGGTCCAGGTCCCGCCCCGCGGTGAAGATCACCCGCCCCTTCGTCGTCTCCGCCAAGCGGTGCGCAAACGCGATGTCATCCTCGTCCTGGCTCCAGCTCGGGATCAGGAAGAGGTTGATCGTGATCCCCTCCCGGGCGCACGCCGCCGCTTCCCGCATCGTCGCCCGCTCCGTCAGGGGGTCCGGCGGATAGAGCAGGTAGAGATCCCGCCCGTCCCGTCCGGCCTTCTTCTCCACCCCCGTGCCCGCCCCGTTCTCGAAGTGCGCCGTCGGCAGCCCGTCCGTGATCAGCATGATCTGCTTGTTCGGCGTGTCCTGTGCCGCGAGCTGCTTGCGGCTTAGCTCCAGGGCGTGCTGAATGTTCGTGAAGTGGGGGTGCACCATCGTCTCGCTGATGTCCGGGTCCGACATATCGACCCGCAGCCGCACCACCGGGTCCCGCGTCGTGACGGGCTTCGGCATCACCTTCGCCAGCTCCCCCGGCGCCACCAGCTTCGCGAAGGTGTACATCTCGAAGACCCGCAGGAAGTCCCCCGGATACTCACTCCGGATCAGCCCGTCGAGCGCGATCGCCATCCGCTTGCACGCGACATACTGCCCCCCGTAACTCATCGAGCCCGACATGTCCACAATCAACGAGGTCGCGCACTTCGGCGTATTCCGCGTCAGATGAACTTCAATATCCTCCACCCCGACACGAACACGCCCCCCCTTCGTGCCTCCGTGCCCCCGTGCCTCCGTGCCTCGCCGCAAAGCGGCGTTCACCACCGTCTGCGGCAGATCCAAATGCGCCGGGGAGTCCCCGAACTCATACCCCCGCGTCTTCGCCAGCTCGACCACGCCCTCCCCGATCACCGGCCCCTGGTGCCGCCCGTGCCGCGACGCCTCCAGCTCGCTGAAGATCTCGTCCAGCAGCTTCGACTGGAAGATCTTGTAGGTCGTCGGGCTCGCCCGCCAATTCCCCTCGTTGTCCCGCTCCAGCCCCTGCGCCTCCGCCTGCTCGCGCATGTACTGCTCTACGCGCTCCTGCAGCCCGCGCAGCTCGTCCACCCCCGCCTCATCCACGAACCGGCTCAGCTCATCAAGATCGACGATCCCGATCTTCGCGTCCTTTAATGCCTCCCGAAGCTGCTCCAGCAATCGATCGATGGTCTCCAGTTCCTCCTTGACCTCGATCGCCTGAGGGACGCTCATGCCTTTGCGACCAGTGAAGGTGTACCGCGCCGCCAGCTCCTCCACCTCGTACCGGTTGCCGAGCGCCTCGATCACCCCCATCAGCTCGCCCGCGAGCCCCCGGTCCACCCGCTCCGCTGCGTACCACAGGCGCTCCAAGTCCCGCATCTGCTCCCCGCGAACCGCTTCCCGCAGTGCCACCCGGACTTTCTTCCCTTGATCCTCCCCGCCCGCTCCCTTCCCCTTCTTGCCTCCCGTGGCACGGGCGTCCCGCCCGTGTCCATCCCCCCGGACGACCTCATCCGCGATCGCCCGATAGGTGCGCTCCGCTTCTTTGCGGACCCCGTCCGTCTCGTAGGTCGACAGGATCTTCCGCTTGCGTTCTTCCAGCAGCGCGATCAAGGCATCGAGACTCGGCCCCAGCCCCGCGATCTGGCTCGGGTCGATCCGCACCGCGTTCGCCAGATCTTCGTCCGTGAGTTTGCGGTACTCCCCGTATCGAAGGAAGTGCTCCATCGCCGCTCCAGCCACATCGGGCGGGGGCTGCGTGGGCGACGGGAACCGCTGCGGGTCGTACCCCTGGTAGCTGTGGATCAACCCACCGAGCGGACGAGGTGTCTTCATGGCGGAACGCTAGCGCGCCCTCAGGCCTCACCGTCCCCGCTCCCCGCCACCTCACGCCGGCACGCCGCCGGTCGCGAAGCCTTTGCGGTCGCGATCACACTCCCGGTCGTCGCAACCGCGACCGCGCCGAACAGCGCAAGATCGGTCCCGTCAAGCACATCGAGGAACCGGGCGGAGCCGAGCAGAACAAGCCACCCCAGGGCAACCCCGAGAGCAACGGACAGCGTCATCTTTGATTGCTTGTGACCCATCGTCCGGATCCCTAGGCCAACGCCCCTGGTCGTTCCAGAGATGCTGAGGACCCTCGAACCCGTCCTGAGCCCCGCGACATTCCACGGTCGCACGGAGCCCGCTTCCCTCGCTCCGCCAGCTTTCCCACCTTGTCATCGTTCCCTAGAGAAATGAACCAATTCACGCCTTCCTGCGCCCGCACAATCGGCATCCGCTGGCAATCCCTCACATCCGGTGTATCTCACCTGTACAGAGCGTCGGGAAACCGGCGCGCACACACCGAGACGAGGATCCAAGGAGATCGATCCATGAAGAGAGTGATCACGCTCGCCGCGCTCGCCGCGGCGGCGACGGCTGCGCACGCCGACTGGTCGGGCGCCACCGTCGATATGACCCTGAACCGCCACGACATGCCGGACACGCCCTTTGTGATGCAGTCCGTTGTGGCTGGTCCCGATGCCACCCGCATCCTGAACTTTGTCGGCATCGACATGTTCTCGGTGAAGGTCGAGGGCTCCCGCATCGAAGTGACCGCCCTGGCCAACCCGACGGTCCTCAACTCCGCCGGCGCCGGTACCGCCCTCCACATGATCGACATCGTCGCGACCAACCCCGCGCAGGCGATCCAGAGCGCGACCATCTCCCTCTCCGAGGGCATCCCCCCCGCCAACTGGGACAACGCCTCGGCCTTCCGCTGGGATGACAACGGCGTCTATATCCCGCTCAACAGCACCGGCGATCTCGCTTACCTCCAGGAAGGCACCACGATCACCATCGATCTCGCCTTCGTCCCGACGCCGGGCGCCGCGGGGGTCCTCGCCCTCGCCGGGCTGGTCGCGACGCGTCGTCGTCGCTGAGTCCAGCCACCGCATCCAGCATCGAATCTGCCGCCGGTCGCCAGCGCGCGACCGGCGGTTTTTTCATGAACGCTCGTTCAGCCGGCACCACCCCGAATCAGCCCCGCGTAGCCCGATCCTCGAATTCTCGGTGCAGGGAAACAACGGTTCTCACCCCGAAGATCGCACCATCTACCGATCGGAGTGTGATCGCCGGACATCGGTGTATGTCTTCTACACAGCGCCGCGACCGCGGCCCCAACGCGAAGAGACCACCGCACACCCGAAGGGAAAGATCATGAAGAGAGTTCTCACACTCGCCGCACTCGCCGCGGCCTCCACCGCCGCATCCGCGGACTGGAACAACGCCAACATCGATGTTGTTCTGCACCGCTCGGACATCCCGGGCCTCACCTTCACCCAGCAGTCCGTGACCGCCAACGGGCTCGCGAGCACGCTCAACTTTGCTGGAACCGATCTCTTTTCAATCGTCGTGAACGGCGCGAACATCCAGATCACGGCCCTCGCCGATCCGTCCGTGCTCCACTCCTCGGGCGCCGACACTGCTCTGCACATGATCAACTTCGTGGCCACCGATGCCAGCGACTCGATCGACAGCGCAAGCATCTCGGTCTCGAACGCACCCACCAACTGGGCCGATGCGTCCGCGTTCTCGTTCACGAACAACAGCGTGTACGTCCCCCTGAACAGCATCGGGGACCTCGCCCTGCTCCAGAACGGCACCACGATCTCCGTCGACCTCGGCTTCGCCGCCGTGCCGACGCCCGGGGCCGTCAGTGTCCTCGGCCTCGCCGGTTTCGCCGCGGCGCGCCGCCGGCGCTGATCAACGGATGAGCCACGCTCCGCAAACGCTCGCCCTTTGGCGGGCGTTTTTCATGCGAGTGGCGGACCCTCGTGCCCCGTCTTCACACCCCGCGGAGCGGACTACACCTCATACTCCACCCGCCCATACCGCTCACCACGACTGATCCGATCCGTCGCCCAGAGCCCCGCCAAGACGAACTCCACGCAGCTCGCCCGAACCCCCGCGTCCTCCGCCGGGTTCACTTCAAACGCCTTCTCCCACACCTCCGGCACACGCTTCAGGACCTCCCCGTACGCCCGGCTCGGCACCATATCCCCGACCTCGATCTTCACGCCCTTGCCGAACACCGCCGCGATCTCCTCCAGCCCGTGCTTGGTCACATACTCCTCGAACACCCCGCCCACCGCCTCCGCCAGCAGCGCATCCAGCACCTGCCGCTCGGTCATCTGGTGCGTCCCCATCATGTCGAGCTCGAGCTTCCCCACCGCCGACGCGTGGAAGTGCGCGAGGTCCGACACCCGGCACACGCTGGGCGTCTCCCCCAGCCGGATCGCCCGCTGCCTCGCGCTCGCCACCATCTGCTTGAAGTTCGCGATGCTGAAGCGTGCGCTGACGCCCGAGTCCTGGTCCACCCACTTGCTCTTGCGCCCGCGGATTGAAATCTCCTCGACGACCTCTTTCATGAACCGCGGCACGATCACCGGATAGGTCTTCCCATCCTTCGGATCCCCAAGATCCAGCCCGTCCTTCAGCGCCTCCGCCTCCGTGATCTCGATCGCCGCGTCCCGGCTCCTGGGATAGTGCGTCCGGATCGTCGCCCCGATCCGGTCCTTCAGCTGCGGGATCACCTTCCCCGACCGGTTGTAGGTCTGCGGGTTCGCGCTGAAGAGCACCAGCACATCGATGTCGAAGCTGATCGGGTACCCACGGATCTGCACATCCCGCTCCTCCAGGATGTTGAACAAACCCACCTGCACCAGATCATCCAGGTCCGGCAGCTCGTTCATCGCGAAGATCCCGCGGTGCATCCGCGGGATCAGCCCGAAGTGCAGCGCCTCCTCGCTCGACATCGACACCCCGCCGCCGACCCCGAGGGCTTTCGCGTCATCGGGGTGCTTCTCCCCGGAGTCGACCGACGCGTCCATGCCCAGGATCTTCGCGGGGTCGATCTCCCCGATGATGTCCGCGAACTTCGTCCCGGGCGCCAGCCGCTCCGCGTACCGCTTCTCGCGGGGCCACCACCCGACCGGGGCATCCTCCCCCATCAGCTCCAGCACCCGCCGCCCCTTGGTCGTGATCGGGCGGTACGGGTCCTCGTGCACCGGCGACCCCGGCACCTCCAGGAAAGGCAGCTCCTCATCCAGGAACCGCACCAGCATCCGCATCAGCCGGCTCTTCGCCTGCCCCTTCTCCCCCATAAACAAGACATCGTGCCCCGCCAGCACCGCGTTCACGATCTCCGGGATCACCGTGTCCTCGTACCCCACGATCCCCGGGAACAGGTCATCCCCCGCCTCGAGGGCCCGGATGAGGTTCCCCCGCAACTCCTCCTTCACACTCCGGCTCACCCAACCAGACTCCCGAAGCTCACCCACCGTCCGCGGCCGAATCGTCTTAGCGTCGTTCATGCCTCATCATTCGCAAGCCGCCACCACCCCGACGCGATGCCCAGCCGAGCCAAAGCAATCATAAAAATGATGCCCGGGGTGCCGTCCGACGGAGCCCCGATGTCCGGGGGCTGCTGTCCGGCCCCTCGCCGGCCCCGCCCCGCAAGGCGTGTCATCGTTCCCGAGACATCGGGACATGGGCACGCGAGCGCTCCGCGGGCCGGGTCGTCATCGGGATCCGGGGACAGCGCGCCCTCCCCGTGCGTTAAGCTCTACGCAGTGATCGCGAGCTGGGTCGTGCGATGGGCCTGCAGGATCCGGCCAAGGCGGGTGCGGATCGCGGCGATCGTGTTGTAGTAGAGCACCAGCGCGATGAGCGGACCCAGTCCGAAGAGCAACAGGCCCACCGTCGCCCAAACCGGGCAGGACCAGGTGCGCGTGCGGACCAGCCTGGCGAGCGCCTTGTCGCGCGTGCCCCGGGCGATGTGCCCGAGATAGGCCATCACCGCGAAAAACTGCACGCACAGCGTGATGAATGCGCCGAGGCCCGCCCCGCCCACAACGAGGCCGATCGAGGCCTGGTGCGGAACGAGGGCCGGGAGGACCGCGAGCCACTGGCCCAGGAGCGTGGTCCCGACGAAAACCGCGTGCGCGAAGACGGCGCGACGGACGACCGCGCCATCCGTCCGCGCCGCGCTGAGAAAGCGACCCCCCGAGTCCGGCTCGGTCACGATGAACCAGCCCTGCGCGATGACGATCGCCACCACCACGCCCGCGGCAGCCGACACAGCCTCCCAGACCGGGGCCGAGACGACCCCGCCCGGAGACGCGAGCACGACCTGACCCACCACGATGGCCACCGTCACGACCACCTGGCCCAGGATGCCCCCGAGGACGAGCTGCATCCCGAAACGGAGCCTGCGGAGGAAGTGATCGCTCGCGAGCAGGAGGTCCCCCGGGCGGACCGTCAGGTTGATCGGGGCCTCGCACTGCGGACAGGAGGCGTCGACCGGCTCCCCGAGCAGGCCATAGCCGCAGGCGGCGCAGGCCAGATCGATGTGGAGCAGGGCGGTGCCGCCGGGGCTGGGCGAGCCCGACGGGTCTCTGGAGGGGCGTGTCTCGAGCGAGGTGTCCGTCACGGGCGAGAGGGTACACCGGGAGACAGGCCGGGAGACCAACCCGCCAGGGGGTGTGGATCAGCCGTTGCCCGAGGTCCGCTTGAAGGCGGCAAGTGTGCTCTCGCGGGCTTTCTTGTGGTCGACCATGGGCTCGGGGTAGTCCAGCTCCTGGAACATGCCGGCTGTGGACGGATCATGGATGGCCTTGCCCGCGAGCGTCGCGAGCTCGGGGACGAACCTCCGAATGTACTCCCCCGACTTGTCGAAGCGCTCTCCCTGCGTCGTCGGGTTGAAGATGCGGAAGTAGGGCTGGGCGTCGGTGCCGGTGCTCGCCGACCATTGCCAGCCCCCGTTGTTGGCCGCGAGGTCGCCATCGACCAGGCGCTGCATGAAGTACCGCTCGCCCTTCCGCCAGTTGATCAAGAGGTCCTTGGTCAGGAACATCGCGGTGATCATCCGGACGCGGTTGTGCATCCAGCCGGTCCTGTTGAGCTGACGCATACCGGCGTCAACGATCGGATACCCCGTCCGGCCCTCGCACCAGCGCCGGAACGCGTCCTCGTCATCGTTCCACGGGACGCTGTCCATCTCGGCACGGAACGCCCGCCCCTTGCTCAGCTTCGGGAATCCGATCAGCAGGTGGTGGTAGAACTCGCGCCAGATCAGCTCCTCCATCCAGCCGACGAGACCGGTCGACCCCGAGTCGATGCGGCTGTTGTTGGCCTCGAGCGCCGCGTCGAAACACTGGCGCGGGCTGATGACGCCCATGGTCAGGTAGGGGCTCAGCGTGCTGGTGCCGTTGATGGCGGGGAGGTCCCGCTTGTCCTTGTAGCCCGCAGCGCGATCGGCGATGAAGCTCTGGAGCCGGCGGCGGGCGTGTTCCTCGCCGGCCTGCCACAGGTCGGGCCGCACGCCCCGCTCGTCGTCGCGATCGCCGGTGTGGTAGCCCTCGATCGACGCCGGGACGTCGTCCGCGTCGATCCCGATTTCGGGCTGCTTCTTCGGAAGGCCCTGCGCGGTGGGGGCGTCGGTGGTCTTGTAGCGCTCGCGCCAGGCCTTCTTGTACGGGCTGTACACCGTGTACCAATTGCCGGTCTTGGTCATCACCGAGCCCGGCTCGAAGACCACCTTGTCGATAAACGAGTGCACCTCGAGCCCCGCGCCAGCAAATGATTCGGCGACCGCCGCATCTCGGGTCCGCTCGTTGATCTCGAACTCGGCGTTGAAGTACAGCGCCCGGCACCCCGTCTCGCGGGCCAGCTTCAGCAAGGCTTGCGGAGCCCCTGAAAAGTTCGCAAAAGTGAGGATCTTCAGCGGGATGTTGCGATCCGCGAGCGACCTTCTGAGCTCCGCGAGGTTCCGCAGGATGAAATCCGCCTTCGCATCACCCCAGTCGTGCTCTCTCCACTGCTCGGGGCAGATGGTAAACACAGCCACCACCCCGCCATCCCCGCTCCCACCCGCGCCCTTGCAGGCGGCGATGAGCGCGGTGTTGTCACGGACGCGAAGATCGGAGCGGAACCAGACGAGTGCACGCATGGCGAAACCGTACCCGAAGACTCACCCGTCGACCGGCGGGACCGCGTCCGCGTGCGCCTCGCCCGCCTCCGGCGCTTCGGCCACCGGCTCGACGAAGAGGTGCAACTCCCACCACTGGTCGCGAACGGGCACGCTCGGCCCGTTGTAGCCGACCCAGCGGGCCCGGTCGGTGGCGGTGTACGCGTCGTTGCCGGCCAGCCAGGCCTCGAGCTTCTTCCGGGCCGCGTCGATCGTCCCCTGCGTCCGAGGCCCCTGCACGCCGATCGCCAGGACGAGGGCCGGCTCGCTGTCGACGACGCGCACCCCGTCCTCCGCCTCCCCGGTGGGCCCGAGCTCGGGCACGCGGTAGAGGAACGACATGGTCGTCCCGTCGTCGTGGAAGTCCATCTCCACCGGCGCGGTCATCGCGATGTCCCGCCGGGAGATGTGCCGAAAGAGCGGGAAGAAGCCGCGGAAGCCGGACCCGGCGTCGCCCCCGTACTCCGCCCTTCGGACGCTCGGGTAGTGCTTGAGCTCGATCGCCCCGGGAGCGGTGGGGGGCGGATAGCCCTCGGGCAGGGGCGATTCGACGATGCAGGGCCCGGCGCGGTAGGGGATCTTGTCGTTCCCGGTGAACTCAAGCTCATGAGCCGCCTCACCCCCCACAAGACGGGCCCAGCCCTCGGTCGCCCGCTGGTCCGCCTCCTCGGGCGTGGGGACTGCCCAGGCGGTGCCGCAGAGAGCGAGCAATCCGAGGAAAGCGGTGGCCCGTGTCTGTCGCGGATGCATGAGTCGTCTTTCGCGAGAAGTGCTGCGGGGTTCTATTCGCCGTCCCGAGACGCCCGGATGCCGACCCGGGGTAGTGTTTGCCGGTGAGCGTCTGCCCCATCCATGCCGATGACCGCGGGATCGCCTGCCCCGCCGGCGGGTTCTGGATCGACCCCTGGAAACCGGTCGCGACAGCGGTGGTCACCCACGCCCACGCCGACCACGCCCGTCCGGGCTCCGGGCGGTACTACGCCGCCCAGGACAGCGTACCGATGCTGCGGATCCGCCTGCAGAAGGACGCGCAGATCGTCGGGGTGCCCTACGGAGAGCCCTTCCGGCTGGGTGATGTCACCCTGAGCTTCCACCCCGCGGGGCACTGCCGCGGAGCCGCCCAGGTCCGGGTGGAGTCCGCGGGGCATGTCGCGGTCGCAGCGGGGGACTACAAGCGAGCGGCCGACCCAACCTGCGCCCCGTTCGAGGTCGTCCCCTGCGACACCTTCGTCACCGAGGCCACCTTCGCCCTGCCCATCTACGCCTGGGATGAGCCCGGCGCCACCGCCGACGAGGTTCTTGACTGGTGGCTGGAGAACCGCGACCGCAAGCGGGCCAGCGTCCTCGCCTGCTACGCCCTGGGCAAGGCCCAGCGCCTGCTGGCGATGCTGGCGGAACGCTGCGATGCGCGGGGCATCGAGCGGCGCCGCGTCTTCGTGCACGGGGCGCTCGAACCCCTGATCGGCGTCTACCGCGACGCGGGCGTCGACATGCTCGACACCTGGAAACTGGGCGAGAGCGGGAAGGCCCGGGGCAAGGTGAACCCGTTCCTCGGGGAACTGATCCTGTGCCCGCCCTCCGCCGTCGGCTCGCCCTGGATGAAGCGCTTCGGACGGTCGAGCGATGTCGACACCGCGATGGCCTCGGGCTGGATGCGCGTGCGGGGCATCCGGCGAAGGCGGGGGTACGACCGGGGCTTCGTCCTCAGCGACCACGCCGACTGGGCAGAACTGGTCAGGACCTGCATCGAGACCGGGGCCAAGCGCGTCCTCTGCACGCACGGCTACTCCGACACCCTCGCCAGGCACCTCCGCGAGCAGGGGATCGAGGCGGAGGTGCTCAAGACCGAGTTCAGCGCTGAGGAGGAGGCATGAAGCGCTTCGCCCGGCTCTACGACGAGCTCGACCGCACGACCTCGACCGACGCCAAGGTCGCGGCTCTGAAGGCCTACTTCGCCGAGGCACCGCCGGAGGACGCCGCATGGGGCTTGGCCTTCATGGCGGGTCAGAAGATCAAGCGCCTGGTGCAGTCCGGGACGCTCAGGGCGTGGGCGCGGCAGCGGGCGGGGCTTTCGGAGTGGCTCTTCGATGAGTCCTACGCGACGGTGGGGGACTTGGCGGAGACGGTCACGCTGCTGGTGCACGGGGCGGGGGCGGAGCAAGCGGGGGAGGGGCTCGGGCGGGTGGGGCTGGCCGAGTGGGTCGAGGGCCGGCTCCTGACGCTGCGTGGGCTCAGCCCCGAGGAGCAGACGGCGAGGCTGGATGAGTGGACCGCCGGGCTTGGCCGGACCGAGCTCTTCATGGTCGTGAAGACGCTGACGGGGGCGATGCGGATCGGGGTGTCGCGAACGCTCGTCGAGCGGGCGATCGCGGAGGTGGTGGGCGTTGAACAAGCCGTCATCGCGCAGCGCCTGATGGGCGACTGGTCGCCCACCGCAGCCTTCGTCACGCAAATCTTCGACCCCGACACCGCCGACGCCGACCGCAGCCGCCCCTACCCCTTCTTCCTCGCCTCGCCCGTGCTGCCCTACGAGAAAGTCGACGACGAGCCCGGGCATGTCGAGGCAGAACTCGGCGACCCCGCCCACTGGACCGCGGAGTGGAAGTGGGACGGCATCCGGGGGCAGCTCATCAAGCGGGAGGGCCAAGTCTTCCTGTGGAGCCGCAAGGACGAGAACCTGACCGAGCGATTCCCCGATCTGGTCGAGCCCGGGGCGAGGCTCGAGGACGGGGTGGTCCTCGACGGTGAAATCCTGTGCTGGGACTTCCACAACAACCTCCCCATGGACTTCGGAACGCTGCAAACGCGGATCGGGCGGAAGGTGCTCAGCGCGAAGAAACTCGCCGAGGCTCCCGCGGCCTTCGTCGCCTACGACCTGCTCGAGCGGGGCGCCGAGGACCTCCGCGAGCGTCCGATCGAGGAGCGGCGGGGGGCGATGGCGGAGATCATCGACACGCTCGGGACCGAGCGGATCCGGCTGGGCGAGTCCTTCGCAATCGAAAGCTGGGAAGGGCTCGACCAGCTGAGGCAGACCGCACGCGAGCGCCGCGTCGAAGGCGTGATGCTGAAGCGGGCGGGCTCGCCCTATCGGGCCGGCCGGCGCCGGGGCGATTGGTGGAAGTGGAAGATCGAGCCCTTGACGCTCGACTGCGTGCTCACCTACGCCCAGCCCGGGCACGGGCGCCGGGCGAA
>DAIQNV010000067.1:0-4900 GCA_036788215.1 Phycisphaerales bacterium | reverse complement strand
CGGGGCTGGTGCATGTGCCGACGGGGGCGGGAAAGACCTACGCCGCGTACGGGGGGCCTCTGATCGAGTTGTTGGAGGAGGCGGGCGCGACGCTCCCCAACGAGCCCGAAGCGCAAGCGAGGGACACCAAGGACGCCCGAAGCACCGATCGAGCCAAGCCCCTCGCTCGCGCTTCGGGCTCGTCGGGGGTGGGGAAGGCGAAAAGGGCCAAGACACTCGCCGGCCTCCGCCTCCTCTACATCACCCCCCTCCGCGCCGTCTCACGCGATATCGAGCTCGCCCTCAAGCTCCCCTTGGGCGAGATGGGCCTGCTCGACGAGGTCGTCACCGTCGAAAGCCGCACCGGCGACACCGCCGCGAGCGTGCGGGCCCGTCAGCAGAAGCGCTTGCCCAATGTCCTCGTGACGACGCCCGAGAGCCTCTCGCTCCTGCTCACACGGGCGAACGCCGCGGAGCTGCTCGGCTCCTGCCGCTGCGTGATCGTGGACGAATGGCACGAGCTCCTCGCCAGCAAGCGGGGCACGCAGGTGGAGCTCGCGCTCGCCCGCCTCCGCAGGCTCGCGCCCGCGATGCGGACATGGGCCCTCTCCGCGACGCTGGCGAACCTCGACGAGGCGGCCCACGCGGTCGTGGGCACCACCGACACCCCCGAGGTCGTGACCGCCCAGCTCGACCGGCCCGTCGTCATCCGAACCATCCTGCCCAACCCGGGCGACCCCTTCCCCTGGGCGGGCCACCTGGGCCTGACCATGCTGCCCCGCGTGCTCGAGTCCATCGAGCTCGACGGCGAGGGCCTGCCGGCGAAGAGCACGCTCCTCTTCGTCAACACCCGCTCCCAGGCCGAGCGGTGGTTCAACGCCCTCGCCGCCGCGAAACCCGACTGGGAGCGCGTCGTCGCGCTCCATCACGGCTCCATCGACCGCGAGGACCGCGAGCGCGTCGAGGCGGGGCTCAAGGACGGCACCGTCCGCCTCGTCGTCGCAACGAGCAGCCTCGACCTGGGCGTCGATTTCGCCCCCGTCGAGCGCGTCATGCAGATCGGTTCGCCCAAGGGCATCGCGAGATTGATGCAAAGGGCCGGGCGGTCGGGCCACCGCCCGGGCGAGACCGCCCACATCGCCTGCGTCCCCACGCACGCCCTCGAGATGGTCGAGGTCGCCGCGGTCCGCCGCTCCATCGCCTCGGGCCTCATCGAGCCCCGGCAAACCGAGAGCCGCCCCCTGGATGTCCTGAGCCAGCACATGGTAACGCTCGCCCTGGGCGGGGGCTTCACGCCCAACGACCTCTTCGACGAGGTCCGCACCGCCCACGCCTACCGCGACCTAACCCGAGCCGAGTTCGACTGGGCCCTCGACCTCGTCGTCCATGGAGGCGAGACCCTGAAGGCGTACAAGGAGTACAGGAAGGTGGTCGTTGGCGAGGACGGCCTCCACCGCGTCGACGACAAGCGCATCGCCCAGCTCCACCGGATGAATGTCGGCACCATCACCGGCGACGCGGTCATGGACCTCCGCTACGCCAGCGGCAAGCGCATCGGCTTCATCGAGGAGCACTTCATCGAGCAGCTCCGCCCCGGGCAGAAGTTCGTCTTCGCCGGCAAGGTGCTCGCCTATGTCCGCACACACGAGCTCACCGCGATCGTCAAGCCCTCCAGCGGCGCGACCAACCACACCCCGATCTGGTCCGGCACGCGCCTGCCTATCTCCGAGAGCCTAGGCGAAGCCGTCCGCGACACCTTGGAGGCGGCCCGAGACGCCCTCGCCTCCGGGCGGGGAGACACCCTTGAGCCCGAGCTGCAGGCCGCCGCCCGCCTCATCGAGACCCAGGCCAGGCACAGCGTCGTCCCGAGCGCCGGCGAGACGCTCTGCGAGCTCTGCGAGACCCGCGAGGGCCAGCACCTCTTTCTTTTCCCCTTCGACGGGCGACTCGTCCACGGGGGCCTCGCCGCCCTGCTCGCCCTGCGGCTCAGCCGCCTCGAGCCCGCTACTTTCTCCATCGCCGCGAACGACTACGGGTTCGACCTGCTGACCCACAAGGGCTACCCCTTCGAGAAGCTGCTTTCGCCGGACCTCTTCAGCCACGACCGCCTCGCGGAGGACGCGATCGAGAGCGTGAACCTCTCCGCCCTCGCCAAGGCCCAGTTCCGCGAGATCGCCCGCGTCGCGGGCCTCATCTTCCAGTCGATCCCGGGCGCCAAGCGCAGCAACCGCAGCCTCCAAGCCCGCGCTGGCCTCATCTACGAGGTCTTCGAGCAGTTCGACCCCGGGAACCTCCTGCTCGAGCAGGCCCGCCGGGAGGTCCTCGAGAAACGCTTCGAAACCAGCCGCCTCGGGCGTACGCTCAGCAGGCTCGAAGGGGGGCCCATCATCGTCCGCGACACCGCGCGCCCGACCCCCCTCAGCCTCCCCCTGGTCATCGAGCGCGTCGGCGCCAGGCTCAGCGGGGAATCCCTCGCAGAACGCATCGAGCGCATGAAGGAAGCCTGGGAAACGTGACCGGAGCACTCGAAACCACCATCGCGGGGGAGCCGGTGCACCTCCTGCCCACCCGCGGGCTCTACTGGGGCGCACAGGCGACCCTCTTCGTCGCCGACATCCACCTGGGCAAGAGCCAGACCCTGCGGGCCGCGGGCGCCCCCATCCCCGCCGGCATACTGGGCGAAACGCTCGACCGCCTGGGCTCGATGATCGACGCGACCGGGGCCGCCCGCGTCATCGTGCTGGGTGACCTCACCCACGCCCCGATCGGCCTCACCGACGACATCGTCGACCGCTTCTGCGACTGGCGAGCCATCCATCCCGTGCCCATGGCCCTGGTCGCGGGCAACCACGACCGCAAGCTCAAGACCTCGGGCATCGCCGACCTCTGCGGCAAGTGGGGGATCGAGATCCTTCCGCCCGAGACGCGTATGGGCCCCTTCGTCCTTCAGCACGAGCCCGAGCGCATCCCCACCGCCCACGCCCTCGCGGGCCACCTGCACCCCGCGGTCACGCTCAGCAGCGGGTCGGACGCGCTCAAGGTCCCCGCGTTCTGGGCCGCCGGGGGCACAGGCGCGGGAGGCGTCACTGTCCTGCCCGCGTTCAGCCTGTTCGCCTCAGGCACGCCGGTTCGGGCGGAGCCCCGCGATCGCGTCTGGGCGGTCGCTCCCGACCGCGTCATCGAGCTGGGGTCGTCGGTCCGGTCCCCCGGGCGCGCCCGATCGCACGCTCGATGAACCGCGTGTGCGGGCCCACGCCAAAGTTCGCCTCCACCCCGTCCGCGATCGTCCCGTCCGCATCGATCAGGTAGGTCACCCGCCGCGTCCCGAGCCCAAAGGGCATCGAAGCGTCGTACGCCTTGGTCACCTTCCGCCCGGGGTCCGCGAGCAGGGGGAAGGGAAGCTTGAACATCTCGCGGAACTTCTTGTGCAGGCCCGACGCGGTCGAGCTGATCCCCGCGAGCGACAGCCCCGCCCCCCGCAGCTCCTCGTCGTACGCCCGGAAGCTGCACGCCTCCGCGGTGCACGCCGGCGAGAAGTCCGCCGGGTAGAAGTACAGCACCAGGGGCCCGTCCGCGATGAGCGATGCGAGCGAGCGGTCCCGCCTGTCGTGGTCGGGCAGCGTGAAGTCGGGCGCGGGCGTACCTGGGGTGAGCACGGGGCGGCTCCTCGGTGGGGCAACGGGAAGGCGCAGCAGCCTTCGGATGCACCATCCTTGCACGCCGCCCGGGGCGAATCCGCACCGAACGAATATTCACGCACCGCCGAACACCCGCCCAATGCACCCCCGTCGGCGACGGAGTCGCCCGCGCGATCGGCGGAGCCCAGAGACGCCCAGCACGCGCGAGGAGACGACCGATGAACGCCGCCGCCTACTCCACAGGCCTGTCCAATCAGTCCGCCGCCCTGAGCCGCACGGTCGCGATCAACTCCGGTCGTGCTCCGCTCCCCGCGGGCCCTGCCGCAACAGGCTGGTCGACCGCCGGCCGCGACGCCGATCGTGCGACCACCGTCAACCTGTCCGGCTTGTTCGCGAAGCTGCGGGCCAGCCTCGCCTCCCGCGGCCCGTCGCCCTATGCCGGTGTGCAACGCGAAGTCGACGGCATCGCCGCCTCTATCCGCTCCGTGCTGAACTCATCGAACGCGGGAGGGCCGAGCAATGTCGGCGTGGTGAATGTCGCGAGCGCCGTCGTCTCCAGCTACCAATTCGGCAAGGTGAGCCTCGATCCGGGCGAGCGCCTCGATGTCGAGGTGACCGTCGTCAACTCCGCGGAACGCGGGGCTCTCTACTTATCCATGGCCGGGTGGGCGCAAACCATTGTCCCGCAAGGTGACTCCGCAAACTTCGACATCACCGGGAGCAAGGGCACCGTATCGATCGAACTCTTGAGCGGCATGTCAATGGCCCAAGTCGCCGGCGTGATCAACGCCCGCACCGCGGAAACCGGCGTCGTGGCCAGCGCCGCGGTCAGCTTCGGGCGTGCGGGCGTGTACCTGTTCTCAACCAAGTACGGCAACGATGAGTTTGTCGGCGTCCGAGCCACGAACAGCGGCAACATATCACCCTTTGGTGTCGGCGGCACCGGCGTGTTCGAGATCGACTTCCGCTACAACCGCAACTCCCAAGAACTCGAGCCCCGTATTGATCGCGACTCGTGGACCTTCTACAGCAGCCCCGTCCCGCGCGTCGACCGCGGCGAGGACATCTTCGCCCTCGTCAACGGCCAGTACACCGCGGGTATCGGGACCTCCCTTTTCTTGCAGACACCCGCGTTCTCCGGCGTCATCGACCTCTTCGCCCGCGGCCCTGACGGCAGACCGACCGAGGCCATCCTCGGCGGCCGCTTCACCGCCATGACCCTCATCGGCGGCACCAGCGCCGGCCTCGGTGGAGTCGTCGACCAGGGCACCGCCGGGGGCCGA
>DAIQNV010000066.1:15889-17530 GCA_036788215.1 Phycisphaerales bacterium | reverse complement strand
GCGATCTACAGTCCGCCCATGTCCTTCGGCCTCGGTCATGGCAAACCACTCTCGGATGAAGGCGTGGGCGTCGAGCTGCCCCCGTTGCCCGATGGCATCGCGCAGGACCCGGACGCCGGGCGGCTCGACCCCCGGCAATGGTTCCCCGAGCCCGGGCGGCCCTTTGAGCTCGAGATCGGCTCGGGCAAGGGGACCTTCCTGCTGCAGCACGCGTCGATGCACGAGGAGGCCAACTTCCTCGGGATCGAGTGGGCCCGGGAGTTCTATCTCTATGCGGCGGACCGTGTCCGCAGACGCCAGCAGGCGGGGCAGCTGACGCACGTCCGGCTGCTGAACACCGACGCGACGGTCTTCCTGCGGTGGCGCTGCCCGGACGCGATCGTGCGGGTGATCCACCTGTATTTCTCTGACCCCTGGCCCAAGCCCCGGCACCACAAGAAGCGGGTGGTGCAGGACGCCTTCCTCGCGGACGCGTGGCGGGTTCTGGAGCCCGGGGGGGAGTTGCGGGTGGTGACCGACCACGACGACCTGTGGGCGTGGGACGAGGCGCACTTTGCCCACTGGACCGGGACCGAGCACGAGAGCCCGGAACGGGCGGGTGGGGGGTTCCCCGAGGTGCCCTTCGAGCGCCTGGCGTTCGAGAAGCCCGCCAGTTCTGGGGAGGGCGAGCTGGTGGGGACCAATTTCGAGCGGAAGTTCCGGGTCGAGGGGCGGAACTTCCACGCGTGCACGCTGCGGAAACTCGTCTGAGTCTGGATTCAGTGCGGGTTCAGCCCGCGGTCATGCGGGCGTGCTCGACTCCATCCTGAGGCGCGGTCCCGATGGGCCATCCGCTTCCAGGGAAGGAGCATCGTCATGGCCACCGCCTCGATCCGTCAGGCCTCGCATGAGGTGAAGCGGCAGCGCAAACTCGAACTCCTGGCGCGGGCGGGCTACGCGGCCCACGGGCTCGTCTACGCGCTCGTCGCTGTGTTTGCGCTGGATGCGGCGTTCGGGGGCGGGGGCGAGGAGGCCAAGGGGGGCAAGGAGGCGGTCTCCGCGATCGCGGGCACGGGTTGGGGGACGGCGCTCCTCGCTGTGCTGTCGATCGGGCTCGTCGCGTACGGCGTGATGCGTCTGTGGCAGGGCCTGGCCGACCCCTCGGGCCACGGCACGGACGCGAAGGGGCTGGGCATCCGCGCCGCTCGGGTCGGCAGCGGCCTGATGCAACTCGGTATCGCGCTCTACGCGGGGAGCCTGGCGCTCGCGGGGCTCGGAGTGGGTTTCGGTGGGGGTGGTGGGGGTGGTGGGGGCGGGGCCGAGGACCTGACCGCACGCGTGATGGGGTGGCCCGCGGGTCGGTGGCTCATCGGTGCGGTCGGGGTCGGCATCGCCATCGGCGGCCTGATGCAGCTCAAGAAGGCGATCAAGGCGGACTTCATGCAGGAGTTGTCGGTCGGCGATAACGAGAGGTGGGTCAAACCGATTGGGCGTGCGGGCTACGCGGCGCGGTTCGTGGTCTTCGGCATCATCGGGGTCTTTCTTGTCATCGCAGCGGTGCAGGCCGATTCGGGCGAGGCTGAGGGGCTTGGAGGGGCCCTGCGGACGCTGCGGGATCAGCCCTATGGGCCCTGGTTGCTCGGGATCACGGCGCTCGGGCTG
>DAIQNV010000066.1:13793-15789 GCA_036788215.1 Phycisphaerales bacterium | reverse complement strand
TCTGGAGGAAAAAGGGATCTCCAGGCATTCTGTTTCTTGTGAGCCGCACAGCTTCGGCTCATGCGGAAATGGTCCTTTGGCCCCATTCGGGGTCGTGGAGAAAGGGAAAGAACATGAAGGCTCTCGCTCTCGCAGTGGTCGCCGGCGTTGCTACGCTGGCGTCCGGTCAGGCAGTCCTCGGGTTTACCGGAGGCGCGCAGTTCGGCAGCTTCTTCGGTGGCGTTGACTCGGACACCGTCGGGTGGCGCTTCAGCGTCAACCAGGATGTGTTCGTCACCGATCTTGGAATCTGGAACCAGGACACGCAGGCGGGCCCCAACGCGGGGCTCACCTCGAGCCACCAGATCGGCATCTGGAACCTGACGACCGGGGCGCTCGTCGTCTCCGGTTCGGCTGGCCCGGGCGGCAATGTCGTCGGCGCGTTCACCTACGCCAGCGTCGCGGACACCGTCCTTTCCGTGGGTGACACCTATGTCATCGGGGCGTCGTACACCGCGACCGATGGCGACAGCTATATCAGCTCCGCCACCTCCGTCTCGATCGCCTCGGACATCAACTTCCTCGGTGGCCACTCCCCCGCGGCCATCGACCTGGGCTTCGCCCTGCCGACGACCTTCAGCGGCGCGACCTCCAACGGTCGCTTCGGCCCGAACTTCCTGTTCCGCCCCGTGCCCACCCCGGGTGCGATGGCCCTCCTGGGTCTCGGCGGCCTCGCTGCGGCCCGTCGTCGTCGCTGATGCGACACCGGTGAGTAAGTGATCATCTCGCGATCCATGACGCCGGCCCCCGCACGCGGGGGCCGGTCTTGTTTTGGCGTCGTGCTGTGCTGTTGCGCGAGCGTTGCGGGGCGGGCGTTCAGCGGCGGAGCCTGACTGCGAGTTTGCGGGCTTCCTTGGACCGGTCGTCGTCGGGGAACCGCCCCGCGAAGGCCTCGTAGTGGCGGGCGGCTTCGCGGTCGAGGCCCTGCTTGCGCAGGGCTTCAGCCAGGTACCAGCGCGAGTTGCGGGCGTCCGGGCTGATGGCGATGGCCCGGCTGAAGCGGTCGATGGCGGCCTGCGTGTCGCCCGGGTCGCCCCGCATGACAAGGGCCCGTCCCCAGAGATAGTGGGGCGTCGCGTCGTCGGGGGGCGCGAGGGCCTCGAGCTTCGGCAGGACCTCGAGCGCGTCCCCGAGCTTCCCTTCGCCCAGGACCAGGCCCACGAGGTAGGTCGCGTACGCGTTGCGCTGCGACGCGGGGGCCTCGGACGACGCGATCCAGGTGTCGAGTCTTTCCCGGGCTTCCGTCCACCTGCTGCGGGCGAGCGAGGCCTGCACGAGGACGGAGTGCCCCATGTCGCGTTCGCCCATCGCGACGAGGGCCTCGCCCAGGTCCTCCGCGGCCTTCTTGTCCCCGCCGGCGATCCCGGGCGCGTTGAGGTAGTACATCGCGAGGGCCATGTGGGCGGGCGCGTGCTCCGGGTCGAGCTCGATCGCGCGCTTCCACGCGGCGCGGGCCTTGCCCGCGAGGGAGAGCGAGGACAGCCCCGGGCCCTCGGTGGTCAGGCGCTGCAGGAGGATCATGCCCTGCGCGTGATGCGTGTCGGCGTCCCGCGGGCTGCTGGCGACGGCGCTCTCGAGGGCCCGCTCGGCGCCCCTGGCGTCGCCATCGAGCGCCAGGAGCAGCGCGTTGATCAGAAGGCGGTCCTCGGGCGTCGCGGTCCCGGTGAGCCCGGCCCAGTCGGCGCGGGCCCGGGCGAGGGCGTCGTCCTCGGGTGTGTTGCCCAGCCAGCCCAGGAGACGCGACCGCAGGTCGGCGACGGTCGGCGGGGCCTCGGCCTCAACCGGTGGGCCGGGGTCGGGATCGGCTCCGAGCGACACTCCCCCGCCTAGGAGGGCGCTGAGCACGAGCCCCGCGAGCAGTCCACGACCCCGATAGTGCTGCATATCCCGGTCCTTTCCCTTGGGCGCGTGCTGGTCGGCGCCGTCGGCCCGGTCCTTGGGAGGGCCCGGCTCCCGA
>DAIQNV010000066.1:8395-13693 GCA_036788215.1 Phycisphaerales bacterium | reverse complement strand
AGCACATCGTCTACCCCCTCGACCTGCGCCTCTTCGGGGGCTCGGCGCTGACGGACGCGATCGATGTGCCCAAGGACCGGGAAGAGGGCGACATGAAGTCGGGCATCCCGGTCACCTATGTGCCGGCCCGCAATCTCATCTTCCTGAGCATCGCGAGCGCCTGGGCGGAGACGCTCGGCGCGGGCGACCTCTACTGCGGCGTCAACGCGGTCGACTACTCGGGCTACCCCGATTGCCGGCCCGAGTTCATCGCTGCCTTCGAGGAAGTCGTCAACCTCGCGACCAAGATGGGCGTCGAACGGAAGAGCGCGGACGCGGGCGACGACCCGATCCGCGTGCACACGCCCCTGATCGACCTGGCCAAGGGCGACATCATCCGGCTCGGCATGGGCCTGGGCGTCGACTACGGGCTGACGCACTCGTGCTACGACCCCGCGCCCGATGGCTCCGCGTGCGGGCGGTGCGATTCGTGCGTGATCCGGCGCAACGGGTTCAAGGACGCGGGCGTGCCGGACCCGACGCGGTACGCGGACCGCGTGGGCGACTCGGGGTGAGGCCCGGGTTCAGTCTCTCGGGCTCAGGTCGGGCTCAGGCCCGGCGACGACGGCAGGCGAGGACGCCCGCGAGGGCGACGGTCGCGACGGTGCCCGGGCCCGGGATGGCGAAGGTGCGGAAGACGAGGTCTCCATCCTGGATATTGCCCCCCGCGAAGAGGACCTGCCCCCGGTCGTAGGGCGAGGGCGTGCTCCGCCGGCCCGCGACGACGCCACTGGCGACCTCGACGAGGAAGTAGTACTCGGTCTCGGGCGTGACGCTGACGGGCTGGTCGAAGATCGCCAGGGCGAAGGTGTCGCGGGCGACGTCGGTCAGCGTCTTCGTCGCGAGCAGCCCCGAGAGCGCGGTGCCCCCGGAGTAGGTGTCGTAGAGGCTGATCGTCACCGTGGTCGGCTGCGGGTTGCTGTAGATGTAGACCTCGATCGCGGCGATGTTGTCGAGCGCCGGGCGGAAGGACTGGGCGGCCTGCGTGGAGTACCCGCCCCCGACGACGGTCGCGCCGACCTGGTCGACGATGAGGCCCGCCTGGGCGGAGCCGGCGAGCGAAGCGAGAACGACGGAAAGTGTGCGCACAGATATCGACATGTATGAATCTCCTGACTCGTACAATGCCCCGGTTCGGGGGCGTGTGCCAGCGAACCGGGGAGATGGAATGGCCGGCGGCACAGATTCCTCGGACCGGGTGCTCGTCAGCGAGACCTTCGTCAGCCTGCAGGGCGAGGGGATGCTGACCGGCGTCCCGAGCTGGTTCTGCAGGCTGAGCGGGTGCAATTTGCGGTGCCGCTGGTGTGACACGCCCTATGCCAGTTGGAACCCCGAGGGGGAGAAGCGGACGGTTGGGTCGCTGGTGGAGGAGTGTCTGGCGTCGGGCGTCCGCCACGCGGTGCTGACCGGGGGGGAGCCCATGATCTTTCCCCAGCTTGCCCCCTTGACCCAAGCCCTCGCCGAGCGGGGCGTGCACATCACCATCGAGACCGCGGGGACGGTCGACCGGGGCGACATCGCCTTCGACCTGATGAGCCTGAGCCCGAAGCTGAGCAACTCCACCCCGGTGAACGATGGGCGGGACCCCTTGGGCACCTGGGCCCAGCGCCACGAGGCCCGGCGGATCGACTTGGCGGCGCTGCAGGCGCTGGTCGATCGCTCGGGCGAGGGCGGGCGGGCGCGGCAGTTCAAGTTCGTGGTGACCGGGCCGGCGGACCTGGCGGAGATCGATGAGCTCTTGGGCAGGCTGCGGGGGGTGGCTGCGGGCGAGGTCTTCCTGATGCCCGAGGGCGTGACGGTGCCCGATCCCGCGAGCGTGCGGTGGGTGGTGGAGCTGTGCCTGGCGCGTGGGTGGCGGTATGGGCATCGGCTGCATATTGAGTTGTTTGGGGATACGAAGGGGACTTGAGGATCGGGGCTGATGATGGGCGCAAGAGATTGGCTGTAGGGCGTTTGTGATCAGGGTGCCCGGCAGAATTAGGGATTTGAACGATATTCTCAGGACTCTTCCTTGTTTGTGAGAATGTTCTTGTGACGGGGGCGGGGGGAGGTATTGTTTGCAGAACGAAAGCAAGGTATTCGATGTGCAAGTCGTTAGCGATCTCTCGAAAAGCGTTCTGCATGATGTCGGTAGCCGTGTGCGGCGGCCTCGTTGCGATTGCGTCCGCCTCTGAGCCCGCGCAAACACAAGCGACCACCGCCGAGGACTTCTTCCGTGCGACTCAGGCGGTGCAGGTCGGTGTGTCACCGGATGCTGCGCTGCTCGAGCATCAGGAGGCGGCGATCCGTGATACGGCACACTTCTACTTTGACTTCTGGGATCGGATGTTTCGCTCGCCCTATGTCCAGACTACCTCGGGTCTCTTTCTTACTGTTCCGCCGGGTGCGCCAGTAGTAGAGAAGGGCCAGATTCTGGACGGTTTTGCTCACGGACCGCAGCCCTTTGTGGTTACCGTGCTGGATGTCGATGTTGAGGATGTGGCAGCTATGGATGATCCGGTGCTCGCGGTTTTGCTGGCCGCAAGCGGCGTTTCGAAGTTCGGTATCGCGATCGTCGAGTTCTCCACGTCCTTCGATACGGATGAGATTGACGCGATCGTCATCCAACGCCTGGATTCCTCTGGCGCGACGGTGGTCGAGTTGCAGCCGATCCGGTGGGTAACGGATGCGGAACTCGACGCGCTGCTTGAGATCGAGCAAGAGGTTCCGAACTCTGGCGGGGGTGTGTCGCCTCCGGTGCCGTTCCCTTTCGACCCGTATGTAGTGTGCGTTGATCGCGCAGAAGGTCAGTTTCGGCTCGACCGAGCGGCTGCGGAGCGGAAGCACGAAACGTGTAGAAACACCTCCTTCAGTGGGTAAGGCGCGTGTCTTCTCGGTGCTGTCCCCATAGCCGCTACGGGCGTCGGGCTGCCATTTGGAGTCGGCTTCGCCCTCATCGGCTGTTTCTCACTTTTGAAAGTCGCTCTTGAGTTCTGTTCAGATACATTGGCAAATGACATGGCGACTGCTCGGGAGAAGCTCAACTTTGAGCTCGATCAGTGTTGTGTCCAGCACCCTCGAGACTGCATTAAGTGAAAGTGTCGCGATCAGCCTGCCCTGACACGGGCGAAGAGCAAATCGGTGAGTTTGCGGAGACCGCCTTTGCGCGCCGGGACGGTGCGGTGATCGGGATGCCAGCGATGGCATTCGTGGTGGCGATGTCGCGGTATGTCGGGCAGTTCGTCCCTGCTCATGCCGGTCGAGATATGGCATTGGCTGTCGTTGCCATCACCCTCATTGCGATAGGCTATCTGCTCTCCCGCGTGGCTTGGTTGTTTGCCATCAAGGCAACACGCGTGACCTCACCAAAGGCGTGGAAGATCGCTATGTTGTGGGTAGGCCTAGGCCCTATCGGTCGTCTGTGTGTCGGTAAAGAGCTCAAGCAGTTAGTACAGAAAGATGGTATGTGTGGGCTCATTTTGCATCGGGATCTGCCTACCGCTTCGGTATTTGGGGAGCCTCGCGGGGAGCGTCGTGTGGCGTATGGACAGCAGAACATCCCGGGTGTCGTCTCCGGGCTGCTGTTTGTTGGCCTAAGTGCGTGGTTCGCAAACATGATGTGGGGCCAGTTCGAGGCTGTCATTGTCGTTCTTGCCGCCGCTGCATGGAGCTTGCCATTCCTGCTGTCCTCGCTCGCTTCGATGCTGCGGCTCTGGCCCAAGGTCGAGTATGCGCCCGACGGCGTCACTGTTCGGCGGGGCCTGCGGTCTCGGATCTACCGACCGAACCGGGATGTGCTCTACGCCCGCAAGTCCGATGACGCGTTTCAGACGATGCATCTTTTCTTCGTCAATCGAGACGGGGACTTCGATGTCGCGCATGTGCCCAACTCGGCCGGTCGACGGATCATCGGCTTGTGGACAAAGTGTGACCGGGCGTCTCGGGGCGGGACATCTGTCCCGGCATGATGCGGGCGGTTGAGCGAAAGGGCCGGCGGGTACGGACGAGAGTGAGGTTCCGGCAGATGCGGCCCGCCGGGTCCGCCCCCTACGATCCCGGCCCATGCGGTACCGGATCTGCAAGTCGTTCGAGGTCGAGAGCGGGCACATGCTGAGCAAGCACCCGGGGCGGTGTCGGTTGCCCCATGGGCACTCCCGGCAAATCGACCTGGTGCTGTCGGCGGAGACGCTCGACGAGCACGACATGGTCTGTGATTTCAAGGCTTTGAAGCTCGCGGTGGGGGGGTATCTGGACCGGCTGGACCACGCGCTGGTGGTGAACTCGGCGGACCCCGAAATCGCGGGGCTGCGGGAGGGGCCCCTGGGGAAAAGGCTGGTGGAGTTCGAGGGGGAGGACCCCACGACGGAGGTCATGGCCCGGCGCATCTTCGAACACTTGGACGGGCTGATCCGTTCTGGTGGAGGTGGGGGCGGTGGGGAGTACCGGGACGAGGATGGGAATGGGTATGCCCTGCCCCGGGGGGTGACGCTCGAGCGGGTACGGGTGACGGAGACCAGCTCGAGCTGGGCCGAGTACGGGGTCTGACGGACCCATTGAAAGGAGACACGACGTGCGCACCTGGACGAGATCCTTCTGGACCGCGGTGGCTCTATGCGCGTGCGTGTCGGGTTCGTGGGCCCAGGTCGAGCGGGCCCGCACCGAGCAACCGACCGGACCCGAGCGGGAGCACATCGAGCACGCGCGGGCGCTGAGCGATGCGTTCAAGTACGCAGCCCGGACGCTGGAGCCCAGCGTGGTGCACATCACGAGCCGGAGGCTGGTGCAGAATGTCTCGCGGGACATCTTCGGGCGGACGATGCGCCAGGGGCCGAGCCGTCTGGAGGACGCGGGGCTGGGGTCGGGGGTGATCATCGACGAGACGGGCGTGATCCTGACCAACCACCATGTGATCAGCACAGGGGATGAGCTCCTGGTGCGTCTGTCGGACGATCGGGAGTACCCGGCGGAGCTGGTGGGTTCGGACGCGGCGACGGATATCGCGGTCCTGCGTATCGAGGCGGACAACCTCGTGGCGGCGGAGCTCGGGGATTCGGAGTCGGTGGAGGTGGGGGAGTGGGTCCTGGCGATCGGCAGCCCGTTCGGATTCGACCAGACGGTGACCGCGGGGATCGTGAGCGCGAAGGGGCGGGCGGGGATCGGCATGGGGGAGGGGGCGCGGTACCAGGAGTTCCTGCAGACCGACGCGTCGATCAACCCCGGGAACTCCGGGGGGCCCCTGGTGACGCTCGACGGGAAGGTCGTGGGGATCAACACCGCGAT
>DAIQNV010000066.1:6761-8295 GCA_036788215.1 Phycisphaerales bacterium | reverse complement strand
GATGTGATCGTGTCGGTCGACGGGCGGCCCGCGTCGAACCTGAACCGCCTGCGGAACCTGATCGCGCTGACACCCCCCGGGCGGGAGATCGCGATCGGCGTCTTGCGATCGGGTCGGGAGCGGTCGATCCGGGCGACGCTGGTGAACCGGGACC
Organism: Phycisphaerales bacterium; assembly: GCA_036788215.1. Taxonomy (GTDB): domain Bacteria; phylum Planctomycetota; class Phycisphaerae; order Phycisphaerales; family UBA1924; genus DAIQNV01. Next base: position 8,141 of record DAIQNV010000066.1, on the reverse strand, counting down.
GCGCGCTCGCGGCGGCGATCGGGGGGGTGTACCTCGATCCCCTGGACGCGGCGGTCCGCGATCTCGATGTGGAGTTGGCGAGGCGGCTGGGGTTCGGCCGTGTGTTCCCGGGGGCGGTGGTGGTGAACATCGACGAGGACGGTCCCGCGGGTCGGGTGGGGCTGCGGGTGGGCGACGTGATCGTGGAGGTGGACGGGACGCCGATCGACGGGGCGTCGGACCTCTCGGACCGGCTGGCCCGGTCGCCCGGGACGGCGCGCCTGGGGCTGGTGCGGGGGCGGATGCGGGGGACGCTGGATGTGGAGTTGGAGTGAGGGGGTTTGGGAGTCGGAGCGCGTTGTTCCCGCGTCGCTCGTTCGTGGTCTAGCTCGCCTTCGGCTCGCGAGACCACGGCACCCGCGCGTGTTGTCGTTCCAGCCCGCGCGCTGACTCTTGGGGCTCCAGTGGGTCTGTGGTGTCCAAAAAGACACTGACCTCGCCCGTTGGGCGAGGTCAGTGGCACCGTCGGTCGTGATTGTGTGCCCGGGTTACGGGGTGGGCATGGTGGGGGTCTTGTCTTCGACGGGGGGGAGGTCGAAGGCCTGGTTGATCTTGCGGATGTGCTCGAACATGGAGCGGGCGGAGGCGACGACGCGCTGCTTCTCGTCCTCGGTGAGCTCGATCTTGTCGATGTTGCGCTTGAATCGCTCCCAGAGGGGGCGCTGGCCCTCGCCGTAGGGGTCGAGGTAGTGGAAGCCGTCCTCCGCGGTGTGGCCCCAGGCCTTGCGGAGCTTCATGGCGACGAACTTGTTGCCGTTGTTGGCGCCCTCGCGGACATAATGGAGGCCGAAGAGCCTGAGGGGGTCGGTGGCGGACGCGTCGTGGATGGCGTCGATGAGTTCCTGGGTCTCGGGCAGGGGGGTGTGCCGGCTGGGCTCGGAGCCCCAGAAGCGGAGGTCCTGCTCGAGGTAGGGGGCCTGGAACTGGCGGTCGGCGACGAGCTCCCGGAGGATGGTCACGCCTTCGCGGTGCTCGCTGATCGCCTGGTCGAGGGCGGCGTTTGCGAGGTACATCTGGCCCAGCATCTGGACGTAGGCGTCCTTAGGGAGGGTGCCCGCGACCATGTGGCGGGGGAGGGCGTCCTTCTCAGCGAGCTGGTGAAGGTCCCAGTTGTCCTCCTTGAGGCGTTGGGTGAGGGGGCGGGTGTCTTCGGTCGTCGTCGTCGGCATGGGGTATCCCCTGTGCTCGCGTGTGCTCGGTGTGTACGGAGGGCGCTGCGCGTCCCGCGTGCGGCGGCTTGGGGATGGTATTCCGATCGGGTGGTCGGATTCCCGGCGGACGCGGATAGGACCCACGCCGGGGCGGGGCGGCACTGGCTGGCGAGCAGCCAGTGGCACCCTT
>DAIQNV010000066.1:0-6661 GCA_036788215.1 Phycisphaerales bacterium | reverse complement strand
CCCCCGGCGAAGGCGGCGAGGAAGGCGGAGATGTCGGCGAAGGTGAACTGGCCCTCGGGTAGGGCGAGGTCGGCCCTGGGGTCTTGGGCGACGAAGAACTGGAGGAAGGCGGAGATGTCCGCGAAGGTCAGTTCGCCAAAGGGGGGCGCGAGGTCGGCGGGGTTGGTTGGGTCGTCGCAGCCTGTGAACTCAAGGGCGAGATCGTCGACGCCCGCTTCGACGATGGAGCCCGGCGCATCGTCGCGGGCGACGAAGCGGAGGCGGACGCGGTCGGTGGGGGTGACGAAATCGGCGACGCGGAAGGCGCGGTAGACCCACGCGTTCGCGTTGTCGGTGACGGTTTCGAGTGTGGTCCAGGTCTGGCCATCGTCAGCGGAGATGAGGACGGGCATGGAGTCGGTGTTGGGGTTGGCGCCCCGGTCGTTGGAGTACCAGCGCCAGTAGGAGATGATCGCGTCGGCGTTTGGGCGGTCCGCGGGTGGGGTCGTATCGAGGCGGGGGGAGGTGAGGGTGGTGGCCCCGCCATCGATGTCGAAGCTGCCGAGGCTCGAGCCGGCGCGGGCGTCGGTGATCCAGGCGATGACGCCATCGGGGGTGTGGTCGTCCTCGGGCTGGGCGGCGGTGCCCTCCGGGTCGGCGCGTTCCCAGATGCCGGTGGTGGCGGTATCGCCCGGTGCGCCGACGGTCCAGCCTGTGTCGGTCTCGAGGTCGTCGAAAAGGGCGAGGGTGGTGGTGACCGCGTTCGCGGTGAAGGTCGATGTGGGAGCGCCGGCGGGGATGGTGAAGAGGCCCCCGGAGGTGGACTGGATGGTGAAGTAGTACTCGAGGATCTGGCCGCACGGGGTGGCGGGGAGTGTGGCCTGGTACTGGTCGCCCGCGAGGGGTGTCAGGGCGGAGGGGGCGAAGGGATCGGACCCGGAGCGGGCGTAGAGGGTGGCGGTGGTGGAACTGAGGGCGCCGGAGAAGGCGGGTGAGATCCGGACGGTGATGGTGCTGGGCTCGTCCGCGGGGATGGTGGCGGGCTGGCCCAGCGGGAAGTCGGTGGTGACTCCCGCTGCGACGGTCCGCATGAGTTCGAGGACAGCGGCGAGGTTCTCCTCAGCGGTGGGGCGGATGAGCGTGGGCGAGGGGTCGAATCCGCCTGAGAACTGGTCGGCGGGGCGGAGCTCGAAGGCCCAGGAGAAGGCGTTCTCCGAGGCCCAGACCCAATCGGTGCTGGAGCCCCCTGTGGGGTAGAGATCGATGATGGGCTGGGGGACATAGAACGCGCCATCGACGGAGAGGATGGTGTCGCTCAGGCGCTGGGCGACGGTGCGGAAGACGGCGCCGTCGGGATCGGGGACGGGGGTGGTGGTGTAGCCATAGGGGTAAAGGATGAGCTGGGAGAAGGCGTGGAAGTCGATGTGGGCGACGATGCTGGGGCGGTTGGTGATGAAGTCGCGGAAGGCGCGGGTCTCGCTCTCGGTGAAGGGGGCGCCCCCGTTGTAGACGTCGGAGCTGGTGTTGAAACTGGAGCCGGTGCCGTGGGCGACGGAGAAGTTGCGGTTCCAGTCGACGCCGAAGGTGCCGTCACCGTTGTTGCGTCGGTTCTTGCGCCAGAATCGTTCGGCGTCCCAGGAGTAGATGTACCCGTCGGGGTTCATGACGGGGATGAAGTGGATGGCGAGCTGGTCGAGGAGGAGGGTGGTCTCGGGGTCGGCGCCGTAGCCATCGAGGAGGCGGTCCATGATGTAGAGGAGAGCCATGGGGGTGATCCACTCGCGGGCGTGCGCGGTGGCGTTGAAGGCGAGGGCGGGCTTGCCGGCCGGGCCGGTGGCGCCGGAGATGGTGTAGGCGTGGATGGGGCGGTTCCCGGCCTGGCTGAACCCGATGGTCTCGCGGGAGATGAGGCCCGGGTGGGCGGCGAGAAGATGATCGAGAAACTCGCTGAGGTCGGGCGCGACGGGGTCGGCGTAAGGGCGGAACTCGTTGAAGAACGAATCGTCGATGGCGTTGATGATGGGCGGGTTGTCGGGATCGGCCCGCTGCAGCAGGGCGTCGGCCCGGCGCTGCCAGCGGGCGCGTTCCGCGTCGAGCCTGGCGCGCTCGGTGGCCACGACGGGTGCCATGTCGGGGACGAGTGTGTCGAAGGGGATGGCGAGGTCGACCAGGGCCCGGACCTGGGCGGGGCTGGCGAGCCAGGCGGTGCCCCCGGCGGCGCGGACGCCCTCGTCCATGATGGACATGTTCAGGCTGGTGACCGCGAGCTGCTGGCGGGCGGTCTCGGGATGGGTGCGGATGAGGGCGTAGCCCTCGTAGGTCTTGTAGCCCGGGGCGCCGTCGTGGCGTGCGTTCTGGTCGGCGGAGTGGGCGGAGCCTGCGGAGAGGGCGAGCGCGAGGGTGGCGCTGGCGATGAAGCGGCGGAGCATGGTGGACCTTTCTGGGCGGGGCGAGCCGGGGACCCGGCGCGACGCGTCCGATAGCGGGGCCACCCCCCGGGGCCGCCGGTGACAGGCTACCGCGCCCCCACGGGATCGCCAAGGGTGGATTGAGACGGGGGCGGGGGGCGGGTTCGCATCCGGGGGGCGTGTGACCTAGAACCCACGACGATGACGCAGGCCCCGCCCGAGATCGCTTCTCCTTCCGTGGTTCCGGTGGTTCCCATGGAGGGCGAGGGAGCGGTAAGGGGGGTGCCCGATCGGCGCTCCGCAGGCGAGCGGGTGCGGTCGTGGGTGCCCATCGTGAGCCACACGGGGGTGGACTTCTTCAGTTTCGTGCCGGTGGCGCTCCTGCCCCTCCTGGCGGTGAAGCTGGGGTTCGGGCCCGATCGCAAGAGCCTGCTGCTGGGGCTCGGCGCGGTCGCGAGCGGGGGGATCCAGCCCGTCGTGGCGTGGCTGGGGGACAAGCTGGACAGCCGTGTGTTCGGGCCTTTGGGCGTGGTGCTGGCGGCGGTGTGCGTGTCGTCGATCGGTCGTGTGGACACGTTCGGGATGCTGCTGTTTGTGTATCTCTTCGGGCTGGCGGGGGTGGGGGCGTTCCATCCGCCCGCGGCGGCGGCGGTGGGGCAGCTCGCGGGCCCGAGGCGGAGCGCGATGATCTCGATCTTCTTCCTCGCGGGGATGATCGGGGGGATCGGGGGGAATGTCTTCAGCCCGATGATCGTGCAGGGGCTGGCGGGGGCCTCGGGGCTGGAGGGGGCCGAAGCGACGAACGCGGGGCTGCGGAACCTGGTGATCCTGATGCCCTTCGGGCTGGTGATGGCGGCGGTCCTGTGGTGGGCGATCCGCAAGACGCCCCATCGCAGCGCCGATGCGCACGACCTGCACCGTGCGCTGCCCAGAAGTGAGCAGCGGGCGCGATGGGCGGCGTTCTGGCTCCTGTACGCGGGGAACACGATCCGCTTCTGCTCGAACCTGGCGCTGGTCTACCTGTTCGTGGAGTGGACCGAGAGGCTGGTCTTGACGCAGGCGGGGGCGGGCGTGATGACCGATGCCCTTGGGGTGAGGGCGAGCGCGATCAACGGGCCCCTGCAGGCGTGCATGCAGGTGGGGATGGGGGGCGGGGGGATCCTGCTGGGGTTCATCCTGTCCGCGAAGTGGGAGAAGCCGGCGTTCGTCCTCATCCCGATCCTCGGGGCAATCCCGATCGCGCTCTTTCCGTATGCGGACCGGCTGGCGGGGGAGAGCGTGCTGCCCGCGGCCTTCGCGGCGGGGGCGCTCGCGATCATCGCGGGGATTGGCTTCGGGAGTTTGATTCCCGTGGCGCTGGCGCTCGGTCAGAGGCTGCTCCCGCACCGGACCGCGTTCGCTTCGGGGATGCTCCTGGGCGGGGCGTGGGTGTTCGCGTTCTTCGGGGCGAACGCGGCCCGGGTGCTGCATGTGGGCGCCGCGGAGGGGACGGTCGCGGGGGTGCTGGCGGCGCCCTTTGGGTTGGTGGGGGAGGGGCTGGGGCTCGAGCCGGCGTTCGCGGTGGTGGCGGGGTTCATTGCGCTGGCGGGGATTTTGTGCGCGGCTTTGCCGGGGGATCTGGTGAAGCGGTGTGCGCCGGATTGAGTGGCGGAGTGGTGGAGTGGCAAAGTGGCGAAGAGAGGGGAGTCCCTTGTTTGCGCTTCGGGCTCGTTGTGGGGGCGTTGCGTGGGAATCGACTTGGGCGAGTTGGCTTGATCGGTGTGGCCCGGCGCTGACGCTTCGGGCTAGTTTGTTGGGCTTGGGATCCAGCCGAGGGCTCGGAAGAGCGCGCGGGTGGGGGGGATGATGGCTTCGTTCTCGGCGTCGTCGAAAGCGGGGATGTGGGCGATGGGGAGCCATCGGGTGGCTTCGTATTCCCAGCTGCTGGTGCGCTGGTTGGCGTCGGTCTCGGCCATCGCGAGGAGGTCCTCGACTCTCGTCGTGAGCTCGACGCGGTAGGCGACCTCGAAGCTCATGCCTATGGGGTCGTGGAAGAAGGCGACGGGGTCGATCGAGCGGGATTGGCGGTCGGGGTCGATGGGCAGGCCCAGCTCTTCGGCGATCTCGAGGCGGAGGGCCTTCCAGAGGTCGATGTGGTCGAGGTGGTCCTGCGAGCGGGGCGGGGCGTCGACGCCCCCCGATGGGCCGAGCTCCCAGAGCCCTCCGAAGATGCGGGTCTGGACGCCGCGCTTGCCCAGGAAGACATGGGGCTCGCCGGTGTGGTCGGGGGCGATGAGGATGCAGGTGACGCCCAGATGCGTGACGGCGCAGTCGATCTCGGGCTGCACGGTGAGGCGCTTGAACTCGTCGCGGCGGGTGCGGACGGTCGCGCGTTCGGGGTCGGCGTCGATCCAGTTCAGGACGGGCCCGTTGAAGAGGCGGGGGTTGGCGGTGACCTTGGCGTCCCACAGGGCGTCGACGCGGGGGTCCGCCGGCTCGTCCGGGGCCTCGAGGATCTTGATGCGGGGCTGTGCGCCCTTGGGGAGCGTCCAGACGGTGCAGCGGGTGTAGAGGGGCAGCTCGGTTCCGCTCACGGGAGCATCTTCTGCAGGCTGTTGAGGGCGTCGAGGTCGCCCAGGTCTCCGAGGCCCAGCTCGCCCATCTTCTGCTGGATGGCGACGCGGGCCGCTTCCTGGGCCTTGTTCATCGCATCGTTGACCGCGTGGGTGATGAGGCCCTCCGCCATCGCCTTGTCGTTGCTGACGAGCCCGGCAGCGAGGGCGGGGTCGATGCGGACGGACTCGACCTTCATCGCCCCGGTGACGGTGACGCGGACGGCCCCGCTGCCCGACTGGCCCTCGACGCGGAGCGTGTCGAGGTGGGCCTTCACGTCGCGGGCGGCGCCCTCGATCTTGTCGCGGTTTTTGATCAGGCTGGCGATCTTGCCCATGGATTTCATGTCGAACATGGCGGCTCTCTCCGTGGTGTGTGTCAGGCGTCGTCGCGCTTCTTGTGGACGACCTTGGCGTCGAAGAGCTCGATGACCTGCTTCACGAGGGGGTGGTCCTCGGGGTCGTTCTCGGGGCGGGGGGCCTGGGCCCCGGGCTCGCCGGTCGCCTCGGCGCTGGGCTGGGCGGCGAAGATGACGGGCAGTTCCTCGCCCTCCGCGAGCTGTTCGACCGTGAGCTTGACGGGCTCGCCCACGACCGAGCGGATGAGTTCGGCGATCTCGTCCGCGTGCTCGCTGGCGTACGCGTAGCGCGAGGGCGGGGCGACGACGGTCGCCTTGCCCCCGGCGCACTCGCGGAGCGCGAGGTTCCGCACGACCGCGAGCAGGCGGGGCTTCCGGGCGCTCGCCTCGATGACCTTGCCCCAGATGCCCGGAGGAATCGCGACGGGGGCGGGCGTGGTCGTCGTCGTCGCCTCGGTGTGCGCCGGGTGTCGTCTGGTCTCGGGTCGCCCGGTCGGGGTGGGGGAGGGTGTCGGCGGGCGGCGCTCGGGGGGCCGCGGAGCCGGGGTCCCGCCGGGCGTCAGGCTTTTCCCGCGCGGGCGCCTCCGGAGAGGACGAGGCCGGTGACCTCGGCCATTTTCTCGGTGAGGGCGAGGCGGACGAGCAGGGCGTCGAGGAGGGCCCTTGGGACGGAGCTGGACTTGAGCGAGCGCTGCACGTGCTCTGTCATCACGATCATGTGCATGAGGCCCGCGGCGTCGAAGCGCTGGGCCCGCTCGGCTTCGGCCTTGCGGGCGGCGCCGGAGAGCTCGACGAGGTCGGTCTCGGGCCCGCAGGCGGCGAGGACCATGAGATCGCGGAGCCGGTCGAGGAGGGACTCTAGGAGCTGGTCGGCGGAGATGCCCTTGTCGAGCAGCACGCCCCCGGCCCGGAGGGCCTTGGCGGGGTCGCCCTCGACCGCGGCGTCGAGGATCTGGCCCACGAACTCGCGGTCGGGCAGGCCCAGGAGGTCCTCCAGGAGCGGGACGGTGAGCTTCTTCTCGCCGGAGGCCATGAGACGGTCGAGCAGGCTCAAGGCGTCGCGCATCGAGCCATTGCCCAGGCGGGCGACCGCGTGGACGAGCTCGGGATCGGCCTTGAGCTTCTCCTGCTTGATGACCGCCTCGAGGTGGTTGCCGATGGCGGAGGCGGGGATGTTCTTGAAGTCGAAGCGCTGGCAGCGGGACTGGATGGTCGCTGGGACCTTGTGGGGCTCGGTGGTCGCCAGGATGAACTTCACGTGCTCGGGGGGCTCCTCCATCGTCTTCAGGAGGGCGTTGAAGGCGGAGGTCGAGAGCATGTGGAC
>DAIQNV010000065.1:11994-17564 GCA_036788215.1 Phycisphaerales bacterium | reverse complement strand
GTCGACCACCGAGACACCGAAGGGTGCCCTGTCGGCCCAGGGACGCACCGCCCGTTCCGTCCAGTCGTGAAGACTTTCGTCCATGCCGCGATCCCCGGTCCCGGAGAAGCGATCCTGCCGCGGGCGCGCGTCGCCCGCTCGTACAGGAGCGTGCATCGTCCCGCACACGAGCACCGGAGCCCGTTCAACGTACCTCCGATCGCCCCGCGCACCAAAGCCGAAACGCAACCGACCCTTGCGGAGCCGGCATGGCCCGCGTGAATGAAGCGAACACCCCACCCCCTTTGGAGCGCAGCCTTGACCGATTCGCAAGTGCAGCGCCGCCCCCCACCCAACTAGGCGACGCCCCGATCGACGGGGTCCTGCGCACGGTCCGTCAGGTCCTCGCCGATGACGTCGACCCGGGCGGCCCGGAACTCGAGCACGAACACGCTCCCGTGGGGCTCGTTGGGCTCGATCGAGAGCGTCCCGTCGTGCACCTGCACGATGCGCTCCACGAGGGCCAGGCCCAGCCCCGCGCCGCCCGACGATCCCCCGCCGGTGAAGTCCTGCGAGACCCTCTTGCGCGCGCTCTTGGGCACTCCGCGTCCGTTATCGCTGACCCGGACGACCACGCGGTCCCCCTTGAGTGCGCCCCGCACCGTCACCCGCACCGGGACCCCTTCGCGCCCGTACTTCAGGGCGTTCTCGAACAGGTTCTGGAAGACATCCCGCAGCAGCGCCTCGTCGCCCAGCACCATCGGAAGCGGACGCTCGATCCGGATGCTGGCCTCGCCCGCCGGGTCGCGGGCGGTGACCACCGCGCGCCAGGAGCACTCCGCGATCCGATCGAGTTCGACCGCGTCCGCCGCCACGATCCGGAGGGTCTTGGTCAGGCGCACCAGCCCGCCCGCCATCGCCGATCCGTGCCTCAGCGTCGACTCCATCTCGCTCAGCAGCCCGAGGGCGAGTTCCGCGTTCCCGTCGCTGATGGCGCGCCGGGCCAGCACCATCTGCATCAGCGCCGACGCGAGGGGCGACCGGAGGTCGTGCGCGATCCCGCTCGCCACCGTGGCCAAGAGGTCGTTCTGCGTGCGGAGGGTCGCGTTGCTCCGCTGCATCAGCGCCGTCTCGACCGGCCCGGGCGCTGTATCGAAGACCACGCTCAGCGCCGCTTGCTCGCCGTTCAGCGTCAGCGGGAGCCGATGCATCACCCAGCCCCCGGCGCAGGGGGGGTCGACCTGCCCGCCCGGACGGTCGCTGCCCACGTCGACATCGGGACCACGAAAGTCCTCGATGCCGGTCGACAGCAGGCCCCGCAGGCCCGGGATGAGTTCGTCGGCCCTCTGCCCGAGGTGCCCCTGCTCCGAGAGGCCATTGGGAACGCTCAGGGCCCGGTTCACATAGCAGAACCGACGGTCCTCATCGACCACGCCGACGCCGAAGGGCGCCCGCGAGGCCCAGGGCTCGATCGACTGCCTCAGCCACTCCACCAGATCACTGTGCGCGAACCGGTTGACCATACGACGCCTCGGCTTTCGTTGAAGGCCTCTGCGGGACGCCCCGCGGGACGCGGCTGCGGGCGACCCCGCACCTCCGCTCGTCATGCCTCAACGATGTTACCGACGCCGGATGCTATTACCGCGGTTTCATACTTAACCTGCGAGGAAATACGGCCACCGCATTACGTCATCTCAGTGCATCACCTTAGGGGCATGGCCCGCTCCGGAACGGAGCGGCGCCAGCATTCAAGGCGAGCGGCGCGAATCGTCGCGATCGTCGCAGTCCGCGGCCGGACGCACGCCCCGCGGAACCCGCTCATCGAGCCCGGCGCGGGAGCCCGCGGGCAGCTCGTCCCCGATCATGTCGACGTCCGCACCCCGGAACTCGAGCACGAACTTCGTCCCCCGCGGCTCGTTATCGCAGACCAGCACCGATCCGTCGTGCACGCGCATGATCCGGTCGACGATCGCCAGCCCGAGCCCCATCCCGGGCGAGCCCGTGCCCTTCGCGTACACCCCGAAGATCCGCTCGCGCTCGCCCGGCTCGACGCCCGCGCCCGAATCGCAGACCTCGACGATCGCGCGGTCGCCCTCGGTCCGCCCGCGGACGACGACGCGGACCGGCTCGCCGGGCGATGCGCCGTGTTTCGCCGCGTTGTCGAAGAGGTTCTGGAACAGGTCCGCCAGCAGCGCCCCGTCGCCCATCACGCTGGGCAGATCGCCCTCGATCCGCAGCACCCCGCCCCCCCGCTCCTCCAGCGATGAGCCCACCGCCGCCCAGGCTCGCTCGACGATCGGCCTCGTCTCAACGATGTCCGCGGAGGGCACCCGCATCGCGGACGCCAGGCGCAACAGGCCCGACACCGTTTCCGCGCCGTGCCTCAGGACGCTGATCGCCTCGTCGATCTGCTCGACCGCTTTGAAAGACACGCACGCGTTGCGGGCGAGCTCCAGCTGAACGATCGCGGTCGCCAGGGGCGTGCGGAGGTCGTGCGCCATCCCGTTGGCCAGCGTGGTCAGCAGCTCGTTCTGGCTCTTCAGCCGCCGATTCGCCAGCCTCGATGCGCGACGCTCCGCCTCGCGGTCGGTGATTTCCTGCGAGACGACCGCCACGAACCGCTCGCCGAAATCGCCCTCGACCGGGAAGTAGTGCACCATCCACGACGCTGCCGAATCCGGGTTCCGGGGCGTCACGCCCGTCACCTTCTTCGTCACGGGCGTGCCCGCCAGGGCGGCGCGCAGGTGAGGCTCGACGGTCCGCCCCATCTCGGGCATGAGCTCGTGCACGCACCGCCCCACCGTCGCCTCGCGGGGCATCCCGTGCATCGCCTGCACCGCGGGGTTCACGAAGACATACCGAAGCTCGGAATCAAGGACCGCCACGCCGACCGTCGCCGATTCCGCGAACCGCGCCAGCCAGGACAAGCCGGCGCTCGCCGGGCACACACGCCGAAGGGGAACCACTCTCATCAGGTGCTCCGGCGGACAAGCCTTCCGGGGGCATGCTCCGGCACGCCCGCGCTGCGTATCCCCCACCCGAAACGCAGACCGGACACATTACTCACGATTCATGCGAGAAACACCCACGCTCGCCAGAATGAAATCTTATCGGGTATCCGAGCGACGAACGGCTAGCGAGAACTCGTCAACCTCTCGACAAGCTTCGCGGTGCGAGCACGCGATCCCGCGTCGATCTGCAGCACCGGGGGCCAGGCCCTCACAGGCTCGGGGCATGCCCGGGAGTCCTCCTCCGTCTTTGGCGTCGCGTCGAAGACCGCGACCGTCGTGGGCGATTCTGAATGCGAACGCACCAGGTCCCGCCCCGGGTCGCTGTTCGCCAGCCAGTGGAACAGCACCATCGACGGGTCGTTCAGATCCACATCCCGCCCCACCACCACCGTGAAGGGCGGCGCGACCGAGGGCCCGAGCTGCACGAGCTCCCGCGCCAGCGCCCCCGCGACGCGACGCCCGAGCCCAACGCCGCCCGGCTCGTGGAAGCCCCGGTCGACCCGCACGAGCATCCAGCCCGGGCAAGCCTCTGGGAGTTGTACCTCGATGATTCCCTCGGTCTCGAGCGCCTTCGTTCGCACCAGTTCCGACGCTTCGCCCGCCGCGAGCGCCCGCGTCCGCGCCTCGGGCGGGGGCAGGGGCCCCCGCCCCGCGTCCTCGTTATCCCAGCGCCGCGTGCAGTCAAAGCCGATTTTGCTGCCCGCCGCGAGGTGCGGGGCCGCGTGATCCAGGATGTCGAGGGGCCCCCGGATCAGCTCGATATCGCGCACCGGGTCGCAGTGCTTCGCGCACGCCTCGAGGACCGCCCTCTCGTCGTGCACATCGACGTCGTCGTCCACGACGAAGATCGACTTGGTCCACGCCATCTGCCCCGCGCCCCAGATCGCGTGCATCACGCGCCGGGCGTGCAAGGGGTAGCTCTTTTTGGTCTTGACGAACGCGCAGTTGTGGAACGCGCCGAACATCGGCAGGTCGTAGTCCTCGATGTCCGGGATCAGGACCTGCAGCAACGGGCGGAAGAGCCGCTCGGTTGCTTTCCCTAGGAAGTAATCCTCCTGCGGCGGCAGGCCCACGACCGTCGCGGGGTAGATCGGCTTCTCCCGCGTGGTCACGGCGCTGACCTCGACGATGGGGTAGCGGTCGGGCAGGGAGTAGAACCCCGTGTGGTCGCCGAAGGGGCCCTCGAAGACGGCGCCCTCGCCGATCGGCCCGTGCTGGGGGTCGCGCGGGTCGTAGTCGATGAAACCCGCGTCGGTGCGGACGAACCCCTCGATGACGATCTCCGCGTTCGCCGGCACCCAGAGCGGAACGCTGATCCCCCGGACCATCTCGATCCCCCGACCGTTCAGGAACCCCGCCATCAGCAGCTCGGAGATGCCCGGGGGCAGCGGCGCCGTCGCGGCATAGGGCAAGCAGGCCTCCCCGCCCAGCGCGATCGCGACGGGCATGGGCTCGCCCAGCTTCTTCCAGCTCCGCCAGTGGCGGGCGCCGTCGTGGTGCATGTGCCAGTGCATCGCGACCCGGTTCTTGCCGAGGAGCTGCACGCGGTACATGCCGATGTTGTGCGACGCGGGCTTGGGGTCATCGCGGTCGTCCGCGTGGATGGTGTGGATGCCCGCGAGCGTGATGTACCGCCCGCGGTACCGCGCGTTCCATTCTTCATCGGACAGATCGGGGTGACCCAGGCCCGGGACCCGGGCGTTGACATCCGCCGGATACCCCACGGACGCGAAGTCGCCATCGAGTGGCCAGCACCGCAGGATGGGGAGCTTCGTGAGGTCGATGCTCTCCGCGGTGTGGATGACCTGCTGGCACGCCCCGCGCCCCCTGCGGCGCTTGGGCCCGATCTTGAGGACCGGCGCGAACTGCCGGGCCTTCTCGATCGCCTCGCCCAGACCCCGGGGAGGCTGGGGCTTGGCGAGCTCCCCGATCACGTCGCCCAGGGCATCCAGCCCGCCCTCGGCGCAGCGCAGCGCCATCTCCATGCGTCGGTAGCTCCCGTACGCGTTCATCAGGACCGGCGTGTCCGAGCCGATCGGGTTCTCAAAGAGCAGCGCCGGCCCGCCACGGTCATAGCGTGCGGGATCGTTCCGGCGTGTGCGCTCGCCGGGCGGATGGGGAGCCCTGGCCTTCGAGATCTGGTCGACGATCGCCGGGATGTCGAGAACGGGGTCCACAGGCTCGGGAATGCGCACGAGTTCGCCCGCCTTCTCGAGTGCCGAAACGAACTGGTGCAAATCCCGATACATTCGCTCAGCCTATGACCCAGTTGCCTCCCCAGCCCGATGTCCCGCCCCCCGGATCGGTCCGGGCGCCGTCGCCCGCCTGGCTCGCGGCTCAGGACCGCGACTGGCCAGCCTACTTCGACCGGATGGAGGGCAAGCCCGCGCGGGAGACGCTGACACGGGCGCTCAGGGCGTTCGATCGGGACCCGCCCCCCGATGCGGACACCGGGGTCCCGGCGACGATGGCGGCTCCCCTCGCGATCGACCTGGGCTGCGGCCAGGGGCGCGACACGATCGAGCTGCTCGCCCGGGGCTGGCGGGTGCTCGCGATCGACGGGCACCCCGAGGGCCTGCG
>DAIQNV010000065.1:6820-11894 GCA_036788215.1 Phycisphaerales bacterium | reverse complement strand
GGTTCTGCGGGCAGCTCTTCGGTGAGCGGGACACCTGGGCGAGCCTGCCGGACCGGAGCCACCAGACCCGGGACGGGGCACTGACCCTCCTCGAGGGGCTCGAGATCGAGCACTTCGAGGAGGACGAGAAGGACGCGGAGGACGCCGAGGGGCGGGCGAGGCACTGGCATGTGTTCCACATCGTCGCGCGAAGGCCGCGACAGGGGGAGGCGTCGTGACCGCTATCGCAAGCGAGTGGGCGATCGAGTCGACCGGGCTGGCCAAGTCCTACGGGAAGAAGGTCAAGGCCCTGCGCGGGGTCGACCTGCGCGTGGGCCGGGGCGAGGTCTTCGGGCTGCTGGGGCCCAACGGCGCGGGCAAGTCGACCCTGGTGAAGATTCTCATGACCGTGATCCGGCGGAGCGGGGGCACCGGCACGCTGCTGGGGCGCCCGATCGGCGACAAGGCGTCGCTCGCCCGCGTGGGCTACCTCCCGGAGCACCATCGCTTCCCGGGATACCTCAAGGGATGGCAGGTCATCGACTTCTTCGGCGCCATGGCGGGCGTGCCCCGCAAGGAACGCCAGCGCAAGACCGGCGAGCTGCTCGACCTCGTGGGTATGACCGAATGGGCCAGGACCCCCGTGCGGAAGTATTCCAAGGGCATGCGCCAGCGGATCGGCCTGGCGCAGGCGCTCGTGAACGACCCCGAACTCGTCCTGCTCGACGAGCCGACCGACGGCGTCGACCCCGTGGGACGCCGGGAGATCCGCGATGTCGTGAAGCGACTGCGCGATGAGGGGCGTGGGGTCCTGATCAACTCGCATCTCCTGGGCGAGCTGGAGATGGTCTGCGACCGCGTCGCGATCCTCGTGAAGGGCGTCGTCGCCCAGCAGGGGACGCTGGCGGAGCTCGCGGTCGGCCAGGGGCGCTACGAGTTCGTCGTCGACGGGGAGGACGACCAGGCGGCCCGCGCCGCGACCACCCTCGCGGAGAGCGTCGGCACCGGGGAAGGCCCCGAGCGGACGCTCGCGAGCGGGGAACGGGTGGAGGTCCTGGGCTCGCGCCTCACGGTGTGGAGCGAGTCCGCCACGGTCGTCGCGCCGGTGGTGACCGCCGCGGTCTCCCGGGGGATCGTGATCCGCAGCATGCGCCCCGTGCGCCCGACGCTGGAGGACCTGTTCATGCAGGCGGTGACCGACCCGGAGACGGGCAAGGAACTCCGCCCCGGGGCGGACCGGGGCGCCAAGCCTCGGCTCAGCGGGAAAGGGGGTGCGCCGTGACCCGTGCACTCGGCCAGACCACGGCGCTCCTCGTGGACGCGTACCGGGAGCTGAACGCGAAGAAGCTCTTCTGGATCACCCTGATCCTCTCGGGCGTGCTCGTGATCGTGTTCGCGGGCCTCGACCTCCGCAATGGCAGCGTCTTCGCCTTCGGCCTGCGCTTCGACCTGCCCATCGATTTCGACCGCGAGCTCTTCTTCAAGATCGTGTTCACGCAGTTCGGCGTGCAGGTCTGGCTCACGTGGGCCGCGACGATCCTGGCGCTGATCTCGACCGCCGGGATCATCCCCGACCTGCTGTCGTCGGGCACGGTCGAGATGCTGGTGAGCAAGCCCATCGGGCGCATCCGGCTCCTCCTGACGAAGTACGCGTTCGGGCTGCTGTTCGTGGCGCTGCAGGTCGCGGTCTTCGCCCTGGGCACCTTCCTGGTGTTCGGGCTCAAGGGCGTGATGTGGGAGCCACGGATCCTGCTCGCCATCCCGATCGTGCTGGCGTTCTACAGCTACCTCTTCTGCATGTGCGTGCTGCTGGGCCTGCTGACGCGGTCCACCGTCGCCTCGCTCCTCCTCACGCTGCTGCTCTGGCTCACGCTCTTCATCCTGACCGCGACCCACGCCAGCCTCGTCACCTTCCGTGAGATGGGCGAGGTGCGGGCGGAACGCCTCGAGACCCGGATCGAGCGCATGGAAACGGGCACCCGCCGCCAGCTCGCCTCCGAGCAAGGGGAAGACGCGGCCCGGGCCGCCACGCCCGAGGAACTCGACGTCCACAACGCGGTCCTCGCGAGCACTCGGCGCGAGTACAACGAAGCCTCCGGCCAGGCCCGGTCGCTCGACGCCTGGGTGGGCAGGCTCAACGCGGTGAAGACCGTCCTCCCCAAGACGACCGAGACGATCGGGCTCCTTGAGCGCGTCATGTTCAGCGAGGCGGACCTCCGCCGCCTCGCGGAGCAGGGCACGGGCCCGGGCGGGCCCGTCGAGGTCGACGCGGACGACGCGTTCGCCGATTCCCAGCAGGGAGCGACGCGCGCCGAGCAGGAACTGCGGGACCGTTCGCTCTGGTGGGTCCTGGGCACCTCGCTGCTCTTCGAAGCAGCGATCCTCGCGCTCTGCTGCTGGATCTTCGCCCGACGCGACTTCTGACCGGGCCGGCGGACACCGCGTCGGGGCTCAGCCCTTGCCCAGCTCCCGCCCGCGATCCCGGGCCGCAGCGAGAGCCTTATGGACCAGCTCGCGGAGACCACCCGCTTCGAACGTGTCGAGAGCCGCAGCGGTCGTGCCCCCCTTGCTCGTCACCGCCTTGCGGAGCTCGTCCGCGCCCCGGGGGTCAGCGTCGAGCAGCGCCCCGGCGCCCGCGACCGTCGCCCTCGCAATCGTGGCCGCATCGTCGGGCGCGATCCCGAGCGATTCCGCCGCCTGGGCCATCGCCTCGGTCAGTAGAAAGACATACGCCGGCCCGGACCCCGCCAGCGCCGTGAAGGCGTCGATCAGGTCCTCCGGCAGCTCGACCACCCGCCCGACCGCTTCAAACAACGCCCGCGCCCGGGCAAGATCGTCAGGGGTCGAAAGGTCGGACGGCGCCAGCGCGGACATCCCCCGGGACACCTGGGCAGGCGTGTTGGGCATGACGCGGACAGGCCGGGCCGCCGGCCCGAGCGAAGCGACGCCCCTGTTCGTGACCCCCGCGAGAATCGACAGCACGAGGCGCGAGGGCCGCCCCTCCGCGAGCGCCGGCCCGATCTCCTGCGCGACCTGCGGAAGAACCTGGGGCTTCACCGCGAGCATGACCGCCCCGTCGCCCGGATGGGCCTCGAGCCCTTCGAGCATGCCCAGGGCTTCCGCCGCGGTCGGGGCGGACACCCGGAACCGGGCCCTCTTTTCGGGGTCAGGATCGGCGACCACGAGCAGGTCGGGGTCGATAACCCCCGCCTTCTGGGCACCAAGAAGGATGGCGGTAGCCATGGCACCGCCGCCGATCACCGCAAGTGGGGTCGCGTGTGTCACAAATACCGTCCGGGGGCTACGCTTGAGGTTCGATCGAGTCGGCGCCGGGGGGCGGACCGATAAGGGGCACGATGGCCATGTTTTACCAACTCGACTTCGAACGCGGGCTGCGTGATCTCGAAGCAAGGCTGGAGAAAGCCGAGCGGGCGGTGAAGGCCGGGGCCTCCCTCGAGGATGGCTCCACCCCCACGCCCGAGGACGTCGCGGCCCTGAAGGCCGAGCGGGCCCAGCAACTGGGCACGCTCTACCAGGACCTCTCCGCTTGGAACACGGTGCGGGTCGCGCGCCATCCCAACCGCCCGCAGACCCGGGACTACGCCCTCCGGATGTGCCGCGACTTCTGCGAACTCCACGGCGATCGTCGCTTCGGCGACGACCCCGCGATCGTGACCGGGTTCGCCCGCCTGGGCCCCCACAAGGTGCTCCTGGTGGGGCACCAGAAGGGGCGCGACACCGACGAGAAGCTCAAGTGCCACTTCGGCTGCGCCCACCCCGAGGGCTACCGCAAGGCGCTCGCGAAGATGAAGCTGGCGGAGAAGTTCGGGCTGCCCATCGTGACGCTGGTCGACACGCCCGGCGCTTATCCAGGGCTCGGCGCCGAGCAGCGGGGCCAGGCGGAAGCGATCGCGCTCAACCTGCGGGAGATGAGCCGGATCCGCGTGCCCATCGTCAGCGTCGTGATCGGCGAGGGAGGCTCGGGCGGGGCGCTCGGGATCGCGGTCTCCGACCGCGTGGGCATGCT
Source organism: Phycisphaerales bacterium (assembly GCA_036788215.1). Classification (GTDB taxonomy): domain Bacteria; phylum Planctomycetota; class Phycisphaerae; order Phycisphaerales; family UBA1924; genus DAIQNV01. Next base: position 7,888 of record DAIQNV010000065.1, on the reverse strand, counting down.
CAAGCACGCGTGGTACAGCGTCATCAGCCCGGAGGGGTGCGCCGCGATCCTGTGGAAGCAGGCGAACGAGACGACCAACTCCCAGGCCGCCGAGGCGCTCTGCCTCACCGCAGCAGCGAACAAGCGCCTCGGGATCGTCGACGAGGTGATCGAGGAGCCCCCGGGAGCGGCCCACCGCGACCCGGACCGCGCCGCGGAACTCGTGCGCGACTGGTGCGTGAAGCAGCTCGACGAACTGGTGACCCGGAGCGCCGAGGAACTCCTCGAGGGCCGGTACGCCCGGTTCCGTAAGCTGGGCGCGTACACCGAGGAAGCGCCCCCCGCCCCGGAGAGCGCCGGGCCCGAGGTCGTGGTCGCGGGCACGCGCGCCGGCACACCTGCGGACGCGGACTGAGGGGCGAAACCCAGCGGCTCGCGACCGGTCGGAAGGCCCCCTTGGAGCGCCCCACGTTCAGGTGGTTCTTAAACTCGGGAGTCGACCCAGAAAACCGCTTGGGAGCCGGTCTGTTTTGACTCTGCGCGTGGGTCCGGATAGCGTTCGCACCATTGGATGAAACCGGTTGTTTGATCGGATTTCATTCGGAGCACGGTCGTCCGAGGGCTGGAGTTGGCCAAGGCGAACACGACATCCAAGAGCGCAGGCCGCGGGACCAAGCCCGCAGGCTCCGGCGCGAAAAAGTCGGCAAAGAAGATCGCGAAGTCTGGATCAGGGGCCGGATCGGGCGCCTCGAAGAAGACCGCGAAGAAGCCGGCGACCAAGAAGACCACCAAGAAAGCCGCGGCGAAGAAGATGCCATCATCGGGTGCCGCGAAGAAGTCCGTCTCGAAGAAGAAGACCGCGAAGAAGGCCCCGACCGGGGCCTCCAAGGGGTCTGCGGGCCAGGCGCCCGCGAGCAAGGCGCCGGCCAAATCGCCCGCTGCGAAGAAGGCAACGGGCAAGGCGGACGCCAAGAAGAGCCCGGCGAAGGCGGCACCGGGCGACAAGGCCTCGGGCGACAAGAAGGCTCCCTCGAAGAAGTCGGGCAGCACCGCGCCGGCGGAGACCAAGGCGAGCGGGGGCAAGTCCGG
>DAIQNV010000065.1:0-6720 GCA_036788215.1 Phycisphaerales bacterium | reverse complement strand
CCGTCGAAGCCCGCTGAGGATGCGACGGGCGCGGACGGCGCTGCTGCGGACGGGGGCGACGACAAGAAGTCCAACCGCAAGGGCATCACGATCGTCTCGAAGAAGCCCGCCAAGAAGAGCAAGGCAAGCAAGCCCACGCCCAAGTTCCCGCCGACCAGCGGGATGCTGCTGGGCCCGGGCTCGCCGATCCGTCGCCCGCTGATCCCCTCGGGCCCGTCGGCGCCGCCCCCCGAGGATGACACCCTCGACACCGCCCCCGACGGCAAGAAGAAGAGCCCGTTCAACAAGCGTGAACTGGACCGCTTCCGCAAGGTGCTGCTCGTCAAGCGGGCCGAACTGATCGGCGACCTGAGCGCGATCGAGGCGGAGGCCCTCCTGGGCAACGCCGGCGACCTCAGCAGCCTCCCCCAGCACCTGGCGGAGCAGGGCTCGGACAGCTACGAGCGCTCCCTCTCGCTCGATCTCGCAGCCGCGGACCGTCGGCTCATCAAAGAGATCGACGACGCCCTGCAGCGCATCGACGAGGGCGTCTACGGGCTCTGCGAAGCGACCGGCAAGCCCATCCGCAAGGCGCGGCTCGAGGAGTTGCCCTGGGCCAGGCACTCCATCGAGGCCGCCCGGGCGATCGAACGCTCGGGCCACTTGGGTTGACGCGGGGCGTGACCAGCGAACCGGGAAACACGCGGTCCGTTCCCATCGCGGCATGGCGCAGCCCCGGGGCCTGGGCGCTCCTGCTCGGGACGATCGTGTTCGGCCTCGTCACCGACCTCGTCAGCAAGTACCTCGCGTTCGGGCAGGTGGCGGGCACCCCGGTGCGTGTCGACCGCGAAGCGGTGCTGATCACCGACCGGCTGAACGAACTGATCCCCCCGCACGACCCGGTGGAGGTCATCCCCGGGCTGCTCAATTTCACGCTGGTGCTGAACCCCGGGGCCGTCTTCGGCGCGGGCGCCGGGAAGCGCTGGCTCTTCGTCGTGTTCACCGTGGTCGCGGTCGCCTTCGCGGGTTGGATGTTCACCCGCTGGACCATGGCCCGGGACCGCTGGGCCCACGCCGGGCTGGGCCTGCTCGTCGCGGGCGGGCTCGGGAACCTGTACGACCGCCTGGTCTACGCCTGCGTGCGGGACTTCATCCATCCCCTGCCCGGCGTGCGCCTGCCCTTCGGCATCTCCTGGCCCAACGGGAGCCGTGAGGTCTGGCCCTACGTGAGCAACGTCGCGGACCTCTACCTGATCATCGGCATCGCGATCCTGCTGGTGATCTCGTGGAGGAAGCCCGAGGGGGAAGAGACGAAGAGACCGAGAGACGGAGAGACGAAGGGGAAGACGCGGTAGGGTGCGGACGGCTACAGCCCCGCGTTCTGCAGCGACATGGCTCGGTCTCGGATGAAGTCGATCATCGCGCGGACTTCCTCCGCCATGCGGGTGTTGGGAAACTCCGAGATGATGCGCTCGCCGACCTCGTTGCAGCGGGTCCAGTCCTTGTCCTGGTAGGCGAGCTTGAACTGGACGCCCAGGTTCTCCCGCGCCTTGCCCACGACACCCCGCGCAAGCTCCGCCAGCGGGGCCGCCTCCGCCTCCGTGAGGTACTGGTCGAGCTCCTTCAGGATCTCGAAGGCCTCGTCGACCCGCTCCTCCCGCGCGAGGTGCAGGAAGCGGCGCTCGAGGTCGGCCTTGTACCGCTCGCGCGACTTGCTCACGCGCCGACGCAGCCCCTCCGTGCGGGGCGAATCCGGGTAGAGGCGGGTGATGCGGGCCGCCTCCGCTTCCGCGTCCTCCCACTTGAGCTGCAGGATCAGCCGGTCGAGCCCCCGGATGAGCTCCTCGATCTCCGTGTGCACGATCTCGTCCCGCGCGTGCTCGATCCGGTCGCGGAAGCCCTCCGCTTCGGCGCGATAGCCGAACCGCTCCGCGAGTTCCTTCACCAGCACCGTCGCAGCGGACCAGTCCCCCGTCGCGATGTCCTCCTCGATCGCGCGACACAGGATCTCCCGCTCACGCTTGCGGCTCAGCACGCGCCGGGCGTCGTCCGAGAGCGCCTGGCGCTCCGAGAGTTCCTGCACCGCGAGGGCCAGCGCCCCGAGGTCCGCCGAGCCCTCCGCCGGTGCGCGTCGCACGAGGAAGGCGACCGGCGCCGCCGCCAGCGCGACGAATGCCCCGACCCCGCCGATCAGCGCCACCGTCGCGTTCCCGTTGGCCAGCCCCGCCACCGCGAGGCCCGTCCCGAGGAGGGCAAGGGCCCCGTACAGGCCGATCAATCCGAACGGGGTCGGGGCGCGGCTGCCTTCGGTCCGGTCCGTCATCGCGGACTCCTTCCGTCCATGCAGCGCCCGGCCCCCGGGGGCGTGCGGCGAACGCCGCTGCGGGCGCGTTGGAGAATCAACTGCCGGGCGTTGGGCCGCCGCAGTTGCGTTCGACCGGGACTATGCAGAGAAACTGCAGGGGCAGCTCGCCGGTCGCCTTGAACTGGTGTTCCTCGTCCGCTGGGACATAGATGACATCCCCCTGCCGGATGGGGCGCTCCGCCCCCTCGAGCAGGATGGTGCCGGAACCGGCGACGACGAAGACCTCGTGCTCGTAGTCGTGGCTGTGGCGCGGGGTGTGCCCCCCGGGCTCGACCGCGAAGGAGCGGAGGGCGAAATTGGGCGCCCCGTCCTCACGCCCGACCATGATCGCCATGGAGGCGCCCTCGACGCCCTCCATCTGGACGGGCTGGCGGGGCGTTTCGCCGATGTTTCGGATGAGGGGCATCGCCGTCACTCCATGAATCGTTGGGAAGGCGCGTCGCCCAATTGTATCTACACTTGGGCATGACTCCTACCGACCCGGCGGAATTGCGGAGACGGACGCGGATCGAGCCCTTCGCGCTCGGGGCCTACCAGACGAACTGCTACATCGTGCGCGAGGGGGGCGACGACGGCACCCCGGTCGAGCGGGCCTGGGTCGTCGACATGGGGGAGGACCCCGGGGCCCTGCTGGACCGCCTGGCAGAGCTCCTGGGAGATTCCGGGGTGGCGCCGGAGGCGTTCGTGCTGACCCACGCCCACCTCGATCACATCGGGGGGCTCTTCGAGGCCCGCAGGCGATACCCCGAGACCCCCATTTGGATCCACTCGCTCGAGGAGGGGTGGCTGACCGACTCGGAGCGGAACCTGTCGATCCACACCGGCAAGCCCACCACCGCGCCCCCCGCCGACCGCCTCCTCGCGGAAGGGGACGAACTCGACCTCGCGGGCGGGCCCTGGCGGGTGCTGCACACGCCCGGGCACTCGCCGGGCAGCGTCACGCTCGTCAGCGACACGCTGGGCGTGGCCTTCGTGGGCGACGCCCTCTTCGCGGGCTCCATCGGGCGGACCGACTTCCCGGGCTGCAGCTTCGAGGAACTCGCTTCCTCCATCCGCACCAGGCTCTACACCCTGCGCGAGGAGACGCTCGCGCTGCCCGGGCACGGGCCCGCGACGCGCATCGGGCACGAGATGCGGACCAACCCCTTCGTCAAGGCGGAGTAGCCGGCCTACATCGCGCTCCCGTAGCCCATCGCACGGCGCCAGGCGCTCAGCTGGCCCAGGTGGAAGCCCAGGTGCGTGTTGAACAGGAAGTTCACGCCGATCCCCGCGCTCCCGAAGATCTCGCGGTAGCGGTCGCTCTCGATGTCCCGCGCCAGGTCCGCCTCGGTCAGGGTCTCCAGGCGCTCGAGCCCGCGCGTGTAGCGATCGGTGAACGCTTCGATCACCGCTTCACGAGCGGGATAGATCGTGTTCTCCGGATCATCCAGGCACTCCTTGCCCGCGGTGAAGAGATCGTCGTACCCATCCGGTGCCGCGAGGCCGGGATCGTCGACGCCGCACAACTGGAGGACGCGGGCCGGGTAGAGCGCCAGGTGGCCCAGCACAAAGGCGGGATGGTTGATCGACATCCGAGTCTCGCCGACCCTGGGCAGGCGGGCGAACTGGTGCGCGGGGACGTCATCGACGAGCCTCATCGCGAGGCCCAGGATGCGCTGCGAAGGGCGGGCGATGAGTTCGGGCGTGCTGGACATAGGTCGGCTCCTCCGGTCTGGTGGTTGTTGAGGCTATGGCCATCAGCGGGCGCAGGGAGGTGGGCGGTGGGCGGCGGGGGACGAGCCATCCGAGCCTTCGCTTCCTCCGCACGCCGCTTCCCGAAGAAACCGCGTCACCCCCCTATGAGCCGGTCGTACAGCGTCCGAGCCCTCGCGGCATCGGTGGTGCCCTGCACCAGGGCCCGCCCATCACGGAACACGGTCAGCCTCACCCCGGGCGCGCCGGAGGATTCATTCAGCGTGCCCGCGAGCGTGAAGGGCCCGAGGCGGAAGTCGCCCGTCGCTGCCAGCCGCCCCGCGAGCGCCGCGAGATCGATCCTCTGGCCCGCGCGGGGCGACACCTGCACCGCGTCGCGACCGCACAGAGCCGCGGTGCCCGAGGCCCGCTCGCCCGACAGGAACTCGAAGCGCCCTTGAACGCAGCACGGGCAAGCAGGATCCCGGGCCCCCGCGAGCGGCAGGCGCCGGCGCTCCCCGTTCCAGGGGTCAAAGTCGAGCAGCGACCGCATCACCAGGTCCGCCCGCCCCAGCAGGAGCTTCAGGGCCTCGCCCGCCTGGTACGCCCCCACCATCGCGACAACGGGGCCCAGGACCCCGACGGTGTCGCAGGTGGGCTGCGAGCCCGGGGGCGGGGGCTCGGGGAAGAGGCAACGCAGGCAGGGCAGCCCCTCTGCCTCCCGCTCCCCGGGGGCGAGCACCGTCATCGCCATGCCCCGCGTGCCGACCGCGCCCCCGTAGACATACGGGATCCCGAGGCGGATCGAGACATCGTTCAGCAGGAAACGGGTGTCGAAGTTGTCGGTGCCATCGACGAGGACGGTGGCGCCTTCGAGGATCCGCTCCGCGTTGTCGGCGGAAAGGTCGGCGACGACGGCGTGGATGGTAACCCCGGAGTTGACGGCGCTCAGGCGACGCTTGGCGGCTTCGGCCTTGGGCATCGCTTCTGCGGCGTCACGCTCGTCGTAGAGGGCCTGGCGCTGGAGGTTGGTGAGTTCGACGATGTCGCGGTCGATGAGCGTGACGGAGCCGACGCCGGCGCGGACGAGGAGGTCGGCGGAGGCGCAGCCCAGGGCCCCGCAGCCGACGATGGCGACGCGGGCGTCGGCGAGGCGTTCCTGCCCCTCCGGGCCGAAGCCCGGGAGCAGGGTCTGGCGGTGGTAGCGATCGTGCCCGGAGCTCGGCATGCCGGACGGTATGCCCCGAACGGGCGAATCCCATGAATTCGGCATCACCACCCCGCGCGACGCCCGACACCCGGTAGCGTGCATTGATGAATTCGGTCGCCCTCTTCATCCTCTTCGTCGGGATCGTCCTCGTTGCGGTCGGCGTCTTCGCCTGGCCGGTGCTGCAGAACATGCCCTCGCACCGGGCCCGCCCGAGCCTGTTCGGCTCTCCCACCGCACGCCGGGTGGTGCTGTTCGGCGGGCTGGCGATCGTCGCTGCGGGCGGGATCATGCTCGCCCTGGCCTGAACGAACGAAGCGGGCGCAAAGAAAGACCGCGGGGAAGGCCCCGCGGTCTCGGTTGGTCGGGTTGTCGCGGAGGGGTTTACTTCGCGAAGTGGGCGAAGGCCTTGTTAGCCTCGGCCATGCGGTGCGCCTGGTCGCGGGTCTGCATCGCCTTGCCCTCGCGCTTGGCGGCGGCGCTGAGCTCGTCCGCCAGCTTCTGGGCCATCGGGCGGCCCTTCTCGGAGCGGGCGGCCTGGATGATCCAGCGGAAAGCCAGCGACTGCTGGCGGTTCTTCTTGACCTGGATCGGCACCTGGTAGTTCGCACCGCCGATGCGCTTGCTGCGCACCTCGACGTAGGGCTTCACATTCTCGATCGCGAGATGGAAGACATGCAGGGCGTTCTCGGGCTTGTCCTCCGCCGGGCTCTTGGCGAGGCGCTCATCGATCAGGTCGAAGGCGTCGTACAGGCAACGCTGGGCCCGCGTCTTCTTCCCGCTGTACATGATGCAGTTGATGAACTTCGCGACGACCTCATCCCCGAACTTGGGGTCGGGACGCAGCTGCTCCTCGGACATCGTGATCCGGCCGGACATGCAATGCTCCTTCAGGCTCATCCGCCGGGATCGATGTCCCGGCCATGTGTTCACCCCGCCGGCGGGCGCGCCGCCCCGCGGGATTACTTGCCAAGCCCGACGCCGTCACGCGGCGCGGGCGGAATCGAAACGGTCTTTAGCCCTTGCCCTTCTTGGCGCCGTACTTCGAGCGGGCCTGCTTGCGCCCGTCCACGCCCAGCGTGTCCAGGGAGCCACGCACGATGTGATACCGCACACCGGGAAGGTCGCGGACGCGCCCGCCACGCACGAGCACGATCGAGTGCTCCTGCAGGTTGTGGCCCTCGCCGCCGATGTAGGCGGTGACTTCCTTGCCGTTGCTCAGGCGCACGCGGGCGATCTTCCGGAGCGCCGAGTTGGGCTTCTTCGGGGTCGTCGTGCGCACATTGAGGCACACGCCGCGCCGCTGCGGGCACTTCTCGAGGTCGCGGACCTTCGACTTCACGACCGGGTCGCGACGGGGCTTGCGGATGAGCTGGTTGATCGTCGGCATCGGGCTCTCTTCCGGTCTTGAAGGCCCCCGGGTCCTCCGGAGGGCTGGTTTCAACACGACCACCGCGCGGGCCGGGCCCGTTGCGGGGTCAGGATGGTAGCCCGGAAG
>DAIQNV010000064.1:0-18089 GCA_036788215.1 Phycisphaerales bacterium | reverse complement strand
TCCGGCACAAACCCCTCGAAGTACTTCTCGATCATGTTCGACACACGGCTCGTCGCATTGCCGATGCCATTCGCCAGGTCGGCGTTGTACACCTCGACGAACCGCTGGTACGCAAAGTCGGCGTCGGTCGAGCCCCCCGGGCCCTGGGTCGCGAGGTACCAGCGGACCGCGTCGACGCTGTAGCGGTCGGCGTAGGCCTTGAGGTCATCGATCTCGATGAAGTTGCCCAGGCTCTTGGACATCTTCCGGCCCTCGGCGATGAAGTAGGCGTGGGCGTAGACCGCGTCGGGCGGGGTCTCGCCCAAAGCCTTGAGCATGCAGGGCCAGATGACCGCGTGGAACCAGAGGATGTCCTTGGCCATCAGGTGGACGATTTCCGCCGGCGCATCGGGATCGTTGTCCTCGGCCCTGGGCCACCACTTGCGGCGCGGGCCGCCCTCCTTATCCGCGGTCGCGGGCGCGAGCTCGTTGTCCATCACGCTGAGGTAGTTGCACAGCGCCTCGATCCACACGTACACGCGGTGCTCGGGGTCGCCCGGCATGCGGATGCCCCAGTCGCGGACGTGGGGCGGGTCGTCCTGGTTGATGCGCCGCGAGACCGGGACCTTGTTCAGGCCCTGCCGGATGCGCCCCAGCACCTCGTTTTTGCGCGACTCGGGCAGCACGCGGATGCGGTCCGACTCGATCTCCGCCTGCAGCCACTCGGCGTACTTCGGCAGGTCGAAGAAGTAGTTCTGCTCCGTCCTTTTCTCGAGGGGGCGGCCCGTGACGGGGCTGTTGTAGTTGTGCTCCTTGGCGGTCGACTCGGTGACGTACTCCTCCTGCCCCGGGTCGTACCAGCCCTCGTAATCGCCCAGCGCGATGTCGCCCTGCTCCACGAGCCTCGCGATGTAGGCCGACGCGCGGTCCTTGTGGCGGGGCTCGGTCGTCCGGACGAAGTCGTTGCAGTCGATCCGCATGAAGGCGAAGGCATCGCGGAATCGGGCGGCGTTCTGGTCCGCCCAGGCCTGGGGGGTCAGCCCACGCTCGTGGGCCGCCCGGCTCACCTTGTCCGCGTGCTCGTCGGTGCCGGTCAGGAAAAAGACGTCCCGCCCGATCATCCGCTGGGCCCGGGCGACGACATCCGCGAGGGTGGTCGTGTAGCAGTGACCGATGTGCGGGCGGTCGTTGACGTAGTAGATCGGCGTGGTCACGAAGTAGGGGCGGCGGGTCGCGTCTGACATGTCTCGATGGTAGAGGCGCGGGGCAGGGCCCGACCCCGGCCTGCCCCGCCCCATCCCGGCCCACCCCACCCCACCCCACCCCGGCCCGTCCCCTTCCCCCGCTATGCTGGCGGGTGCGTCGGCAGCGGAGTGGACCGCCCGGGCAACGAGCGGGGACGCGAGGGAATCGCCTGATGGAGCGTGCGGAGTTCGAGAAGCTCGCGCTGGAGCACCTCGACGCGGTGTACCGCATGGCCTACCACCTCGCCCGCAAGCCGGACGAGGCGGAGGAGATCGTGCAGGAGGTCTACCTCCGCGCGATGCGCCCCAAGACGATCGCCCGCTTCGAAGACACCGCGGCGGACGGGACGGGCGGGGGCATGCGGGCCTGGCTGTTCGCGATCGCCCACAACGTCTTCTACAGCCGGATCAAGAAGCAGAACCGGGCCCCGATCGCGGTCGAGGGGTTCCACAGCGAGGAGTCGACCGAGACCCCGCCCGATGAGCCCCCGCCCCAGTGGGACGGGGAGCACCTGGACTGGGAGCAGGTGGACGGGACGCTGCGGGACGCGATCAGGGACCTGAAGCCCGAGTACCGCGAGGTGCTGCTGATGTGGGGCGTGGAGGGGCTGAAGTACCGCGAGATCGCGACGATCCTGGAGGTGCCCATCGGTACGGTCATGAGCCGCCTGCACCGGGCGCGTAAACTGCTGAGCGACAAGTTATTAGGCGATGAGAAGGCGGTCGACGCCCTGGGTCTCCGGCCTCAGGTGCCCGCCGAATCCCCGGTGGAGGAGGCGGAGGAGTAGCCCGCCCGCCCCGGCGCTTCCGGGGTCCGGGCGAAATCGGGCCCGCGTGGGCCCCGACGCGGAATAAGGCGGGGTGCTGGCAGGGTTCTCGGGATGGCGAAAGCCGATTCTCAGACCGGGCGGTCGCGGTGGAGGAGCGATGGGGGGTTTGTGCCGGCTCGCCGGCAGAGGCGGAACGGAGTTCCGGGCGCCAAGTCTCCCCTCGCGGAATCAGCGTGCTGTCGACGCGGTTCAGGCCGATCGATGGGCATTCATGTCGCCGGGCGGGCGTGCCCCGTTCGGCCGATCTCTTTCCGGGAAACGGGCGAGGCCCCGATGGGTCTGGCCCGGTGTGAAGCCCCAGGCGTTGAGCCTTGGGCAGGCAGGGTTGACCGATGACCGACGGGTTCCGCCAATCTGACGCTGGTTTCGATCCCGGGGGTATCGATTTCAGCCGTGTGCCCCAGGCTTCGCTGCTGCGGGCCGCTGCGGATGGCGAATTGGACGCGGAGGGCGAGGCCCGCCTGGGCGAGCACCTGTCGAGCCACCCGGGGATGGAGCGGGCGATCGCTTTCGATGCCGGGCTCCGGACCGCCTGCGGTCGGGCGATGGGCGCGGTCAGCGTGCCTGCGGGGCTGGCGGATCGCGTGCGGAGCGCCCTGGAGCGCGACGCTCGGATTCTGGCTGATGAAGACGCTGACCGGGAAGCTTCGTTCGCTGCGGGCATCGAGGCCCGGGCGAGCCGGACGCGGGACCGGAGTTTCTGGCAGACCGGCCCGGGCCGGGCGGTCGCCGGGCTGGCGGCGGTTCTGCTCATCGCGGTCGCGGGGCTGAACTTCGGCTCGCTGGTCGGCGCCTTCGGCGGGGGTGGCGCTGGCGGGGCGGGTCCGGTGGCTCAGGGCGATAACCCCTACCGCGTGCAGTTGGCCCAGTTCGTGGCGAATGAGCACGAGCGCGTCACGAGCACGCCCGAAGCGGCGGACCGCAAGTTCCGGATCCGCGACGAGCTCGTCGCGGCTCAGCGGGCGGCGGAGGCGCTGGGTCAGTCCCCCGAGATCCCGCATTGCGGGGAGGGACGCCTGACCTTCGGGGGCAGCGGTCCCTGCGCCGTCCCGGGCACCGGCAAGAGCACGCACCTGCGGTTCCTGGTGAACCTGCCCGACGCCCTGGGCCTGACCCACGAGGTCCCGGTGAGCGTCTTCGTCAAGAAGGACGCGGGCGAGATGAGCCTGTCCGAGGGCGTCACCTACAAGATGAACACCGAGACCTGCGGGGTCGAGGGCCAGTCGATCTATGTCTGGGCCCGCGAGGGGCTGGTGTATGTGATGGTCGCCAGGCTGCCCGACACCCCCGGGTGCGACGCGATCCTGACCGCGATGGGCGTGCCCCCGCCTGCTGCGGAACTCTGAGCCCGCCGATCTGTCCCCGATGGATTTCCGGACCTTCCCCGCCCCGGCTTCCCCTGAAGCCGGGGCTGTCGTGTGCCGACACACACGGGTCCGGGGCGATCCTCCCGCGCCCGGGGCTCGTACCGATGGGTGGCGGGGTGGTGCGCGCCGGGCCCGGGGCCCGGTCCGCGTACGATGTCTTGAGACGGGAAGGAACCCGATGATGCAGATGATGAGCCGAACCACAGCTGTTGTTGGCCTGGTCGCCGGTCTGGCGGTGTCGCTGCCTGCGCTGGGTCAGAATGCGCTGGGCGATGGTCGGGCGCTCGACAACAACCTGAGCACGCAGGGTCGGGTGAACACGCCGGTGCGCGACCTGGCGGCGGAGACGCGCTTCCGCAACGCGATCGTGACCGGGAACGCGCCGAACGGGCTGAGCTTCCGGGGCGATGTGGGCTACACCGCTGCGGGCGAGTTCCGGGGGGACCTCGGGGCGGACGATCTGTTCCCGTTCCGGCGTGACTCCCTGACGAGCGGGCTGGCGGGCGCGGGCATCCGGGGCACCGCGGGTTTGCAGTACCAGTTCGCGTTGACGACGGGCTCGAGGCCCCCGCAGGACCTGATCGGGACCTACACCGTGGGGCGGGACGGGTTCAACGTGAACAACCAGACGCCCACCGGCTTCACCCCGCGTGGCACCAACCCCGACGCGACGCCCGACATCCTGCAGCGCAACCCCGATATCGAACTCGACGACCGGGGGACGCTGCTCTGGTCGCTGCGGTCCCCGAGCGCGTACGTCGCCAATGACGGGTTCCACTCGACGATCCTCGCGAGCTTCCGCCAGAGCGAGCACAACGGGCGGAGGCTGGGGCTGACCGCTTCGGGCCTGCGCTCGGTGCGCATCTCGGCTCTCGAGGGCGACCCCGGGCCCGAGTCGGTGCCTGACCGGCGGGGTTCGCGCCCGCCTGCGGACGAGTCGGGCCGGAACCCGGCACGCTTCGACGACCAGATCGACCGCCAGATGACGACCGGGGGTGCGCAGCAGCCCGTCGACTCGCGGATGGACACCCAGATGGGGTCCGGGCTGGGCACCGCCCACGATCGAGCCCTGGAGCGCCTCAGCGGGCGCGAAGACGACGACCCGGCGGTCAGCCAGCGGGCCCGGATCCAGTTGCTCCGCCAGCGTCTCTCGGGCGAGGCGCCCCTGGCCCCGATGCCCGAGGAAGAAGAGGGCGACGACGGCGCCGCTCCTCCGGGCACGCCCGGCGCGAGCGACGCTCGAAGCGAGACCTCCGTCAGCGCCCGCGAGCGCGCGGTGCGTCAGCGCATGCTCGGGCTCGACCCGGCGCTCGTCGAGGCCCTCGGTGGCGAGGATCGCGTGCGGGCGCTCATCAGCGAGGATCGCGCCTCGGGCGACCCGTACGGAGAGCAGATCATGACCGGCGAGCGCCTGATGGCCCGCGGTCGCTACTTCGACGCGGAGGAACGCTTCGCGACCGCCCTGGCGCACAAGCCCGGCGACGTGACCGCCCAGATCGGGCGCGTACACGCCCAGCTCGGCGCCGGGCTGTACACCTCCGCAGCGGTGAACCTGCGCGAGCTGCTGGTCGCGAACCCCGAGGTCGCGGGCATGCGCTACGGGGACGACCTGCTCCCCACGCCCTCCCGACGCGAGGCGATCGTCGCCGATCTCGACCGGATGATGGAGGACACGCCCGGGTCGACCGTGCGGCGCGTGGGAGCCCTCCTCGCTGCGTACCTGGGCTACCAGACGGGCGACCGCCCCCTCGTCGAGCGGGCCTTCACCGCGACCGAGACCGACACGCTGCAGCAGGGCGACGCGGCCCGCAACGATGCTCGCCTCTCCGCCTTCCTGCGGGCGCTGTGGCTCCCCGATGAGCCCACGGGCCCCTCTGAGAGCGAGGACGGGGGCGGATGACCCAGGCCGAGCCCCCTTCGCCGCCCATCGGCGCGCCCGTCGGCGCCGGCGATGGCGTGGACGGGGGCGACCCGACCGGTCCCGAACCGGTCGCATCGGGCGCCGGGCTCAGCATCCACGAGTTCCTCACCGATGGCTCGCTGAGCCGCCTGTGCACCGAACTGGGCGAGCTGACCGGGCTCGAGGTCGAGCTGCGCGACGAGCGCGAGAGGCTGATCGTCCCGGTGACGCCCGCGCCTGCGGACGGGCATGCCTGGCGCGTGCTGGACGAGGCGGAATCGGGCCCGATCCCGCCCGACGCCGACCTCCTGCCCATGCGGATCGAGGACCAGACGATCGCGACCCTCGTGCTCCGCGCGGGACCGCCCGAGGGTGCGCCGCGGGAGGCGGAGCAGATCCGGGCCCGCGTCCGCTCGGTGCTCGAGCTCCTGGGCCTCACGGGCACGGAGCTGTGCCGCGATGTCCTGGAGCTGCGCCACCGCGTGAAGGAGCTGGGCGTCCTGTACCGCCTGAGCGCCATGCTCGCGGCCCGCACGCCCATGGACTCGATGCTCGACGCGGCGCTCGAAGCCGCGATCTCCGCCCTGGGGCTCGACGCGGGCTCGATCGTGCTGCTGCCCGAGGACGCGGACGGCGTCGCGGTCTCGAACGACGAGGCGGACCTCGTCGTCAAGGCGAGCATGAACCTCTCGAAGGACTGGGTCGAGAGCCCGATCCCCCTGAGCCGCGGGCGGCTGTTCGACCGCATCCTGCTGAACGGCGAGGTGCTGATCGTCGAGGACCTGCAGAGCGACGCGCGGGTGCTGCAGCCCGAGCGGGCGGAGCGCGAGGGCCTGCGGTCGTTCATCGGTGCGCCGATGATCATGCACGGGCGTCCGATGGGCCTGATCCGGCTCTACTCGCGCGCGCTGCGCCGCTTCAGCGCCGCGGAGCAGCGCCTGCTCCAATCGATCGGCGAGCAGGGGGGCGCTGCGGTCCACCAGGCGCGCCTGCTCGAGGCGCAGAAGCACGACCGGGCGATGGAGCGTCAGCTCCGCCTCGCGAGCGACGTGCAGCGGCGCATGCTGCCCCGCGACCTCCCGCGTATCGCGGGGCTCGACGTCGCCGCCCGGTCCGATCCGACCTACGAGCTCGCGGGCGATTTCTACGACCTCTTCGAGGTGGGCGGCGCCCTGGGCATGGTCGTGGGCGACGTGGTGGGCAAGGGCGTCGCGGCGGCCCTGCTCATGTCGGCGGTCCGCGCCAGCCTTCGGGCCCATGTGCAGAATGTCTACGACATCGACGAGGTCGTCGCGCGTGTGAACCGCGCCATGTGCGCCGACACCCTCGACAACGAGTTCGCCACGCTCTGGTACGGGGTCGTCGAGCCCAACACCCTCCGCCTCACCTACGCCTCCGCGGGGCACGACCCGCCCTTCGTCATCCGCACCGAGCCGGGCCGGGCACCGACCCACGACGACGTGCACCCCCTCGCGATCGGTGGGCTGGTTCTCGGGATCGACGCGTCGCAGAGCTACCCCAAGTTCGTCCACGAACTCCGCCCGGGGGACGTCCTCGTCGCCCTCACCGATGGCATGACCGACGCCCGCGACTTCTCCGGCCAGAAGTTCGGCTGGACCCGGCTCGTGCAGAGCGTCCTGGACACCCTTGCCGAGACGCCCGACGCGACCGCGTCGCACGTCCTCGAGCAGGTCTTCTGGACGGTGCGCCGCTTCGTCGGGCTCCGCCGGCAGGTCGACGATGAAACCCTCGTCATCCTCCGCGTCGACCGTTAAGCGTTCCTCATTCTGGGCGGATCTGACGCCCGTTCCTCGTGGCGGGAGGCGGTCCACGCGACGGACGCCTGTGAAGCCCGGCGCTGACGCTTCGGGCTGGTACGGGGCGATGAAGCCCGGCCCCGGAAACGCCGCCGCCCCGCTCTCCAAGAAGAACGGGGCGGGCGTCGAATGCGGGTGACAGGACTCGAACCTGCACGGCCTAGGGCCACGGGAACCTAAATCCCGCGCGTCTGCCAGTTCCGCCACACCCGCGGCGGGCGCCCGGTCGGGGGCCCCAGTCTGCCCCTGCCCGGACGGACCCATAGTATGGATCCATCAAGGACGACCCGCGCCACGCCCGTGGCGCTTGACGGAAAGGACCGACGAGATGGGCTTTGCAGACCGAACGGCCTTGGCGATCCCGCCGATCTTCCTCCGCATCGCCCTGGCGATCATCTTCCTCCAGGCCGGGCTCGGCAAGGTGCTGACCACGACCGAGGTCGAGGGCGAGCGGGCCGCGGCCCTGGCCAACATGGGCCTGGCGATCCCCCCCGCGAGCGTGCCCGCCCCGACGCCCGCGCCCGCGACGCCCGCGCCCGCGCCCACCCCCGCCCCCACCCCCGTGATCGATGGCGAGGGCGAGGTCCAGGGCTCCGTCTTTGATCCCCATGCCCCCTCGATCGTGCGCGTGCAGAACGTGTCGGGCCCGCTCTATGTCCCGTCCGACTTCCCGGAGCCGGTCGAGGTGCGGAGCCTCTACAACCTCGCGCTGATGATCAACACCGCCGCCAACCCGCCGATGGCCGAGGACGGCACCGCGCCGCAGCCCATCTGGCCCGCGTGGGCGTCGAACGGCCCCTGGCCCATCGTGCTGGCGTGGACCGCTGCGGTCACGGAACTGCTCGCGGGCCTCTTCCTGCTCGTGGGCTTCCTCACGCGGATCAGCGGTCTGGCGGTCGCGTGGATCATGCTGGTCGCGCTCTGGCTCACGCAGTGCGGGCCCGCGATGCAGGGGGGCGGCGCCTTCCTGGGCTTCCTGCCCACGCACGGGCTGCTCGATGGTCAGGCCTGGCAGAAGTTCATGTACCAGTTCGTGATCCTCTGCGCCGGGCTCGCGCTCGTCTTCAGCGGCTCCGGGGCCCTCGCCCTCGACGCGATGGGCCGCAAGCGCCGCCACCGCGACGACGAAGACGACGAGTAACCCAGGGGCATGCACGCCTCCGACCCAGCCCGGGGTGGAGCCACCCCCGCCCCACGGCGGCTGACGCGGATCACGCGGTACGTCGTGCCCAGCGCCGCGAGCCTGCTCGTCCACGCCGGCCTGCTCGCGGGGGTGCTGGCGGTCACCGTCACCGTCACGCGCCCCGTCGAGACCGACGACACGCCCCTGGGCGAGATCACGCTCGACCTGAACGTCGGCGCCGACCCCTCGCGTGCCCCGGGCACGCCGGCGCCGCAGGCCGGCGCCGCCCCGACCCCCAGCCGATCCCTGGTCCCGGGCGCGACCGCCGCGGCGCGGGCCATGAGTTCGGGCGCTGCGGGGGCGCTCCGGAGCGCCGGCTCGACCGGCGCCGCGGATTTCGCGGGCGCGGAGCGGGCGGCCCGCGTCGAGCCCATGGGGGCGGGCGTGGTCGGCGCGTTCGTCGAGGAGAGCCCGACGGGCGGGGCGTCCGCCAGTTTCGCGGGCCTCAGCGTCCGCGCCGCCCGCCGGATCGTCTATGTCGTCGACGCGTCGGGCGCGATGGTCACGGCGCTCCCCTTCGTCATCGATGAACTCGTCGCGTCCATCGAGCGCCTGAGCCCCGGGCAGCGTTTCGGCGTGGTGCTCTTCGGCGGGGGCGTGCGGGTGTCCCCGGGCGTGAACGCGGACCGGGGGCTGCGGGCAGCGACCGACGACGCGAAGCGCGAGACGATCGCCTGGGCGCGCGACGCCTTCCCGCGCGGGCCCTCGGACCCCCTGGAGGGGATCGAGGCGGCGCTGGAGCTCGAGCCCGACCTGGTCTTCGTCCTCGCCCGGAGCATCCGGCGCAGCGGGCCCGACGCGACCTGGGGCGTCGGGCGGGCCGCGACGATGCGGGCGCTCGAGGACCTCAACCCCCGCGACCCGCGCACCGGCAAGCGCGACGCGGTGCTCAAGACGGTGCAGTTCATCGAGCGCGACCCGACGGGCCTGCTCGACGCGATCGCGGGCCTGCACGGGGACGGCGCGGGCGACACACGCGTCGTGGGCGTCGACGAGCTGCGCAGGCTGACCGGGCCGGGCCTCGACGCGGACGACGCCCTGCCCGAGATCCCGGGCGTGGAGGGACGCTTTGCCGGGACCGACCGCGCCTCGATCGCGCTGCGCGAAGCGACGGCGCCGCTCGCCCGGGTCGAGCGCTCGGGGGCGGCGCTCCGCGCGCTGTACGGGCTCGCCCGCCCGGAGGACCTCGACGAGACGATCGCCGGCGCGGAGGCGACGCTGCGGGCCATCGGTTCGGACCAGCGCCTGCTCCCGGACGACCCGCGCGTCCGCGCGACGCGGGCCCGGGCCCTGACGATTCTCGCTGCGGCGCTCGCGGACAACGCCAATCCCCGCGCCGGTCGCGGGTC
This sequence comes from Phycisphaerales bacterium, assembly GCA_036788215.1. Lineage (GTDB taxonomy): Bacteria > Planctomycetota > Phycisphaerae > Phycisphaerales > UBA1924 > DAIQNV01. Next base: position 8,420 of record DAIQNV010000064.1, on the reverse strand, counting down.
CGCAGAAGACGCGCTCCGCGAGCTGGGCGAGCTCGAGGGCGTCGTCGACGAGGCGGGCGTGGCTCGGGCCCTCACGCAGATCACCGCCTTCCGCCTGCTCGGTCGCGTGAACGATGCCATGGAGGCAACAGGCCGGCTCGTGAGTTCGCCAGTGCTTCCCGGTGTGTCCGCCGGGCTGCGGGGCGAACTCGAGCTCGAGCGGGCGCTCGCGCAGGGTTCCACGATGAGCGTCGGCGCCGATGACGCGATCGAGGCGCCCGAGTCCGTCCCCTTCTTCGACGAGGGCGACCGCCTCTCCGACCCGTCGTGGACGATCCTCCACGCCGAAGCGGTCACGCGCGGGGCGCTCGACGCGGGCGTGCCCGTCGCGCCGGCGCTCCGCCCGCTGCTCGACCTCGTCGAGCGCCGCGACCTCTTGCGGACCCGCGCCGAGCGCCGGGGGCTGGTGTATCCCCGCGTCGCCCGGGCGGTCGAGCGGGCGATGGCGACGCGGGACGAGACCATTCTTGACCGCGTCCCTGGCGAAGCGCTCTACGCCCTCGCCCTCGTCGAGGGCCAGCGCGGGCGCTCCGGGCCCGCGGTCGAACTGCTTACCCGCCTCGCGGGGCGGGACGGGATCGACGACACCCTCCGGGGCGATGCCCTGATCGAAGCCTCCAGGCTCGCGCGGGACACCGAGGGCCTGCGCCCCGCCGGGTCCGCCCGCCTGCTCGCCCGGCTCGCGCGCGACGTGCCCGGTCATCCCTCGGCGCCCGCCGCGATCGCGAGCGCGATCGAGGATGCGCACCCGGACGACGCGGAGGCGTTCCTGACGCTGGGTCTCGAGCGCTACGCCGATGCGCCCGGCGCGGACGCGTGGCGCATCCAGCTCGCCGCGCTGCGGATGGACCGCTCGGGCCTCGCGTTGCTCGGGGAGGTCGATGCGCAGGGCACGCTCGCCCGAGCGGCCCTCGAGATCGAACTCGCGATCATCGACGCCCTCCTCGAGCAGGACGGGATCGACGGCGCGGACATCGACCTGCTGAGACGATCCGTCCGCGCCGCGGCGGACCTCGACCGCCCGGACCTCCCCGCCCGACGGGCCGACCTCGCGGAGCGTCTGCTCGCGGAGGACTCCGCGGAGGCCGAAGCGCTCTTCCGGGCCTTGCTCGCGTCGGGCCTGCCCGTCCCGGGCGGGGAGCCCCGCCTGACGCTGGGGCATGCCCGTGCCCTCGTCACGCTGGGGCGCGACGCGGAGGCGGCAACGCTGCTCCGGGCCCTTTCCGAGCGTCTGGAGTCCCCCGACCCGCCCGACGCCTTCTGGCACGCGACGACCGTCTGGCTCGAGCTGGTCTCGAAGAACACGGACGAGGGCACCGGGCCCGCGATCGGGGCCCATGTGACGCGCCTGAGGCTCATCGATCCCGATCTGGGGGGCGAACCCTGGGGCCCGCGCCTGCGCCGTCTGGCGCGGTCCGTGGGCGCGGGCGCCGGGCGCCCGTAGACTGCCCCCGATGACCGACGGGCTGTTCGACACCGACGGGGGGCGCAAGCCCGCAAAGCCGATCCCGAGGGCCCTCGCCGACGCCCTCGGGGGCCGGTTCCTCGTCTTCGACGGGCCCGATGGCTCGGGCAAGAGCACGCAGCTCCGCCGGTTCGCTGCGGGGTGCCGAGCAGCGGGGCTCACGCCCTGCGAGGTCCGCGAGCCCGGCGGGACCGACGTGGGCGAGAAGATCCGCGCCGCCCTGCTCGAGCACTCCGATGAGGAGATGAGCGTCCGCTGCGAGATGCTTCTCTATATGGCGAGCCGCGCCCAGCTCGTCGAGCAGCGCATCCTGCCCGCCCTCGAACAGGGGCGGTGCGTCCTCGCCGACCGCTTCGTCAGCTCCACCCTCGCCTACCAGGGCACCGCGGGGGGCCTGCCCCGCGAGGACATCCTCAGGGCGGCTGCGATCGCGACGGGGGGCGTCCGCCCCCACCTCGTGATCCTGTTCGACCTCGACGCGGATGCCGCCTCGGAGCGCCTCAACCCCCTGCTCGACCGGATGGAGGCCAAGGGCCGGGCCTTCCACAAGCGCGTGCGGGAGGGGTACCTCGCGCAGGCGGAGGCGGAGCCCGACCGCCACCTCGTCATCGACGCGTCGCAGGATGAGGACCGCGTCTTCCAGAGCCTGATCAGGACGTTGGCTGACCGGCTGGCCTCGATGAGCGACGGCGCGGGCGATCGCGTGGGAGGGGCGCGGGCATGAGTTACCAGTTGGCGGCGCTCGTCTTTGGCATCGGGGGCCTGCTCCTGGGCTCGATCCCCTTCGCGCTCCTGCTGGGCAAGGCCAACGGGATCGATGTGCGCACCGTGGGCTCGAAGAACGTCGGCGCGACCAACCTGGGCCGGGCCCTGGGTTTCAAGTGGTTCATGATCTGCTTCGCCCTCGACGCCCTGAAGGGCGCCCTGGCCACGGTGGGCTTCGGGCTCGCGACCGGCTCCATGGGCCGGGCCGCCTTCGACCTGGCGCCGGGGGACGCGGGCCTGTGGCTCCTGGTCGTCGCGGCCCCCGTCCTCGGGCACATGTTCAGCCCCTGGGTCGGGTTCAAGGGGGGCAAGGGCGTCGCGACCGGGCTCGGGGCCCTGCTGGGCGTCTTCCCGGTGCTGACGGTGCCCGCCCTGGGCTCGCTCGCGGTCTTCCTGGGGGCCCTCGGGCTGTGGCGCTATGTCGGGCTCGCGTCCGTCCTCGCTGCGGGGACGCTCCCGATCTGGACCTGGCACCTCTTCAGCCTCGTCGCGACGGGCGTCCAGCGGACCAACGCGGACGCAGCGCCGGGCGGGCGCTTCGAGGTCCTGTCGACCGCCCAGTCGGTCCCCGAGCCGGTCCGCTGGCCCTGGGTGGTGCTGACCGGCGTCCTGGCGGCCTTCGTGATCTGGAAGCACCGGGCCAACCTCGCCCGCCTCGCTGAGGGCACGGAGCCCAAGGTGGGCGCCCGCAAGCGGGACAAGGCAGGGGCTGTGGAGGCGGAGGTCGGGTGACTTCCCCGGGGGACCGGGCGCTATGCCCTAGGTAGGGGGCCCTACTCCGGGGCCACCGATCGCCCCTTCGGCAAGCGGTTCATGCCGGGAACCCGCCAAACGGGGGAGGAATGCGGCGCAATCGTCGATTGTGCGGTCCGCATAAAGGGCGCCGTTCGCTCGCCCGGGCGATGAACTGAGTCTCACGCCTGTTTCACGCCGATAGACAGTGCGGCTAAGGGAAAGCGGACCTGCTTCGTCCTTGCCAGGTTTCTCGCTTCGCTCCATTCGTTGGGCGAAGGACCCCCCGCGAGACGGATCTCGCGGTCCTGGGGCCGGTTGGAATCGATGGTTCCAACGCGTGCGTGCCCCGCATCGCTTCACAGGGAGGTTGACGCGATGGTTCAACTGCGACTCACCAACGACGACTGGGCTCCCCCGAGCCCCATCCCCTTCCCCGGACGCCGGGACGACGCGGGCCCCACCCCGGGCCCCACCCTGGGCTCTGCCCCGGGTCGCGGCGCTGGCCGGCTCGACCCGATGTCGGGCTCCGCGGAGCGCGAGGTCGAGAAGGCCCTGGCCCATGTGCAGGCCAAGCTCGACGACCTGAACAACCAGCTCGAGGCCTTCGACCCCATCCCCATGCGGGCCTGGCGGTACGACCCCGAGGACGACGGACCCCGCGCCGCCTGACCGGGCGACACGAGCAGGGGCACGGACACCGACGCTCCGCAGCGATCCTGCGTGGCGTTCTTTCGTTTTGGGACCCACCACCTTTATTCGCAACGATCCGTACATCCTCGATCGCGTGATGGCAGTCGGATGTCAATGACGAGCAACCCTCACCGTTTCGAGTCGACGGTTTCCAACTGGACAAGCGTGTCAAAGAAGTTTAGCTGCCCGTCCGCGTTGGCGTCGGTCGTTGGGTCGTTCAGAGCCTGCTCCTGAATGAAACGGAGCACATCGGTGTCATCCAAGTCGCCCGAACAGTCCCGATCGGGATGGGGTAGGTCGTAGCGAAGCAACACGCCGTTTGGCTGATTGTTGCTAACACCGACCGCACCAGTTACGAGAATACTCCCGCAGGCGTTTGTGGCGGGCTGCCCACGCAGGCTCGCGAGCGAGGCATTGCCCACGACGGACAGCCCGGAACCACCGGGGCCGTCAAGATCCAGCGTGTCGCCGAATCCGACGACGCGACGCAGCCGGTGGTAGCCGTCTTCAGCGTAGACCTGCTGGTCAAAGAAGGGGTCAGCGTTCAGGAAGTCAGTGAAAGCATAGAAGAATCGCCCGTCGCTCGTTATCCCACCGGCGAGTCCACCCGGGCCACCCTGCGCGACATCTGAAAACGCGAGCGCTGAGAAGACCGGGTATTCGGTCAGCTCGTTGAGATCCGCGAGGAGCAACGCATCCTCTCCGTCATCGACGAAAACTTGCAAGAACAGGCGGTTCCCGTCATCGCTGAGCAGAGCCTGCGAGATCCCCCTGAGTACTTTGTCGGATCCGGGTATCACGAGCCCGGGGACGAGTATGACGCGCGGTCCGTAGACGCTGTCCAAAAGTAGGGCGACTTCGCTGTCGGCGGGCTGACCGTTCACGCTAACAGAACCACGCACGACAGCGTTGCGGTCGGAAATCTCGAAGTTCTCCAGACCGCTGAAGAAATTGGTATTCAAGCTGTCGACTCGATAGCTGCGTCCATCAAAGCCGGGGTATGTTTCGCCCCGATCGACAACAACCGTGTCCTGGTACGGGACGCGGCTGTCGAGGAGAGCGATCGCGTCCGAGTCCGCGGCACCCGGCTCTCCTGGAATGATGAACCCTGTTGCGGCGAGGCCGAGGATCGTGCGTGAGGCATTCCGGCCGATTCCCGTTGGCTGCTCCACACTTATCCCGGTACCTGGAAAGAGCTCCGTGCCGTTGGTGAAGACATTGGTCGGTCCCTCCGGGGTCGCGAGCCAGGAGACACCGATGGTGCCTGTAGGGCCAAACTCGACGGCGTTGATCGCAAACTCACCGTTGATGTTGGGCCGCCCAAAGATTTGCGGGTAGGAACCGGGCGCAACGCCGCCGCTGTTGGGCAGCGGATCGTTTCCCCTGTAGTAGACGCTTGCGGCGCCGACCCCGTCCGGGGCTGTCGCCGCCGCAAAGGGCTCGTTGCCGAACGCGAACCCGATCAAGTGAATACGGTTCTCAGTGTCAATACGGGCTGCCTCAAGACCTGAAAAAGTTTGATTCGGCACGATACCGTCGACAGGCAGCGTGCTGAGTTCATCGCCTTGCATGCGGACATAGGAGTTGAAGAAGCTCTCTGAGAAGTCGCTGCTGTAGGATTGCCATACGAAAGCCACCGACCGATTCGGACCGACGGTGGCGCTGAGGAGCCCGAACGGATCGAAGACTTGGGAACTGGACCCCGGAGGCGGCTGTGAACTCTGGGCGATGACCTCGAAAGGGACACCGGAGAATTGGGCACCGGCGTGCGAAGCAAACACCAAAGCTGTGTACGCACCGATTAAACGCATTACAGGACTCCGCTATAGCAAATTGCTCGCACGATGATCGGTTGACGGTACATGCCGTGTTCCCGATGATCAAGCGTGATCGCAGGCATGTGTTGATCTTTGGGCTGATTCATCAAAGTAAGTCCGATAATGCATACTTAAAATTCCATGAGTATTAGAAAATCGTGAAGATGCGATAATATATTAGCAAAATGGTAGGGAGACCGCTCTCGTGGTATCGTCGACCCGCTAAGTCTCGTTGCAAAGCAGAACTGTACACCGATTGATGTTCACGCTTCGCGGAGCTTCCGGGCCAGCAGGAAGGCGAGCTCGAGGCTCTGCTCGTAGTTCAGGCGCGGGTCGCAGAGGCTGACGTAGTTCCGCGAGAGGTCCTGCTCGTCGAGCCCATGGGCGCCGCCCACGCACTCGGTGACGTCCTCGCCGGTCAATTCGAAGTGCACGCCCCCGAGCCAGGTGCCGCTGGCGCGGTGGATGTCGAGCGTCGCCTCGATCTCGTGCAGGATGTCGTCGAAGCTCCTGGTCTTGATCCCGCCGGGGGTCTGGATGCCGTTCCCGTGCATGGGGTCGCAGACCCAGAGGACGGGGTGATCGCCCGCGTCGATGCCCTGGACGATGGGGGGCAGGCGCTCCTCGACCTTCTTGGCGCCCATGCGGGCGATGAGGACGATCTTGCCGGGCTCGCGGGTCGGGTTGAGCCGGTCCAGCAGCGCGAGGACATCCGCCGGGTCGGCGGAGGGGCCGACCTTCACGCCCACCGGGTTGGCGATCCCCCGGAAGAACTCGACATGGGCCCCGTCGATCTGGCGGGTCCGCTCGCCGATCCACGGGAGGTGAGTGGTCAGGTCGTACCAGCCCGGGCGTCGGGGGACGCGCCGGGTCTGGGCGGACTCATAGATGAGGTTCAGCCCCTCGTGGCTCGTGTAGAAGCGGACCTGCTTCAGCCCGTCGATCACGCCCTCGCCCAGGGCCTCCATGAACGCCAGCCCATGGGCGAGCTCGCGCGACATCGCCTGGTACTGCTCACGCTGCTCGGGCGTCAGGTCCGCATGGGACAGAAACCCCAGCTCCCAGTGCTCGGGGTGGTGGATATCCGCGAAGCCCCCGTCCAAGAGCGAGCGGATGAAGTTCAGCGTCATCGCGGCGTGCTGGTAGCCCCGGACCATGAGGTGCGGGTCGGGCCTGCGGGCGTCGGCGGAGAACTCGGCTCGGTTCACGAGGTCCCCGAAGTAGCTGGGCAGCTCGACCTCGACGGGCCCGTCGGGCGTATCGATGACGCCCCGTTCGGTGGGGCTCGAGCGGGGCTTGGCGTACTGGCCCGCGAACCGGCCGACCCGCGTCACCGGGCGACGCAGCCCATGGATGAGGACCAGCGACATCTGCAGCAGGATCTTGAGCTTGTTGGTGATGGGCTCGGGCCGGCAGTCGTCCAGCGTCTCGGCGCAGTCGCCCCCCTGCAGCACGAACCGCTCGCCCCGCTGGGCCTGCGCGATCTCGTGCTTGAGCGACTCGATCTCGTAGCTCGTCACCAGGGGGGGCAGACTCCTGAGCTTCCCCGCCGCCCGCTCGACCGCTTCGCGGTCGTCGTACCGCGTCTGCTGGGCCGCGAGCTTCGCCCGCCAGGACTCGGGCGACCAGCCGGCCAGGCTGGCGTGGTGGGCGTGCCCCGCCTGGTCGGTCGCGGGCTTCGGGGCGAACTTGGAGGTGGGCTTGGCGGGGGTCATCGTCTGCTCTCGGTGCATCGGCGGCGCTGCGCGGGAAGGTCGGAACGGGGCAACGGTAGCGACCGCATCGGCCCGAATGCGCAAACTTTTGCACCCTGATCGCAACAGATGGTCTGTTTTTGCGGAGTCGGGTGATGAAAGCCGAAACACGGGCCGATACGCGAGCGGTTATCCGGCGGCCAAGTCTGCCGTCGGACGCTCATACGCACGGATGATCCGCCGGGAGGAAACCGATCCGGCGGGACCCTCACGGACGATGGAGATTCCAATCATGGCAACCAACCGCACCTCGACCCGCCGCACCGGCACCACCCGACGCACCACCACCCGCACCACCACCAAGACCGGCACGACCGCCTCCCGCACCGGCCGCCCCGCGGCCAAGCGGGCTTCGGCCCGTCCGGCCGCGAAGCGCGCCGCGTCGAAGCCCGCTGCCAAGCGGACGACCGCCCGCGCCTCGTCGGCCCGCCCGGCCTCCGCCCGCCCCGCGACGAGCCGCTCCGGCAGCACGACCAGCCGCAGCACCAGCCGGGCCAGCAGCTCGACGACCGCCCGCACGACCGGCCGGGCCACGACCACCCGCAAGGCGACCGGTGCCACCGCTTCTCGGACCACCACCGCCCGCAAGCCCGCGGCCCGCAAGACCACCGCCCGCGCCACCGGCGCTCGCACGACGGGCGCTCGCAGCACCACCGCCCGCGCCACCGGCACGCGGTCGACCACCGCCCGCGCGACCTCGGGGCGCAAGACCACCGCCCGCGCCGCTTCGACCCGCTCCGCGTCTGGCAAAGCCCCGGCCCGGAAGGCCGCGACCCGCGCGACCGCCCGCCCCGCTGCCAAGCGCGCCGCGAACAAGCCCGTCGCCCGCGTGGCCCGGACGGTGACCAAGACGGTGAACAAGCCCGCCGCGAAGCGCCCCGCCGCGAAGCGCGTCGCCAACAAGCCCGTGAACAAGCCCGTCGCGAAGCGGACCACCGCCCGCTCGAACGCGAACAGCCGCACGATCAAGTTCAACGCGAACACGAGCCGCCCCGCGGCCCGTCGCGCCGCCTGATCGGCTGACGGCCTGAGCCAAACGAACAACGCCGGGCGCTGATCACGCCCGGCGTTGTCTTTTTCTCCGCGTCTCGCGGGATCAGACCTCGCTGGGCGTCAGCCCCGTCGCGAAGCGTCCGCCCGCGGCGGTGGGGTTGG
>DAIQNV010000063.1:0-18138 GCA_036788215.1 Phycisphaerales bacterium | reverse complement strand
TCATCACCCCGCCCCCGCCTGCGCCCTGAGCCCCTCAGCGAACGCGGTCGTGGGCTCGTAGCCCAGCTCCGCCCGCGCCCGCGTCAGGTCGGCGCAGGTCCGCTCCACGTCGCCCGGGGGCACCGCCTGGCGGTCGATCCCGGGCTCGATGCCCACCGCCTCGCCCACCGCCTTCACCATCTCGTCCAGCGTCACCGGGCGGTCCGACCCGATGTTCCAGATCCGGTAGCCGTGCCCCGCGATCCGGTCCCGGGCCGCGATGAGCCCGGTCACGATGTCCTCGACGAAGGTGTAGTCCCGCGCCATCGATCCGTCGCCGAAGACCGGGATGGGCTTGCCCTCGCGGATGAGTCGCATGAATTTCGCGATCGCGAGATCAGGGCGCTGCCGGGGCCCGTACACCGTGAACAGCCGGCAGCACGCGACCGGCAGCCCGTAGAGGTGATGGAAGGTGTACGCGATCAGTTCACACGACCGCTTCGTCGCCGCGTACGGGCTGATGGGCCTGTCGAGCACCTCGTCCTCGCGGAAGGCGCCGGCGCCCGAGTTCCCGTACACCGAGCTCGAGCTCGCCAGGACGAACGGGGCCTTGGGCCCCTTCACCGTTGCCGCTTCGAGGAGGCGCGCCGTCCCCTCGACATTCACCGACACGTACCCCGCCGGGTCCTTCACCGAGGGGCGCACCCCCGCCCGCGCCGCCAGGTGCACCGTCGCCCCGGGCTCGAACTGGTCGTACAGGCCGAGCATCGCCCGCTCGTCGCGGATATCGCCCGCGACGAAGCGGAACGCCTCCGGGCCGATCGCGGAGGCCGCCGCCGAGGCCTCGACCGAGGCGAGGTTGGCCCGCTTGATGGACTCGTCGTACAGCCCGTACATCGGGTCGAAGTTATCGACCCCCACGACCCTTTCTCCCGCCTCGATCAGGCGTCGGGCGAGGTGCGAGCCGATGAAGCCCGCCACGCCCGTGATCAGGGTGGGTGCTGGGGTGGGCTGGGTCGGGCCAGAGAGCGCGGTCTGGGTGACGGAGTCCGGCATGGGGCCGATGCTAGGGGTCATGCCCGCGGCGCAGGCCTCATCGCCCATCGCGAGCTGCCCGTTGCCCCCCAGCCCTGTCGCTCGCCCCCGCGCCGACCGATGACACACCCCGTACGCCCCCGCCCCGCCCCTCCGCAGGGCCCGGGCCATCCCCAAGGGTAGACTCCACCTCGTTTCTGTCCGATCCGACCCCCCGAACGCCAAACCTCGCCGGACCAAGAGCATGGAACCAATCATCGTCCTCTGGAGCTACGGGATGGGCGCAGCCATGCTGCTGCTCATGCTCGTCCAGTACCTCCGTGGGCGCTGGGACCTGCTCACCGCCCGCAACTTCGCGATCGTGGGGTTCGTCGTCTTTCAGGTGACCTCGGTCCCGCCCGTCCTCTGGCTCAAGACCGACTGGTACCGCATCTCCGACCCCGAGGAGATCGCTCTCCAGCACCTGCTCTGGTCCACCGTCTTCTTCCTCATCGCGTGGGGCGTCTACGAGTCCGGCGTCGTCGCCCGTTCCGCGTCCAAGGTCATCCGGGCCAACCCCAGGCCCCCGCCCGACGCGGTGCTCTTCCCGCTCGCGCTGCTCGCGACCGTCGCCGCGGTGCTGCTGCGGTATGTCCCCGTCCCCCTCATCGGCGTCCTCACCTCGATGACCGGGGTCGGCATGGCCGCCATCTCCACCGGCGCCATCGGGTGGCTCTGGGGGCGGAACCTGTTCAACCCGGCCCTCGCCGCCATCGCTCTCGGGCTCACGGGCGTCAACGCCTTCATCGCCATGGGCGTCGGCATCGGCGACGACGAGTTCGGGCGTCGCCCCCTCATCGCGGTCGCCGCGGCGCTCGTCTGGAGCCTGTATTTCTCGGGCCTGCGCTACCGCAAGCCCGGCACCGTCGCTGCCTACATGGCGGTGATCGGCGGCGCCGGCATCTTCGCGGTCATGGTCTTCTCCACCGCCCGAAACCTCGAAGCCTTCACCAGGATCGGCTCCATCACCCCCCGCCAGTGGGCCGAACGCTTCGCGGAGATCACCAACGGGCAGGACACCCCCCGCCGCTCGATGTGGATCGCCGAACGCATGCGCGACGGGGACTTCGAGACCAAGCACCTGCAGACCGTCGTCTACCTCACCACCTTCCCCATCCCCCGCGCCATCTGGAGCGGCAAGCCCTACCCGCTCAGCACCTACATGGCCGACTACTCAAGGCGCGACGGCGTCCGGCTGGGCCGGACCGGCGTCACCAACCCCGCCGGGATCATCGGGAACGCCGCCTACGAGGGGGGCCTCTACGCCCTCGTCGTCTACGCGATCCTCGCCGGGCTCATCCTCCGCTTCTTCGACCAGCTCCTGATCGAACACGAAACCCAGCCCATGGTCGTCCTCCCCTTGGGGTGCGCGCTGGGCCACCTCATCGGCGCCGCCCGGGGCGAGACCTCCGTCTTCGTCTTCAACTACATCTGGACCACCCTCAGCTGCATGTTCATCATGCTCGTCCTCCTCCGCATCGTCCGCATGCTCGCGGGCCAGAACGCCGCGGGCGCCTTCGAGGAGTACGACGACGAGGACCTCGCGGACGACTACGACCCCGACGCCTACGCCCGGGGCGAGTACGACCTCCTCGACGAGGACTCCAGGGCCTGACACACCCTGAAGCCAGACTTTTTCGCGGCTTTCCCTCCGCCCCTTTGCCCCTCCCGCCCTCTGCCCCTTCCATAAGTCTTTCCTCACCAACGACTCGCGCGCTGGGACCACCCCCACCCCGTTCGGGCTGCGGAGTTGTGGGTAGTCCGTGGACACCACTGGGCGTTTGCCCGATCCCCCCTCTGGGTGCTATCGTGGGCCCACCCCCCAACAGATTGGGGGTGGGTCGCGTGTTTCGGACCCCCGGAACGAGTGAACTGAACGCCCCGGCTCGATGGGTTCGTCCCGTCGTCGGAGCGTCTGGGTGAGCGGCGATGCGTTCGAGAACCTGGATTCGTGGGCTCTGTGTCGCCGGTGTCGGCACGGTGGCCCTGGGCACAATCGTCTGCGGCCTCGGGCTGATCGACCTCGTCGTCCGGCCCGATGTCATCCAGGCGGTCGACACCCTCGGGCTCCTGGGCATCACGGGCCTGATCCTCCTGCCCATCCTGACCCTGTCGCTCGCGTCGCTCGACCTCAGGGCCGCTCTGGGCGTCGAAGCACCCGAGGACGACGACGCGGACTTCATCGCGGGTGTCGTTGCGCAAACCATCGCTGCACAACAGGTTGTGGCCAAAGACGACGAACTCGCCCCCGCCGACGAGGCCCGGATCGACCGCGCCGTCGCCCACCGCCAGGCCCGGTCCCGGATGGTCGCGGGCGACCTGCTCACGGACATCGCGACCGAGCTGGCGCAGTTGAACGAGCCAGTCGCCCACCCGCCCGCAGTCCTGGGCTCCCTCGACCGCGAGCTCGCGGCTGAATTGGCGTCGGTGCCCGGCCCGGGCCCGTCACGCCACCTGCCCGGACGCATCGCGACGCACGAGCCCCGCCGGCGCGAAGGCGTGCACCGCCGCAGCGCCCCGGAACTGCGCTGGGCCGAAGCCTGAATCTTGGAACACCCTGATCCGGGGGACAAGGGGCGTGCCGGGCGATCGGCTCCGCGCGCACCTAAGGCGCGGGTCCGGTGCACGCGTCCCTCGGGGCGATCGCTCTACTGCAGGTTGACCGGCATCACCACATAGGTGAACGAGGGCCCCGCCTTGAGCAGCCCGGGCTTGTTGGGCGCCTTCAGCTCGAAGACGACATCGGGCTGGTCGATGACCTTCAGCGCGTCCGTCAGGAAGGCGGGGTTGAAGCCGATCTCGATGTCGGTGCCGTCGAAACTGGCGAGGTCGACGCCGATGCGGGCCTCGCCCATTTCAGGGACCCTGCTGGAGAGCTCCAGCTTCTTGTCGGCGCCGGTAAAGGCCATGCGGACGCCCCGTGATTCCTCGTTGGTGAGCAGCGCCGCGCGACGGACCGCGGAGGCGAGCACGTCGCGGTCGAAGCCCACCTTGATGTCCTGGTCCTTGGGGATGACATCGTCGTAGGGGGGGAAGGTGCCCTCGACGAGGTTGGCCGCGAGGACCGCCCGGCAGTCCTCCGAGGGCCCGCCCGCCGCGAGGCCGATCGCGAAGACGACCTTGTTGTCGGAGACGGAGATCGAGATGGGCTCGTCCTCGTCGGAGATGAGCCTCTGCAGCATGGTCAGCGCCTTGGCCGCAGCGATCACCGAGACCTGCTCCCCGTCCGCGTCGTCGAGGGTGGCCTTGGCGAGTGCGAGGCGGCGGCCATCGGTCGCAACAAACTCCAACTGCTTGCCATCACGACGGATAAGGACGCCGTTGATGGCGTAGCGCGAGTTCTCCCGAGCGGTCGCGAAGACCGTCCTGCGGATGAGTTCGTCGATCTCCCCGGCGCGGTGGGTGAAGCCACCCTTGGACTTGGCCGCCTCTTCCGGGCCCGGGATGTCGGGGAACTCGTCCGCCGGGAAGCCCCGGAGCTGGTAGTGAGCGTCGACGCCCTTCACATGCGTGATGTCGCCCTCCGCCTCGATCGTGAGCGTCGGGTCGGTGTCCTGGTTGCGGACGATCTGCGAGAGCTTGTCCGCCGGCACCAGCGCCGTCCCGTCCCGCTCGACGGAGACCATCTCCAGCCTCAGCTCGATCGAGATCTCCGCGTCGGTCGCGGCCAGGGTCAGCCGCCCGGACTTGCCGATCGTCTCCGCGGTCAGCTTGACGCAGCGGAGCTGCGGGCGCGGGGTCCTCGCGGCGACGACGGACGAGACGAGTCCGATGGCTTCGGCGAGCGCGCCGCGGTCGCAAATGACCTTCATGGCGGGTCCTGCTCCGGTGGTGCGGCTCCCCCTGGGGAGTCGCGGGTGATCGTGGGGTCCAAGTCCCGGGCTCGCCCCATCTTGGGGCGGGGGTTCGGATACTTCGTAGGTGCGGGGCAAGTGTACCGCAAGGGAGTGGGGGTGGGGGGCGGAGCAAAGGGCCAAATGGGAAAGGGCCAAAGGGCCAAACGGGGGGTGGGGGTCGGCTGGCGGGTGGGTGGCCAGCTGGGTGGCCAGCTGGGTGGCCAGCGGGGTGGGCAGGTCTATGGGTCGTCGATGCTCCGGCCCGACGCGCCCGCTGCGCGGGTCGGCACACCGGCTGGCGACCTACCCCGATCGCCCGAAGGATGGGCGTGGGTTGCGAATGTGGGGGGTTGGCGGGATACTCTCTGTTTCCACGCGGGGGGTGTCGGCGGGTTGTCGGCGGCCCTGCGGTGGTGAAGACAAGCGACCGCCCGATCGGGTCGGCCGCGTTCGGCGGGTGTTGGCTTCGGCTGGCCGCGCAGAGCGGCGGCTGGAGGACCCCTTCGGGCGTGAAAGGAGCCGACCCCATGAGCTTCGAGGCCGCCGTTCATGCGCAAGCGATCGACCTGGACCGGCTGAGCGCGGAGATGTGCGCCGCAGCGGGGAGCGGACACACCACCAGCGCCCTGAGCCTGGGTCACATCGTCACGGTGCTCATGTTCCACTCCATGCGGTGGAGCCCCGAGTACCCCGAGTACCCGACGAGCGACCGCCTGGTGCTCAGCGAGGGCCACGCGGTCCCCGTGATCTACGCGGCGGCTGCCCGCCTGGGCGTGCAGGTGGGCCGGCCCGGCGAGGAGCGTCGCCGCCTGACACAGGACGACCTCAAGGGCCTGCGGGCCTGGGACAGCGTCCTCGACGGTCACCCCAACCCGATGGAGGGCTTCCCGCTCTTCGACGCCGCGACCGGGAGCCTCGGGCAGGGCCTGAGCGTGGCGGCGGGGCTCGCCAAGGCGGCCCGCCTGGATGACAACGACCGGCGGATCTACTGCATCATCGGCGACGGCGAGGCCCGCGAGGGCCAGGTCGCCGAGGCGCTTGACTTCATTGTCGACCACAAGCTGACCAACGTGCTGCCGATCTTCAACTGCAACGAGTACGGGCAGGCCGGTCGCGTCAGCCCGCAGCAGAGCCCGGAGGGCCTGGCCCGCCGGCTCGAGGCGATCGGCTACGAGGTGGTCTCGATCGACGGGCACGCGCCCGACCAGATCAAGGGCGCGTTCGACGCCTTCGCCGCCCGGGCGGAGCAGGAAGGCGACGCGAAGCCCATGGCGGTCGTCGCGCGGACGGTGAAGGGTTGGGGCGCCCCGAGCATCCAGGGCGGGGGCTGGCACGGCAAGCCCCCCGCGGGCGAGGCCCTCGAGCGCGTCATCACCGAGCTGAACGAGCGCCAGATGGAATTGACGACCGCCCTTGGGACGGGCGACCAGTTCACCATCCAGCCCCCGACGGAAGCGTCGGCCCGCGAGGCGCCGATGGTGGAGTTGCCCCCGATGAGCGTGTTCATGAAGTCGCTCGACATGGAGAGCATCATCCACTCCGGCAAGCTCGCGACCCGGCGCGCCTACGGCATCGCCCTGCGGGCCCTGGGCCGGACCTGCAAGGACGTCGTCTCGCTCGACGCCGACGTGAGCAACTCGACCTTTGCCGAGATGTTCGCGAAGGACGCGGAGCTCGGGTCCCGCTTCGTCGAGTGCAAGATCGCGGAGCAGAACATGATCTCCGTGGCGGCGGGCATGTCGGCGGGCGGGAAGATCCCCTTCTGCTCGACCTTCGCGAAGTTCTTCACGCGTGCCTACGACCAGATCGAGATGGCGATGAACTCGGGCGTGGGGCTGAAGCTGGTGGGCAGCCATGCCGGCATCACCCTCGCAGCGGACGGGCCCAGCCAGATGAGCCTGCCGGATGTCGCCTGGTTCCGCAGCCTGTCGACCGCCACGGACCATCGCGGGAACCCGGGGTGCTACATCCTGCAGCCCGCCGACGCGTACGCCGCCTACGCCCTCACCGGCGTGATGGCGGAGTACGAGGGCATGTGCTACATGCGGACGCTCCGCGCGGAGACGGAGTTCCTCTACTCCGACGACCAGGTGTTCAACCTGGGCGGGTTCGAGGTGCTGCAGAAGGGCCGGGACATCGTGCTGTGCGCCGCGGGCTACATGGTGCACGTCGCGAACGAGGCGCTCGAGCTGCTCGACAAGGCGGGCGTCAGCGCGACGCTCGTCGACATGTACTCCATCCCCTTCGATGACGACAAGCTCCTGGACCTGATCGCCCAGAACGGCGGGTACGCCATCAGCATCGAGGACAACTACGGCGGCGGCCTCGGGTCGGCGATCGCCGACGCCCTCGTCGGCAGCGGAGACGCCTTCACCCTCGAGCAGATGTACGTCAAGCGCATCCCCAAGAGCGCCCGCACCGCGGAAGAGATGCTGCAGATGTGCGGCCTGACCGCGGAGGACATCGTCAAGAAGGCGATGGAGGTTCTGCAGGTCGCGTGATCGGGAAGAGACGAAGAGATCAAGAGACGAAGAGACGAAGCGGGCGGCTTGCCGGTTGGCAGGCCGCCCTTTGTCTTTGGCAAACGGGCGACGGGTGCGCGGGCTGAAAGAGACAAGCCGCCCCGATGTGGGGCGGCTCGCGTGGTTCGTGATGAGCGTGCCGCTCAGGGGCAGCCGGCGTTGAAGAGCGTCAGGAAGCGCAGGACATCGGTGAAGGTGAACTCGCCGAAGGGGGGCTCGAAGTCGGCGATGGGGTCCTGGTTGCCGAAGGCGGCGAGGAACGCGGTGATGTCGGAGAAGGTCGCCTGGTCGCAGGGCTCCGCGAACCCCAGGACGGGGTTGCACGGGACGACGCAGTTGTCGAGGCAGGGGTTGACCGAGGGGGCGGGGACAATCCTCGAGATCGTGCCGTTGAGGGAGACGATGTAGATCTCGCCCTCGTTGTCCTGCGCGAAGGCGACGGGGTTGCCCCCGTAGTTGCCCAGTTCGCCGGTGATGTTGACGACCTCCTGGGTCACCCCGTCGTCGATCGAGAGGCGGAAGACCTCGTTGGAGCAGTAGTCGGCGAAGAAGTACCAGCCCGTGTGCTGGTAGAGGCTGCATCCCCGGTAGACGACGCCCCCGGTGATCGAGCAGCGGAAGGGCTGCCCCGGGCCGAAGTGGGTGTACTGGTGGATGGGGAAGGTCAATTCGCTGGCGGGCGGGCAGTTGCTGGTGTTGAAGGGCTGGTTCCCCTCGTAGCACCGCCAGCCATAGTTCTCCCCCCCGGCGGAGGAGGCGGGCTGGTAGCTGACCTCCTCGATGTTCCCCTGGCCGACATCGCCGATCCAAAAGTCGCCCGTCTCGCGGTCGAAGGAGGCGCGGAACGGGTTGCGCAGCCCGTAGGACCAGATCTCGTCGTCGCCAGTCACCCCGACGAAGGGGTTGTCCTGGGGGATGGCGTAGTTGCGGTTGGCGTCCGCGGGGAAGTCGTCGCCATCGACATCGATGCGGAGCACCTTGCCCAGGAGTTGGTTGGTGATGTCCTGGGCCCGGTTGCCCGGGTCCCCGCCCGAGCCCCCGTCGCCCGTCGGGATGTAGAGATACCCGTCGATCGGGCTGAAGCCGATCCACCCCGCGTTGTGGTTCGCGAAGGGCTGCGCGATCGAGAGGATCGACCGCGCGGTCGCGGGATCGATCGTCGTCCGGTCGGCGCCCGAGGCGGTGTACTCGACGATGCGGGTCGCGCCGTTGGGCTGGGTGTAGTTGATGTAAAGCCGGCCGTTGTTCTGGAAGTCGGGGTGGAAGGCGAGGCCCAGCAGGCCCTGCTCGCTCCCGGTGGAGACGGGGATCTGCAGTGCGGGCGTGGGCAGGAGCTGGCCCGCCTGGCTGTCGTAGACCCGGAGCTGGCCCCGGGGCCCATTGGCGGTGCTGACCCGCTGCTCAACGACCCAGAAGTACCGGTCCTGCCCCGGGGCCTGCGCCATGTAAACCGGGCTGATCAGCCCCGTGATGAAGGGCTCGGTGGCGAGCTCGACCTGGGCGGTCGCCAGGTTGTGCAGCCCCGCAACTCCGGACACGGCGATCAGGGCGCCGATGGCGAGACGGTCACGCATGGTGTTCTCCTGCTCCAGCCCCGCGAGGCCTTCAGTATCGGGCGCGGGCCCCGGGCGGGCAAGGACAAATCCGGGAACGGGCGGGGCGCAAAGAAAGGCCGCCCCCCGGAGGAGGCGGCCATTGAGGTGCTCGGGATGCCCGGGTCGCCCCTTAGGGGCAGCCGCCGGAGAAGGCCGCGAGGAACGCGGAGATGTCCGCGAAGGTGTACTGCCCGAACGGGGCGGCGAGGTCGGCCGCCGGCTGCTGGCCCGAGAAGGCGGCGAGGAACGCCGAGATATCCGCGAAGGTGAGCTGCCCGAAGGGCGCCGCGAGGTCCGCCGGGTTGCAGCCCGATGGCGCGGGGTTCACCGTCAGCGTCGCAGCGGTCGAGACGGTCTCGCACCCGTTCGCAGTGGCGACGGCGCGGTAGGTGCCCTCGTCGGCTTCGGTGGCGTTGGAGATGAAGAGGATGGTGCTGGTCGCGCCCGAGACGTTCCCGCCGTTCACCAGGTCCTGACCGTTCTTCTGCCACTGGATCGAGGCCGAAGCGGAGAGGCCGACCTGGAACTGCGCCGTCTGTCCCTCGTCGACATTGGTGTTCGAGGGCTGCTGGTTGAAGAACGCGGGCTGGTTGACCGTGAGCGTCGCGTTCTCCGAGAAGCTGCTGCAGCCGGTCAGCTCATCGATGAGCTCGTAGCTGTAGCGGTTGCCGTCGAGGTTGGGCCCCGCGGAGGCGATGGTAAGGGTGAAGGTCTGGGCACCGGAGATGCCGTTGCCGTTGCTCAGGGGGAGCCCGTTCTCGTACCACTGGTAGTCGGCGCCCGCGTTGCCAAAGTCGATCCCGGAGGTGAAGCTCACGGGCTCGCCCGGGCAGACCGTCGCGTCCTGGGGCTGCCCGAAGAGCGGGGGAGGCGGCACGGACGACACCGTGGCGGCGTCGGAGGTGACGGGGCACCCCCCGCCCGCCACGTCGAGCGTGACGCTGTAGTTGCCCACGGTGCCCGCGCTGACCGCGTTGATGGTGAGCGTGTCCGTGTTCACGCCGGAGAAGTCGGCGCCGTTCGAGATCGGCTGCCCGTTGCGGTTCCACTGGAAAGAGCCCGCGTTCAGCGAGCCGACGCTCAACTGCACAACCCGGCCCTCGCACGCCTCGACGGACGAGGGGGACGAGAAGATGAACGGTGCGTCGCAGGGCGGGTAGTCGTACCCGATGAAGTCGAACATGTCGATGTCCGCCTGCGAGAAGTATCCGAAGGGCTGGCGGTTGACGAAGGTCTGGCCCCCGCTGAAGGCCGGGTCCATGATCCCGATGTTGTTGGACTGCTCGCGGAAGTGCGAGGCCTGCCAGGGGCTGCCGTCCGAGGCCCGCCACTCCCGAACGATGAAGTCGAAGTTGTGATCGTCGTTGGGGTTGTTGAAGTCAACCGTGCGGGGCGTCGTCTGGAACTGCGCCAGCGTGTCGGGGTTGTAGTTGTTCGCGCCGTCGGTCCGCTGGAAACGCACGAGATCGATCGCCTCGATGTCGTTGGTCCGGAAGTCGATGCCGCTGGTGAAGCCCATGGCGTGCCCGGTCTCGTGGATGATCACATCGACGAGCGAGATCTGGCTACCCGTGATCCCGTCCCTCGGGTCGAAGTCGAACGAAAAGTTTGTGTTGTAGGTCATCGACGCGGAGTTCGTGCCCGCGGTGCCCACCGTGGCGTTGAAGTTCGCGACATTCAGGAACACGCGGTTCTCGTTCGTGATCGCGGTCGACGACGCGTTGTAGCGCACCGGGATCGTCGAGCCCGTGGGCATGAAGGGCTGCAGCGTGTCGTCCGAGTCCATCCCGTTGATGAGGCCCGCCCGCGTGTCCGCGTAGGTCGTGTTCAGGCTCGTGGAACTCGTGCCCCCGATCACGCCCGAACCGAGGTTCCCGAAGGCGACCGTGATGCGGATCTCGATCGGGTCGGAGAACAGCGACTCGAGGTACGCCTCCGCCAGGGCGAACGACTGGACCGCCTGGGGCGGCACATTGCTCGAAAGCACGAACCGGATGTCGATCCCCGCCGACTCGGTCGTCGCCTGGTCGACCGGCTTGTCGAGCAGCTCCGCGTGCAGCTGGCGGTGCAGCTCCGCCATCGCCGCCAGCTGCGCATCGTCGACCTGCGACAGGTCGGACCCGCACATCGGCCGGAACATCTCCCGCGCGGGCAGCAGGTCCTCGCGCCCGTCCGCATAGAACCGGACGGGCTCGAAGCCCTCCCGCAGCACGACGCCCCGGGCCTCGGTGGCGGGGAGGAGGTTCTGCTCGACGACCTGGGCGTTGCCGGAGGCGGCCAGGAGCCCGAGAACGATGGGCGCGACGAGCGCGCGAACGGTGGAGCCGCTGGGGGTTTCTCTTCTGTGCATGGGACAAAGGTACCCGAGAGGGGGTGGGTGGCACAGGGGAACTGTCGGTTTCTTAAGCACTTCGAGCGGGAAAGGGGCTGATACAAGGGGAGTGGCCCCCCCGGATTCACATGGGTATCCAAACAGGCTTTGACCCTGGCCGACCGACGGACTTGGGTGGGCCCCGTCCGCAAGGACAAAGGGCCTCCCCCCGGCGCTGTGCCGGCGGAAGGCCCTTGCGTTCTGTTCGGAGATTCGCCCCGACCTAACCCGGGCTTCCCCGGGCCGCGGCCCGGGAGCCGACTTACGGGCAGCCGGCGCTGAACGCTCCGAGGAACGCCGAGATATCCGCGAAGGTGAACTGCCCGATGGGCGCCGAGAGGTCCGCCGCCGGGTCCTGCGTCGAGAACGCGACCAGGAACGCCGAGATGTCCGCGAAGGTCAGCTGCCCCAGCGGCGCCGCAAGGTCGGCGGGGTTGCAGCCGGTTGAGGCGGGCTCAATCGCAAACGGGAGCGCGACGAGCCGCCCGCTCGGGAAGTCGCCGTTGTTGACCCCGATGGAAGTCCCGTTGACGCTGAAGTTGACGAAGATCTCTCCGGAGGCGGAGCAGGATCGCGGACTCCCGGCGTTGGGGATGATCAGGAAATCGCTGGCGAAGAAGGCGGTATCGAAGCCGGCGAGGACGAGGAGGTACTCGCCCGGGGCGAAGGTGGTTGAAATCTCGCTCTGGAACGTCCCGTTGGCATCGTCGTTGAAGGTGACGAAGTCGCCGTCGCGGGTGTAGACCGCGATCTCGGTGTCGAAGTCTGAGCCGAAGGTGTCGAAGGTGATGGTGTCGTTCTCGTTGGCGATGACGTCGAAGTCGTTGTCGGAGAAGTCGGCGAGCTGGGGCTTCTGGCAGTCGTCGGGGATGCCGTCGGCGTCGCAGTCGAGTTCCTGGGAGTCGGGGACGCCGTCGTTGTCGCAGTCGCTTTCGGCGACGGAGAAGTCGTACCGGTCGGCGAAGCCGGACTGGACGGAGCCGGTGACGACCACGTCTCCGACGCGGGCGCTGTAGGTCCCGGCGGCGGGGCAGCTTGGGAAGGTGACCCCGAAGTCGCTGCTGAAGACGGCGTTGAAGCCGGTGACAACGAGGGCGTAGTTGCCCGGGCCGAGGGGGACAAGGAGCCGGCTGGTGGTGCCCGTTCCGCCGTCGTCGTCGTTCGCGATCAGGGCGCCGGTGTCGGCGTTGTAGAGGGCGATCTCGGTGTCGAAAGTGGTGTTGGCGAAGTCGGTGCTGCCCTCGAAGTCGTAGGTGCCGGTGGGCGTGGTGAACGTGCCGAGGCCGGTGACGGTCTCGAAGACGTTCTGGTTGGCGTCGGGGATGCCGTCGTTGTTGCAGTCGCGGCAGTCGTTGAGGGCGTCGGGGTCGTTGTCGTCGTTGATGCCGTTGTTGTTGCAGTCTTCGAAGAGGGTGGCGCGGAGGTTGGCGGTGGGGATGGTGGTCCAGGCGTCGCCGTTGACCCGGTTCTGGTAGATCAGGTCGCCGGTGATGGTGGCGCCGGTCTGGAAGGTGAAGAGCTCGATGTCGAACCAGCCGGAGTCGAGTTGGATGAACGACTGCTCCGCGGGCCGCGTGGAGACAAAGGCGCTGTCCGTTCCGAACGCCCCGCCTTGCGTGCTGTTCAGGAGAACGGAGTTGTTGACACGGAGGACGGCATCGTCGGGGCGGGCGACGCGGAAGGCGGTGTCGTCGTAGGCGGGCACGAGGAACTTGGCGCGGTAGCGCACGACGCGCGGCGCAGCCGAGCCAAGGTTGAGACTCGAGAAGAACACTGAGCGGAGTTCATCGCGAACGACGGTGGCCGTGTCGGGGTTGAAGGTGCCAAAGCCGGTGAACCCGGGCGCTTCGTAGATCGTCCGCAGCACGCCCTGCGGCGCGTTCGGCGCGTTGATGTCGCCTGAGGCGAACACTTCGCAGGAGTTCGGGAAGTCGGGGATTCCGTCGCCATCGAAGTCGGGCGTGCCGTTCGCGATGTCGATGTTGTCCTGTACGCCATTGCCGTTGCAATCGGCGGCACCGTTCAAGAAGATAGGCCGCCAGCCAAGGTCGTCCAGAATATCGCGGTCGGGGTTAAACAGGTAGAAGGGGCAATTGGTCTCGCCGGAACCGATCGTGGGGTCCATGATGCCCTGTCCGCCGCCGAGGTGGGAGGGCTGCTGGTTATCGCCAGACTCGAGGGGGATGCTGAGGCCTCGGCGTGGGTTGGTGTAGACATGCTCGTTGGGGAAAAAGGCGTTGCCCTCGCCGTTGCGCGCGGCGGTGGTGAACTGCGCGACGGTGAGCGGCGGGAGGATCGTGGGGAAGCCCGGGAAGATCTGGCGGCGGAAGCGGGCGAGGTCGAGGCCCTGGAGGCGGTTGTCGGGGTTGTTGTCGACGAACGAGGTGAAGCCGCCGTCGTTTGGTCCGCTGATGTTGCTGACGAAGCCGAGGGGGTGGATGAACTCGTGGACCACGACATCGGTCAGGCTGGTCACGTTATTGGGCGGGGGGATGGAGCACGGGTCGAAGAAGTGCCAGGCGAAGCCCGTGGCGAGACGGATATTGACCGCCGGGTTGAAGAATTCTTGCGGGCGGACGGTGTCGCCGAAGATGGCGCGGTACTGGGCTTCGGTGACGGTGACCTCCGTGACATTCGCCAAGCCATTGGAGAAGTTGGCCGGGACGGAGTTCAGCGGGAAGTCCGTGGCGATGCCGCCCCCCTCGCGGACCGACTGGGCGCGGAGGCCCTCGACATACGACTCCCAAGGAAGGCGGTACCGACGCGAACCGGCGCTGCCGAGAATGCCCGGGTCGAGGGCCGCGAGCGACATGGTGACCGAAATGTTGACGCGGTTGTCGAGCTGTCCGGAAACGATCTCGGCCGCCTGCCGCACCCGTGGAAGGAAAAAGGCCACAAAGGTCGCATCGGTGATCTCGTACTGCACATTGAATGTGGGCGACTCCCCCATCGATTCAATGACCTGGGCGCGCCCAAGATTCGGGTTCACGGCGCGGGCAAGATCGCGCTCGGCGTGGTCAAGCAGTTGGTCGATGGTCGCGACGGCGCCGTCGGGGCCGCAGATGCCCTTGTAGACCATCTCGATGCCGAGGACGCCCGGGGGGGCGTCGGCGGTCAGCGGGATGTCGAGGATGAGCTCGGGCTTGTCCCGCACGCCGACCACCCGCGCGCTCGCAAGGATCGCGTCGGCCTGAGCCCGCGTCAGAACGGGAACCTCAGCAGCACCCGCAAACGCGGCCGTCACGGCGAGCGCCAAAGCGCCCAAACTCATAATGTTCGCCACTATCAACCCCCAAGCAGAATGCGGTCTCCCACGAGATCACTAGGGCTCGCTGGCGGAGATTACAGGAAGGCAGGCCAAAAGCAGCGAGAAAATGCCGCCCTTGTTTACTTCTTCGCAAACACGGGCGGTCTCCCAAGACCCCTCACGGACAGCCGGCGCTGAACGCTCCGAGGAACGCCGAGATATCCGCGAAGGTGAACTGCCCGATGGGCGCCGAGAGGTCCGCCGCCGGGTCCTGCGTCGAGAACGCGACCAGGAACGCCGAGATGTCCGCGAAGGTCAGCTGCCCCAGCGGCGCCGCAAGGTCGGCGGGGTTGCAGCCACCCGCGAACTCGTCGTTCCAGGCGTCGATGTCGGCCTGCGTCACGAAGTCGGCGTTGCCCCCGCCGATCGCGTCGTTCTTGTCCATGTTCATCATCGCGAGCAGGGCGTTCGCACCCCGCCCCTGGTAGACGAAGCAGTCGGGCTGCGCCCCGTTGACGATGATGGCGTTCCCGTCGTCATCCACGCAGGGCGCGGTGACATCGAGGTCCTCGCCCAGGCTCGACGCGATCAGGGAGCCGTCGGCGCTGTTCACGACGCCATCGAAGTTGAAGTCGCCCCGCGTGAACCGGAACTGCGTGAAGTTGCCCCCCGTGTTCGCGTCGCCCGGCGTCAGGGCGAAGCCCGCGACCGACAGGTCCTGGAAGCCATCCCCGTTCGGGTCGGTCGGGGCGCCCGACCGCGCGGGGTTGTAGTCGAAGGTGGTCGCGATATCGCCGTAGACGAACTCCTCGTCCGCGATCCGGGTCGGCACGATGTCACCCGCGCTGTTCACGCGGAAGCCCAGCATCGGGTTCTGCCCGAAGTAGTTCACCCGAGAGATCGCGTCGGGGTTGAAGCCCGGGGTGTCCGAGATCTCGAACTGCGAGCTCGAGACATACTCCTTGCCACCGCGGTGCGACCACGCGATCTCGTCGATGATCTGCAGGGGCTGCACCGCCAGCGAGCCCGGCCCCTCGTTCCCGAAGTCGATCTTCCCGTCGTAGTCGACGTCCGGGTTCGTCTCCTTCCGCATGTTGTACCCCGGCCCGTAGACGCTCACCCCGTTCGCGATGCTGTGGCCCGGGCGGGCGCGGATCAGCAGGTAGGTCGACGAACCGTCGTTGTTCAGGTTGCCGTTGGTGTCCGGCGCGGGGATGTGCTGGTCGAAGAAACTCGCCGAAGCGGCGCCCGGCGGCAGGAACAGGGGCACCAGCGAGTTGCTGGGCGTCCCGTTGTACAGCACCAGGTACCCGCGGCTGTCCAGGCTCAGCCCGTCGAGCGTGAACGCCTCGTCGATCTCGGGAAGCACCTCCGGGATGTTGTCCCCGTTCGTGTCCTCGCCGCCCTTGAACTGCGCGATCGCGTAGCCGGTCAGGTCCATCCCGGGCTCGCCGAAGAACTCGATGTACTCGAGCACGCTGTCGTTGCCGGCAGCGGCCCCGGGCGGGTTCTCGTAGACCTCGTTGATCACGACCTGCCCCGTGGCGGTCCCGGCGAGCATGGCAATAACAGCGGCGGAAACAGCAGACTTCATTGTGGTGATCCCTCCCAGGATGCGTGCGTAATTCACTCTCTTGAACGGGCCAGGGGGGCCCGGGTCAATCAACGGAACTTCCCGTCGGTCAGGCGCCCGCCGAAGATCTTGCCCTCGGGGATGCCGGGGTAAACGAAGCGGTTCTCTTCGGTCGGGTGAGGCTTCACCGCGAAGGACCGGTCATCGTTCTCGGCGCGGAAGGCCTCAACATGCCCGTCCGCGAAGAGAAAGTTGGCGTAGGCCTTGTCGTGCCCGGCACCGCCCTTCGTCGTGAAGGCCGCCTTGCCGTGCGCCGCGCCGAAGTCCGAGTAGTCCTGGTAGGCCCAGGTCGTGCCGATCCGCTGCGTGTACCCGTCGGTCAGGCTCTTCGCAGAGGGGTAGGTCGTGCCCTGGTAGGTGACAAAGTCGTTGAAGTCGCCCGAGCCAATGTCGTACGCGTCGACCTTCGTGTCGGCGAAGAGCGGAACGATCGTCGGGGAGACCGCCCCGAGCGAGCGGTCGCGCAGGGGCCCCAGCGTCGAGCCCGCGAGCTGCCCCAGGGCGCCGAACACGCTGTTGCGGTCCCGGTGCTCCGTGAACGCCATGAACCACGACTGCGTGTAGTTGCTGTTGAAACCCCGACCGATCAGGTCGTCGCGCTCTTCTTCGCTGTAAGGACGGAACGCGCCGTCGTTCAACCGACGCATGTTCAGGTTCTGGTGATACCGCGCGGGCGAGGTCGGGCAGAGCAGGTTGCCCGGCGTCATGTACCCGCCGTTGATCGCGTCCGCCATCCAGCCGATCGTCTCGATGCTCGCGTTGTCCGGCAGGTAGCCCGGCGTGTTCCCCCCCGTGTGCCAGCGACGACGGTTGTCCGCCGAGCCCGAGGTGTACCACCCGTCGTTGTCAGCAGAGTAGGTGACGAACGCGATCCCGAACTGACGCAGGTTCGACGCGCACGCCACACGCCGCGCCGTGTCCCGCGCCGCACCCAGGCTCGGGATCAGGATCCCGATCAGGAGCGCGATGATCGAGATGACCACCAGAAGCTCGATGAGCGTGAACCCACCGCGGCCACGACCGACACTGCGCATGATCGACATCAACACCACCCTCGGACCCGTGTGCAAAAAATGCTCCAACACCTTACCCCGGCGAGCCTTGACGGTAGCTCCGCAAGGGCCGCCCACCCGCGGATGCAGAAGCCCTTAGCAGAACATTAGCGAGCGGAAGAGGACCACCCGAAGCATCGCCCGGTTAAGGTCCTGCCGAGGGAGCCAGAGTGGCTCGAGCACATGGAAGCGATGGGCCGAACCGCCCATCGCCCGAGAGGGAGTATCCGACATGACCAAGACCCTGATGGTGGCCATCGCGGCCACGAGCGTCGTTTCCGCGGCCCACGCCCAGGTTCGCATCACCGAGTGGATGTACTCGGGCGAAGGCCCCGAGTTCGTCGAGTTCACCAACCTGGGCTCCACCGCCGTCGACTTCGCCGGCTGGAGCTACGACGACGACAGCCGCACCGCCGGCGTCCTCGACCTCAGCGCCTTCGGCATCGTCGCCGCCGGCGAGACCGTCCTCATCACCGAGGGCGACGCCGACCAGTTCCGCACCTCGTGGAGCCTCGCTTCGAGCGTCAAGATCATCGACGGCTACACCAACAACCTCGGCCGCAACGACGAGATCAACCTCTTCGACGCCGCCGGCAACCTCGTCGACCGCCTGACCTACGGCGACGGCGACTTCCCCGGCACCATCCGCACCCAGGAGCGGAGCGGCAACCCGCTCGCCGGCGCCCTCGGCGCCAACGACCCGAGCCTCTGGGTCCTCTCCAGCGTCGGTGACAGCTTCGGCTCGTATGTC
Source organism: Phycisphaerales bacterium (assembly GCA_036788215.1). GTDB lineage: Bacteria > Planctomycetota > Phycisphaerae > Phycisphaerales > UBA1924 > DAIQNV01. The sequence goes on along the minus strand of DAIQNV010000063.1, from coordinate 78 downwards.
TCGGTCGATGGCGATGTCGGCAACCCCGGCATCTTCATCCCCGCCCCCGGCGCCGCCGGCCTCCTGGGCCTCGCCGGC
>DAIQNV010000062.1:0-18877 GCA_036788215.1 Phycisphaerales bacterium | reverse complement strand
CGTGTCCGCAGATCGGGGCCGGCCTTCACCCCGACCGGACGAAGATCTGCAGGCGGTGGCCTTCGGGCGTGAGCCCGCGTTCCCGGCAGATGCGGTCCCGCAGGGCGATCAGTTCGGGCACCTCGATCGCCTCTACGTCGCCCGTGTCGACGTTCACGATGATCGTGTCGGGGCGTTTGCCGTAGGCGAGCTGGTAGTGGCTCTGCTCGCGGTCGAAGGGGACCTGCTGGATGATGCCCGCTTCTTCGAGCAGCTTCAGCGTCCGGTAGATCGTCGCCTTCGACACGCGGAAGCCGCCGGCCCGCACCCGCTCCAGGATCGCTTCGGCCTCGAACAGGCCATCGTGCTCGATGATCGTGTTGAGGATGTGGGCCCGCTCGGGCGTGTACTTCTGGTTCTCCGCCTTGAGCTTGCGCCGGAAGACCGCGCACAGGGGCTCCTCGATCGAGAGGGCGAGGTCGCCGAGGCTGGACGTGTGGTCGGCGTCACCGGTCGGGGGCTGGAGCTTCATCGCTGAAAGCGTAGGGGCCCGGGGACTTACACTCGCGGGATGACCCCCGGACGCTCCTGGCTCGTGTTCGCAGCAGCTTCGCTGGCAGGCGCGGGCGTCGTCGCTTCCCTCGGGGGGGCCGACCCGGTGGGGGGGGGCGCTGCGGTCGTCGATGGGTTCCTGAGGGGCGGGCTGGTCGCGGGCGTCCTCGCGTGCAGCGCGATGGGCTACGGGGGGCTTTTGCTCGCGAGGCTGAGGCGGGTGCGGGAGCGGGCGGCTCTTTCCCTCGCGGTCGGGCTGGGGGCGCTCTTCGTCGCCTGGCTCGCGCTGGGCTCGATGGGGATGGTGCACACGATCATGGCGTGGGCGACGGTGCTGCCCGGGGTCGGGCTGTTTGCCTGGCGGGTCATGCGTGCCAAGCGAACCTTAAGTGCTCCGCCGGCATGGGCTTGGGCGGCGGTGCCGGGCTGGGTGGTCCTGTTCGTCGCCTCCAGCAGCCCACCCGGGGCGCTCTGGGCCAGCGAGTTCGGGGGGTACGACGCGCTCAGCTATCACCTCCCCCTCGCCAGCGAGTGGATCGCTCGGGGGCACGTCCGGCCCCTCGAGCATTCGGCGTATTCGTACCTGCCCAGTCTTGTCGAATCGGCCTTCGCCTGGATCGGCGCCCTCACGGGCGCCCCCGCGAGCAGCGTCAACCCGCTCCTCGAAGGGGGTGGCTGGCGGCTGGTGCTGATGCAGCACGCGCACGCGTGGAGCGCCGTCGCCTGTGTCTGGATGGTCGCTGCGGGCGCCCGCGCGATGTCCCGCGCCCTCCGCACGCCCGGCTCGCGCGGGCGCGCCGGGGCTCCAGTCGCTGCGGGGTTGTGCGCTGCGACGCCCTGGGTCGTGGTCGCGGGGTCGCTCGCGTACAACGACGCTGCGGCGGCGATGTTCGCAGCGGGAGCGCTGGTGGTGGCGCTCGAGCCCCGGTTGCCCGCCCTGTGGCGCGGCGCGCTCGTCGGGGCGCTCGTGGGTGTCGCGTGCCTCGCGAAGCCCACCGCGATCGTGCTCGCGGCTCCTGGTGCCGGGCTCGTCGCGGCGTGGATGGCATCTCGCCGGGGTGGGGTGCGGGGTGTCGTGTGGGTGCTGATGGCCGCTGCGGTCGTGGGGGCGATCATGCTCCTGCCCTGGCTGCTGCGGACGGGGATCGCTTCCGGTGGGAACCCGGTGTTTCCCCTTCTCACGGAGACGCTCGGGCGCGGGCACTGGAGCGAGGACCAGTCGCAGCGCTGGACGCTCGCCCACGCGCCGGAAGGGGATCTGGGCGAGCGCCTCCGCCTGGGGTTGTGGTCGAGCCCCTTCGCGGACGCGGGTGCGCCCGAGGTCGAGCGCTGGCGGGGCGTGACGAACGGGCAGTGGGGGGTGCTGTGGTTGGTCGCGGTGATCGGGTGGGTTGTGATGCTGGTGAGGAAGAGGTCGCGGGGGATAGGGGTGGTGCTGGGGGTTTCGGTGTTGGTGTCGCTGGTGGGGTGGTTGGCGCTGACGCATATTCAGAGCCGGTTTTTGGTTCCGCTGGCGCCGGTGGGGTGTGTTGTGGGGGGTGTGGGCGTGACCCTGATCTTCGCGAAGCGAAGGTCAGGCGTCCGGGGGGTGGGCGCGGAGGGCGGGGTGCGGGGGCTGGGTGTGTGCGGGGTCGTGGTGGGTTGTGTGGTGGCGGTGCAGGCGGGGTGGCTGGTGGTGCGGTTTGCGGGTGAGCGCGGGGGGCGGCCCAATGAGCTGCTGGCCCCGGGTCCCGGGGTGCTGATCGGGCGACCGTACACGCCCGAGCTCCGCGCCGTGAGCCCGACCGCGTTCATCAACAACGAGCTGCGCGACGATGCGGTCGTGCTGCTGGTCGGCGGCGCGACGCCGGCGTATTACCAACGGCGCGTGGTGTGGGCGTCGGCGTGGGACCAGGCGCGGTTGTTGCCCGGGGGGCCGGGGGCGGCATGGACGGAGCGGGTGCGCGAGATGGGGGTCACGCATGTCCTGGTGAGCCTGCCGGAGATCGAGCGGCTACGGGGGAGTGGGTATATCGATGAGGGGGTGACGGCGGAGGGGGTGCTGGCGTGGGCGGAGGGTGTGGGGCGGGTGGTGATGGGTTGGCGCGAGGCGGGGGTGGTGTTGGTGCGTGTCGGGCGGTAGGGGGGGAGTGGCGGAGTGGCGCTTCGGGTCGGTCGTTACCTGTGGTCCGTCCTGCGCCCTGAGGCCCGACGCGCCCTTTGGGCGGGTCGGGGCACCGGGGGTCCGGGGGTCCGGGGGTCCGGGGGTTCGGGGGCTCGGGGGCTCGCCGCGGACGGGGAGGCTCTAGACTCGGGGCCCATGTCTGCCAGGCTCGCACGCATCCTGTCCGAACACGCCCTGCTCGCCCTGCTGCTGGCGGTGCTGGGCGTCTTCCTGCTCTACCCCATCTGGCTGACGGTGCGGGGCGGGTTCGCGGAGGACCCCGCCACGCTCTCGGGCTTCACGCTGGCGCACCTGCGACTGGTGTTCGAGGACCCGACCACCGCGGAGGGTCTGATCAACGGCGGCAAGATCGCGGTCGCGACCACGATCCTGTCCGCGATCCTCGCGGTGCCCCTGGCGGTGCTCTCCGCGCGGCATTCCTTCCCCGGGAAGAAGATCCTGAACGCGGCGATCCTCGTCCCCCTCATCCTGCCCCCGTTCGTCGGCGCGATCGGGATGAAGGCGCTCATGGGGCGCGAGGGCACGCTCAACACGCTCTTGGGCACCGACTTTGATGTCCTGGGGCAGGGGCGGTTCTGGGGCGTGGTCATCGTGCAGGCCCTGCACCTCTACCCGATCATCTATCTCAACGCGGTCGCGGCGCTCGCGAACCTCGACCCGGCCCTGAGCGAGAGCGCCGAGAACCTGGGCGCGGGGCGGCTCCGCCGGTTCTTCACCGTCACGCTCCCGCTGATCCGCCCGGGACTCTTCGCGGGGGGCACGATCGTCCTCATCTGGTCGTTCACCGAACTGGGCACGCCCCTCATCTTCGACTACTACGCGGTGACGCCCGTGCAGATCTTCTACGGGCTCAAGGAGATCGAGGGCTCGGCGAGGCCCTACGCGCTGACCGTGGTGCTGCTGGCGGTGTCGATCGCTGCGTACGTCGTGGGCAAGCTCCTTTTCGGGGGGCGGGGCTACGCGATGAGCACCCGCGCCTCGCGGGCCGCCAGCGAGGCGCCGCTGCGCGGACTCGCGGGCTGGGCGGCGACCGCCGGCTTCGCCCTGGTCTCGTTCCTCGCGGTGGTGCCTCACATCGGGGTGGTGCTCACCAGCATCGCGGTGCCGGGCTCGTGGTACGGGACGGTGCTGCCCGAGGCCTTTACCGCGGGCCACTTCGAGCGGGCCCTGACCGCGCCGGACAGCTTCAATTCGATCCGCAACTCGCTCTCGCTCTCCCTCGCTGCGGTGGTGCTCAACGTGATGATCGGGCTGGCTGCGGCCTATCTCATCGCGCGGACGACGGTTCGCGGGCGGTCGCTCCTGGACGCCCTGTGCATGCTCCCCCTGGCGGTGCCCGGGCTCGTCATGGCGTTCGGCTTCGTCGCGCTCAGCCTGACGCCCCCCTTCGACTCGGTCTTCGAGATCGTCGGGCAGGACCCCAACCCCTTTCCCCTGCTGATCATCGCCTATGCGGTCCGCCGGCTGCCTTACATCGTGCGGTCGAGCGTCGCGGGGCTGGAGCAGACCTCGGGCGACCTTGAGGAGGCGGCGGTCAACCTTGGCGCGACCCGCCTGCGGGCGGTGCGCACCGTCGTGGTGCCCCTGATTCTCGCGAACATCATCGCGGGCTCGCTCCTGGTCTTTGCCTTCAGCATGCTCGAGGTGTCGGACTCGCTGCTGCTCGCGCAGCGCGAGGTGCACTACCCGATCACGAAGATGATCTTCGCCCTCAGCGAACGCCTGGGCGACGGGCCCTATATCGCGAGCGCCATGGGGGTGTGGGGTATGGGCCTGCTCACGGTGACGCTCGTCGGGGCGAGCCTCCTGCTCGGGAAGAAGCTGGGCGCGGTCTTCCGCGCCTGACCCGCCCGTCACGACGCGGGCAGCTCGTTGAGCTTCCGCGCCGCCCGAGAGTCGAGCTTCGTCAGCATCGAGGGCGCCAGGCGCGAGGTGCTCTGGTACCCCGGGCGGCTCTCGATGCCGGTCCCCCCCATGCCCGGCAGTTGTTGGGCGGTGAGCTCCATGACCTTGGTCACCAGTCCCGGCGCGAGCCCCTGCGCCGCCGATGCGAGTTTCGCCGGGAGGCCGATCGTCAGGTGCGGGTCGCCATGGCGGGCTGCGTTGAGAATCGCGTCCGCGGCGCTGCTCGCAGAAGACGAAAGGATCGGCATCGCGTCCGCGATGGTGAACCAGGCGTGTTCCTCGCGGTGGCGGCCCTTGAACCGGGCCCGGGCGGTGCTGCCGGTGCGCATCAGCCCGGGGCAGACGGTGGTGACCGAGACGCCGGAGCCCGCGAGCTCGTGGCGCAGGCCCTCGGACATGCCGCGGAGGGCGTACTTGCTGGTCGAGTACGGGATCAGGTGGGGCGGGCTGATGACCGCACCGATCGAGGTGATGTTCACGATCCGCCCCGCCCGCCGGGCCCGCATGCCTGGGAGCGTCGCCTGGATCGTCCGCAGCGGGCCCCAGAGGTGGGTGTCGAGGGCGTCCCGGAAATCGCCCTCGGTGATCGTGTCCAAGGGCCCGACCTGGATGATGCCCGCGTTGTTGATCAGGAGGTCGATCGACCCCAGCACGCGGGCCGCCTCGGCGCACGCGCCGAGCGTCGCTTCCGCGTCGCGGAGGTCGCAGGCGATGGTGTGCAGGCGGGCATCATCGCTCAGGTACGGACGCAGGTGCTCCGCGGCCCGCTCCAATTCGTCCTCGTCGCGAGCCAGGATCGCGACCCGTGCGCCCTCCTGCAGCAGTTTCTGACTGAGCATCAGCCCGAGCCCGCGCGAGCCCCCGGTGATCAGCGCCGTCTTGCGGTTGAAGGTCACCGCCCGCGTGCTCCGCGCGGCCCGGGCCGCGAGGGCCAGGGCGCCGGCGGCGAGAGCGAGACGGGCTGTGGTGGTGAGGACACTCATGCGATTGGGGAGGGGCTCGCGGGGACGGGGAGTTCGACACGGGCCGCGGGGACGACGCCCGCGACCGCGACGAGCGAGGCGCGGACCGCGTCGTCGAACCTCGCCGCGATGCGGTCGGCCATGGCGCGCTCCTGCTCGAGGATGCTCTCCGCGAGGTTCGCGGTGTCCGCATCTCCGGCGTGCAGGGCGGCCCGTCGCAGCATCTCGTAGGCCCCGATCTCGAGGTGCTCGCAGGCGAATGCGAACGCGGCGACCTTCGCCGCCCGGTCGCTCTGCGATTGGAAGAACAGTCCCCACTCCATCGCTCCGAACGCGAGCATCGCGTCCTTGAAGGTGGAGGTCGAGCCGCCGAGTTCGCGGAGGCGCTTCTCGAGCCGACCCGCGTGCTCGCGGGTCTCTTCGAGGTGCGTCCGGTACATCCCCGCCAGCCGGTCGTCTCCCGCGATCTCGCTCGCCTTCTTCATCAGTTCGGCGCTCTGCGACTCGAGCGCGTGGGCCTCGGCGAGGTGCTTGCGCATCTCCTCCTTGCCGGGCGGCTCGTTCGGGTGCGACGCCCGCTCGGCGCCGTCGAACGCGCTCTCGAGCCGGGCCATCATCGCCCGCTCCTGCGGCGCGATCGTTCGGGCCACCTCGTCCGTCGCATGGTCGCCGGCGTACTGCGCAAAGGCGCTCAGCAACTGGTACCCCGCCCACTCCATCGCTTCGTAGGCGTAGACGTGCACCGCCAGGCGACCGGGGGTCTCGGGCTGCAGCTTCGCGAACGCGAGAAAGCTCTTGCCCCCCAGCTTCATGATCGCGTCCTTGAAGCCCGACCGCGAAGCGCCGGCGGCCTCCAGCCGGGCCCGCACCAGTTCGGCCTGCAGCCGGGTCTCCTCGTGGTGCTCCGCCAGCATGTCGGCGAAGCGGCGGTCCCCCGCGGCTTTCGGGGCCGCGACGAGCTGCGCGAGCGCCTGCTGCTCGACCGACTCCATGTCGCTCAAAAAGTGCAGGCACTGACTCTGGAGGGACCGGGTCGACACGAGGCGGAGCCTTTCGCGGGGCTTCATGACGTTTCAAGGGGCATCCTGACGGGCCCCTGTGAACCACAGGTGAGCCCCGTGTGAACCAGGGGACAGGTTCGGGCTGCCCCCGCCCGGGCCACCGCCCGCGCCGCCCCTAAGGTTCCTCACCATGGCGCGAGGCGCAGAACCCGAACCCCGGTACACCGAGTCGCCGACCATCGCGGTCTCCATGGGCGATCCCGGCGGGATCGGCCCCGAGATCGTCGTCAAGGCGCTCGCGGAACGACGCCGACGCTGGCCCGGCGCTCGCTTCATCGTGCTGGGCTCCTCTGCGGCCCTGCACGCTGCCTCCGAGAGCGCGGGCGTCGACCCGGGGTGGGTCCGCGTCGCCCGGTCCTCCGCCCTCGACCCGACGCTCGCCGAGATCGCTGCCCACCATGGCGTGGTCCTCATCGATTCCGACCCCGACCTGCACGCCCGGGGCCTCGAGCCCGCCTTCGAGCGCCGGGCGAGCCGCCTTGGGGGCGAACTGAGCCACCGCTGGGTCGAGGACGCGATCGCGCTCGCCCAAAGGCCTGAGGGCGACCCCCTCCGGGCCGACGCCATCGTCACCGCCCCGATCAGCAAGGCGGCCTGGCACATGGCGGGCAAGACCCGCCACCCGGGCCACACCGAGCTCTTCGCGGAGCGTTTCCGCGTGAAGCGCTACGCCATGCTCTTCAGCGGGCCCAGGCTCTGCGTCGCCCTCGCCACGATCCATGTCCCGCTGATGGACGTGCGCCACGTCCTCACCATCGGCTCCGTGCACACCGCGATCGACCTCGGGGCCAAAGGCCTGCAAAGGCTGGGCATCGCCAGGCCCCGCATCGCGGTCGCCGGGCTCAACCCCCACGCCGGCGAGGGGGGACTCCTGGGCGACGAGGAGACCCGCCTCATCGAGCCCGCGATCAACCTCGCGGTCGAAACCGGGCTGGACGTGCGGGGCCCCTTCCCGGGCGACACGGTCTTCAACCGCGCCGTCGCGGGCGAGTTCGACCTGGTCGTCGCGATGTACCACGACCAGGGGCTCATCCCGGTCAAGCTCCTTGCCCGCGACGAGAGCATCAACATCACCGTGGGCCTGCCCACCGTCCGCACCAGCCCGGACCACGGCACCGCCTTCGACATCGCGGGCAAGGGCAGGGCCGACGCCAGCAGCATGATCGCCGCCATCGACGGGGCGGTCCGGATGCTCGAGCCTCGGGAGGTGGGGGAACAAAGCTCCGCCTAGGGAACCGTGGGAGAGCCAGGGGGCCGCGACCCCCGGGCACCGATTTCTTCATTCCTTGTTCGGCCTTGGGCGAACGAGGCGCTGCGGGCGGCAACAATCGCGGGCCCGCCCATGACGACGACACCCACCATCCCGAGCGACCCGGCTGACCGGCCGGGGGGACACTCCTCCGGGGCGGGGCCGGACTCGTTCTCCGAGCCCGGTTCGGAGGAGGGCATCGTCTCCGCCTCCGGCAGCGGGCGCGAGCCGACGATCGCGGAGATCGAGGCCCACCCGCTCCGCGAGATGCTCGTCATCGCCGCCCCCACCGTGGTGACCATGACGAGCTACACCGTCATGCAGTTCATCGACGCCCTGATGGTCAAGTCCATCGGGCCCGACCCGGTGTATGTCTCGGCCCAGGGCAACGGGGGCATGGTCGCCTGGCTGCTCATGAGCCTCGTCATCGGGCTGACCACCGTCGTGAACACCTATGTCTCGCAGAACCTGGGCGCGGGCCGCCCCCGCGAGGGCGCCGCCTACGCCTGGAACGCGCTCTGGATCTCGGTCCTCATGTGGGCTTCGATCCTCGTCCCGGTCGCGATCGCGGCCCCCTTCCTCTTCAGCCTTGCCGGCCACACCGAGAACCTGCTCCGCCTCGAGACGACCTACGCCCAGATCATGCTCATGGGCGGGCTCTTCGTTGTCACCAGCCGGGGCATCGGGCACTACTTCTTCGGCATGCACAAGCCGGCGGTCGTCATGGTCTCCGCCCTCACCGCCAACGTGGTCAACATCGGCGCCAACTACGCCCTGATCTTCGGCCACCTGGGCCTCCCCGCGATGGGCGTCGCCGGCGCCGCCCTGGGCAGCGTCCTCGGCGCCTTCGTCGAGTTCTGCATCCCGCTCGCGGTCTTCCTCAGCCCCGCGTGGGCCGCGAAGTTCGGCACCCGCGCCGCCTGGAAGCCCGACCTCCGCAAGATCAAGGACATCGCCCGCATCGGCTGGCCCGGCTCCCTCATGTTTTTCAACGAGATGGCCTGCTGGACCTACCTCATGGCGATCCTCGTGCCCAGGGCGGGCGCCGCGGCGGGGGAGAACCCCGTCCTGCACAACACCGCGGGGTGGATCGCCCTGCGCTACATGCACCTCTCCTTCATGCCGGCGGTGGGCATCTCGATCGCGATCACCGCGATCGTGGGCAAGTGCATGGGCCAGGGGCGGCCGGACCTCGCCGCGAGCCGGACATGGCTGGCCCTGAAGCTGGGCCTCGTCTACATGGGCACCTGCGCCGTCGCGTTCCTGATCTTCCGGGAGCCCCTGGTCGGGCTCTTCGTCGAGCCCTCCACTCCTGAGGCGGAGCGGATCCGCCTGGTCGAGATCGGGGCCGCGATCATGATCGCTGCCGCGGTGTTTCAGCTCTTCGACGCTGCGGCGATCGTCATGTCCGGGGCCCTGCGCGGGGCCGGCGACACCGTCTGGCCCGGCATCGCGACGATCGTGCTGAGCTGGACCTGCATCGTGGGCGTCGGGCACCTCATGATCTGGCTGGCCCCCGGGCTCGGGTCGCTCGGCCCCTGGATCGGCGCTGCCGCGTTCATCATCTTCCTGGGCACCGCCCTGCTCTGGCGTTTCCTGGGGGGGAAGTGGCGGTCCATCAAGCTCGTTGGGGGCGAGGGGTCGACGCCCGCAGCGTGACGGACCCCCGGGCCGGCCGACCACCCGACCACCCGACCACCCGACCACCCCACCGGCCCGCCGACCCACCGCCCCCACCGCCCCCACCGCCCCGTACTCCCCGTCCACCCCGGGCCCCGGGGCCATGGATATGCTGGGGCCGATCCGGGGCGGGTGAGCCCCGGTCGGGAGGTGTGCAGTGGCGGATACGTCGACCATGCGCGAGGCGGTCGCCCACGCGATCGAGCACGAGAAGAGGACCGGCACCCTGGGGCGGCTGGTGCTGAACGCCTTCGAGGAACAGAGGCCCGACCTCGACGCCCAGGCCCGCCAGTACCGGGCCGATGCGATCGTGGGCGCGATCCGCCTGTATGTCGAGACCACGCCCGACATCGTCGAGCGGGCCCTCGCTGCTGCGGAGGTCGCGGGCGTCCGCGACCAGATGAGGCCCATCTTCGAGACCGCCCTGGCCTATGTGGGCGAGGAGCTCGACTTCATCCCCGACAAGCTGGGCCTCGCGGGCCTGGTCGACGACGCGTACCTCGTGCACGGCCTGATGCAGGAGATCAGCCACCGCCACCGCGCCCTCACCGGCAAGGACCTGGTGCCCGTCGGGGTTTTCGAGCAGAGCCAGCGGATCCGCCGCCTCATCGGTGAGCCGACCGCCACCCGCCTCGATGTCGCGGTCGTCGCCTTCGCCCGGCGCGCCAATGTCCGCGAAGCGGTCGAGCAGATCACCGCCAGGATCGGCGGGTCCGGCGTCTCGATGGACCTGCCCGTGACCGTCGCGTTCGCCCATTCCGAGGAACTGGACGACCTGCCCGACCTCGAGCTCGGCTCGTTGGGCTGATCGGCCCGGGCCGGTTCGGCAGAAGGCGGGCTCGGGCCCATCTCGGGCCCGGCGCCGCACACGTTCATCATGCTCAGGCGGTCACCTTGAAGCTGCTGGTCAGGGACCGCAGCCGCTCCGCTTCCTGGGACAGGCTGCTCGCCGCCTGGGCCGCCTGCTTGGCCGCCTGGGTCGACTCGCTGGAGACCGCCGAGATCGTCTCGACGCTGCGGGCGATGTCGCTTGACACCGACGCCTGCTCGCGCGACGCGTCGGAGATCGAGAGCACGAGCTCCTCGAGCCGGGCCGCGGCGTTCACGATCTCGCTGAGCGATTCGCCCGCCTGATTGGCGAGCTCCACGCCCTTGTCGACGCGCCCGACCGAGTCCTCGATCCGGCCCACGCCGGTCCGCGTGTCCTCCTGGATCCGCGTGATCGAGCGCGCGACCTCGTCCGTCGCCTGCGTGGTCCGCTCCGCGAGCTTGCGCACCTCGTCCGCGACGACCGCGAACCCGCGCCCGTGCTCGCCGGCGCGGGCGGCCTCGATCGCCGCGTTGAGCGCGAGCAGGTTCGTCTGCTCCGCGATGTCGTTGATCACCGCGATGACGCCCCCGATCTGCTCGACGGAGTCGCCCAGCGCCCGGATCGCGCTCGCCGAGTCGCGCACCTCGTTCGCGATGGCGGTGATCTCGTCCGCTGTCTGGCTCACGACCTGCCCGCCCTGCGTCGCGTCGGAGCGCGACGCCCGGGCCTGCTCCGCGGCGCTGTCCGCGCGGTCGGTGATCGTCCCGGCGGAGGCCGCCAGTTCCTCCACCGCGGCCGCCGACTGCGAGGTCTGGCCGAGCTGGTTCTCCATGCCCCGCGCGAGCTCCTCGCTCGAGGCCGCGATCTCCGTAGCGGCGCCCGACACCTCGAGTGCCGCTGTGTTCACGTGGTGCAGCACCTCCGCGATCGCCCCGGTCATGGCGTCCGTGGTGTCGGCGAGCTTGCCGATCTCGTCCCCCCGCTTCATGCGGATGCGCCCCGAGAAGTCACGCTTCGCGAGCTTGTCGAAGTGGGCCAGGATCCGCATCAGGGGGTTGGTGATGGTCCGAGCGAAGTAGAGCGCAAACCCCGCTGCGAGCAGGGACACCACGCCCCCGATCGCGATGATCTTGTTCTGCAGCAGCACCGCCGGCGCGAGGAGTTCCGTCAGGGGCATCTGGGCGACGAGCGACCAGCTCACGCCCGCGATCTCGAGGGGCACCGTCGCCTGCGCCGTCCGCTCGCCCAGGAGGCCCGGGAGCAGCGAGGTGACCTCCTCGCGGGAAGCGACCGCAGCCGTCACCTCGTCGGAAGCCCGCACCGCGAGGATGTCGTTGCCCTCGACCTGCGCGGTGTCGGTGCGGAGCAGGCCGTCGCCACCGATCAGGTACGCGTAGCCCGTCTCGCCCAGGCCCCGCTCGCTGGCAAGGATCGCGTTGATCCGATCGACCGGCATCTGGAAGGCCACCACGCCGATCCGCTCACCCCGGTCGAACACCGGGGCCGCGATGAACGAGGCCGGCGCCCCGTAACTGGGCGTGTACCCCGCGAAGTCGATCAGCACGCTCTCGCCCGCACGGCTCAGCCGGCTCGCTCCGCGGAAGGCGTCCGCGAGCCCCGAGTCCTTGTACGGGCCGTTCAGCATGCTCGTCCCGTAGTCCGTCTCCTTGAAGACCGAGTAGACCATGTTGCCCTGGTTGTCGAACAGGAAGATGTCGTAGTACCCGAACTCCAGCAGGAACCGCCGGATCACCGGGTGCACCTGCGCGTGCGCCGTGTTGTACGCCGCCTGCTGCGGGGCCCGATCCAGCTCCAGCTTCGAGCCCACCGGGTGCGGGTTCGACCCGATGTACAGGTCCTGCGCGATCCGGGCCGCGTCGCCCGAAGGCACGAAGACATCGGGCGAGCCGAACTCCACGCCCGCTTCCCGCAGACGGGGCGCGAACTCGGTCTTGTAGTACCGCGAGACCGGCCCGTAGGCGGCCTCCGCAGCGCCCGGCAGCTCATCGGGCAGCGAGCGGAACGCCGGCCCGAGCACCGCGAGCGCATCGATGACCACCGGGTCCTGGCTGAAGGTGGTCATCTGGGATTGAATGAAGCCGAAGTAGTCGGAGACACGCTCCGCTCGGGCCTCGGCGACGCCCTTGAGCGTCTCCTGCCCACGGTCGAGCAGCGTCGCCCGAGAGTTGATGACGCTGAGCGCACTGATCGCGATGACGCAGGCGAGCGAGCAGCCCAGGCTGAACGCCACGAGCCTCGTCGAGAGCCGCGAACGAAACGGAATGCTGTTGCTGTCCGCCATGGTGTCGATATCCCGGTGTCGATCCGGCGTTGGCCGGCGTGGAACAATGATCAGAACGCGATGGACAGGGCGACCGAGCCGATGACCTCGGTGCTCGTGCCGCTGTTGACCTGCTCGAGGTTGTCACCGAGCAGAAGGACATGAACGCCGGCGGTCAGGCTCCACGCCCCGTACCCGTCCGGGCTGGGCAGGCTGAACCCGCAGTCGACGCCGATGTCGACATAGCCGAAGGTGTCGTCGTCCCCGTTGGCGTCCTGGTAGTAGTCGGACAGGCTGATGCCGACCGACACGGGGATCGACAGCTCGAGGGGGCCGACCGCTGTCTCCTCGAACGAGAACCCCGGGGCGATCCCCACCTGCAGCAGCACGCCCTCGTCCCGACCGTCCGCCGCGCCGTCGATCTCGATCGCGAGGGCCGCGAACGGGTTGAGCGCCGGGAAGCCCCCGAGGAGCTCGGAGTCATCGAAACCGACCTCGAGGAAGAGCTCGTCGACATTCGTGAACGAGTCGTTGGGCGAGGTGTACACGATGTAGCTCGCGGAGAAGGTCCAGCGGTCCAACTCCGCAGTCAGGCACGCGTAGAAGTCCGACTCGTACCAGTTCCCGACGATCCCGTCGCCCGAACCCGAGGGGCTCTCGCCGAAGCTGTTCCAGTTGCCCAGGGTCAGCGTCAGCGTCCCCCGGTCACCCTCGTACAGCACCGCATCGAGGGCGAACCCCGGCTGCACGATCAGCGTGTCATCCTGCTGCAGGATGCCGCGCCAGTAGTAGCTGTTCGTGAACGCGATGTCCGCGGAGAACGACAGGCGCGACGCGTCGTCGAGCTGCGGATCCTCCTGGGCAAGCGCAGGCACGGGAAGAAGGGCGAGCGAAGCCGCCGACGGAACGAGGAACCGGCTGATCCGCATGTCTTGGACTCCAATAGGGAACGGCGAGACACGCCGCGCCGGGTGGTTGTCGACGCTTGTCGGCGGGATCCGCAGGTCCCTGCTTAGGGAATTTGCCCCAGCGACCGAGATCCGTGGCAAGCTGGACCTGGGGGATGGCCTAACCACCTGTTCCGGGCCCCGCTATGGACCAAAAAGTCCATCGAGTGGGGCTTGGCGGACATCCAGACGAACCCCTTTACAGGGGATATCGTTCGCATTGGGCCCGGTCCCCGAGGACGCGCGGAACGGGCCCCGATCGTGGCCCGGCGGAGGCTCGCCTCCTATGCTTGCGGCCCACCTTCAGGAGAGGACACCCGCATGGCTCATGGGACGATCACGCAGGTCATCGGCTCGACATTCGACGCCCAGTTCCCCGAGGACAATCTCCCGGAGATCTACAACGCGATCACGGTCTCGGAAGAGACCACCGCGGGGCCGATCCACCTCACCGGTGAGGTGCAGCAGCACCTTGGAGGCGGACGCGTCCGCGCCGTCGCGCTGGGCTCCACCGACGGGCTCCGTCGGGGCATGCCCGTGATCGACACCGGCGCCTCCGTCTCCGTCCCCGTGGGCGAGAAGGTTCTCGGTCGCGTGTTCAACCTCCTGGGCGAGCCCATCGACAACAAGCCCGCCCCCGAGGGGACCGAGCGGCGCCCCATCCACCGCCACGCCCCCGAGTTCACGGCGCTCAACCCCAACACCGAAGTCCTCCCGACGGGCATCAAGGTCATCGACCTGCTCTGCCCCTTCGTCCGAGGCGGCAAGATCGGCCTCTTCGGCGGCGCCGGCGTCGGCAAGACCGTCATCATCCAGGAGATGATCGCCCGCGTCGCCCGCGAGTTCGGCGGCTACTCCGTCTTCTGCGGCGTGGGCGAGCGCACCCGCGAGGGCAACGACCTCTGGCTCGAGATGGGCGAGGCGGAGTACACCGACGAGAACGGCAACAAGGCCAAGGTGCTCGACAAGGTGGCGATGGTCTTCGGCCAGATGAACGAGCCCCCCGGGGCCCGCCTCCGCGTCGCCCTCTCGGGCCTCACGATGGCCGAGGAGTTCCGCGACGAGTCGGGCAAGGAGACGATGATCTTCGTCGACAACATTTTCCGCTTCACGCAGGCGGGCTCCGAGGTGTCGGCGCTCCTGGGCCGCATGCCCAGCGCCGTGGGCTACCAGCCCACGCTCTCGACCGAGATGGGCGAGCTGCAGGAGCGGATCACCTCGACGAGCAAGGGCGCGATCACCAGCGTGCAGGCCATCTATGTGCCCGCCGACGACCTGACCGACCCCGCGCCCGCGACCGCGTTCGCCCACCTCGACGCGTTCGTCGTGCTCGAGCGTTCGATCGCCGAGAAGGGCATCTTCCCCGCCGTCGACCCCCTCGCGTCGACCTCGACGATCCTCGACCCCGCCATCATCGGCGAGCGTCACTACGCGGTCAGCCAGCGCGTGCAGCAGATCCTGCAGCGCTACAAGGACCTGCAGGACATCATCGCCATTCTCGGTGTCGACGAGCTCTCCGAAGAGGACAAGCTCCTGGTGGGCCGCGCCCGCAAGATCGAGCGCTTCCTCAGCCAGCCCTTCTACGTGGCCGAGGTGTTCACGGGCTTCCCGGGCGTGTACACGAGCCTCGAGGACACCATCAGCAGCTTCGAGCGACTGTGCGACGGCGAGGGCGACGACCTGCCCGAGTCGGCGTTCATGTATGTCGGCACGCTGGATGATGCGCGGGCGAAGGCGGAGAAGTCGGCGGCGGCTCACTGATCGCTGCGCCGGATTGAATGGTCACACGCGGGCCCTGCCGATCGGCGGGGCCCGCGGTCGTTTTCGATGTGAAGGGAGGGTCAGTAGTCCCGCCCGTACACCCCATCCCTTGTGTTGTGAAGGCGCCGCGTCCGTACGGGGCTATCGGCGAAGGGGTTCGTCACGGGCTCCGTCGCCTCCGCCGGCGAGCGGAGCTGCGCGTTGCCGTCCGCGAACAGCATCGGGACCGGGCGGGCGATGTCCGGGCCCGATCGGGGCAGCTCCCCGGACACATAGGGCATCTCCGAGTCCCACATCAGCGCCTTCGCGCTCGGGAACCGCACCTCCGTGCGCCGAGCACCGACCAGAAGCGATGGGTCAGGCGTGCCCGAGTCCCGCCAGACCTCCGGCCGAGCCACGAACGAGGTGCTGTAGCTGTACGAGCTGGGCCAGCCGCAGTCGACAGCCCGATCACGCCGGGCCATTGGGGAGAGGAACACATCCTCGTGCTCCGACCACTCGGCGTTGTCACGGACGACCGCGGGCCAGGCATAGTGGATATGCCAGAATGGCACGCCGATGGTCGCGCCCTCGCAGCCATAGGGATACACCTCGCTCGGATCGACGACTGGATAGAAGTCACCGTTCTCATCCATGTAGGCCTCGAACACCGCGTGGATGCTGCGTAGATTCGCGAGGCTCACCGTCTCGCGCGATGATCGCATCGCCGCACCGAGCGCCGGGACCAAGAGCCCGACCAAGACCGCGACGACGAAGACGACGACCATGAGTTCGACAAGCGAGAACGCACGCTTCGGGGACCGGCGGACAAGCATCGTGCGCCCCTTATCAGATCGGCGGGAGAATTACCCCGTCATCGCTGTCATGATCGACCGACAACGCGACGAGGATCCACCCCCGCGTCTCCGGGTCATACGCAAAGGACAGCCCGACATACGCCGGTACCTCGCCCCCGAGCGAACGAATCTGCGCCGGGACCGCGACCTGCACGACATCCGCCTTTGCCGATACCGGATTCCCCAGGCGCGGGTGCCTCGACGCACGGCTCACCGCAACCCGCCCGACGGCCAGGGGTGCATCGTCGACCGCCTCGCCCGCGCGGTGCGTCTGGCGGATGACGATCCCCTCCGCGCTGAATGCCGCGTCGGCCAGCGTTGCCCGCGACGCTTCCCACTGATCCGCATAGGCCTGAACGACGCCCGGGTCATCCGGTACCGAGCCGCCGGCCCCACGCAAGTAATCGAGATACTCCTCGAACGAGCCCGAGCGGTACAGTCGCAGCAGATCGACCGATTGCGCACTCAGGCCTGCGGAGTCGGGCAACCCGCGCAACCCCGCCGGGTCACGAAGGCTCTCGTCGATGCCCGCGCCCACGGCATCGACCGCCCCCGGAGAATCATCGAACGAGAGCTGGTATAACGGGCTGGTCGTGCCTGTGGGTCGCGGGGCCTCGGTGGAGTGGCGCGTGAGCGCAAACACTACAATCGCGATGCCAACAAGCGCAACCGCAACACTCGCAGCGAGCTTGAGCTTCATCAGATCGTCCTTGTGAATCGCCGGCCAATCACTCCGGTACCGGCTGAGGTATTGGTCTACAGACCGCCGAAACGCCGGTGACGCCGCCACTCGGACCTCTGTGTATCACACAACTGCAGTAGGTGCCGGCTGGACAAGTCTTGGTTGCCGTGATGACCACGTCGCCTCCGAGTGTCACCGAACACGAGCAGGTGAACGACCCGTCGTCGGCGAGTGCAAGGCCCGCAATGCCGAAGGTTGCCGCGCCGGCAGCCGCCAACGCCATCCACCGAGAGAACCGTCTATTTTTCCATGTCATGATGCTGTTCCTTGTGTGGCAAGACATGCTCGAAATACAACACGGCAGCGAGGCCCGCTGCCATGATTCCGTTGCGACCAAGATCGAGTAGGCGTTGAATCTCGATGGAATCGACGAACCGCGGGAGCCCGCAGCCGCAGTCCGCTTGGCTGCCCGTTACGAGCAGATAGACAACAAATCCAGAGAAGCACAGGAGCAGTGCCATACTCACTGCGATAGCCTTTGCGCGCCAAACGCCACAGATGAGCCAGGACGCAAGCCCCGCTTCGGCCGCAATCAGAGTGAGCCACGCGATACGCGATACCTCCGCGGGCACGCCGAGCGAGGTTTGTAGTGCCAGTGTGGTCGAGTTCGGATCGACCGACTTGGAAGCAGCAGAGGCAAGGAAGACTACTGCGACAACACACACGAAGATCGACGATCCAAAGCTTACAGCTGTTGACGTCAGAGCCATCGGCTGTGAATGCTCGCGGACATCCATGGATGCACTATACATCCGGACGAACAAGGGCGGGAGTCAATTTTTTTTTTTTTGTACCGTAAGGCGATATGCTGTCGTGGATCAAGGCGCCACCGACGCGCGTAACGTTGTGTGCGAAACCACAAATCTGTGCGGCACGAAGCTGCGAGTACACAACTCTGGTGGTTGCATAGTTCACCGCACCCGCCGATACTCCGCCCGCATAAACCGTACCCACGCCCCGTCCGGCCCCGGGCACTCCGAGCTCAGCGTCCGCGTGCCCTCGCCGGTCAGTTCGATGATGTCGCGGTAGTCGGCCATCTGCGTGGGGGCGTGGAACGCCGGGCCGCGGGTGTCGAGGGGGAGGAGGCGCTCCGTGTCGTCGAGCGTGCCCTCGTAGAGGAACATGTGGGTCATCATCGTGCAGAACCAGGTGCCGCGGAAGCGGTCGGTGCGGGGGTCGTAGCCCAGGGTCATGGTGTAGCGCATGGGCTCGCCCTCGGGGACCGGCATCTCCCCTTCCGCGATGATCCAGAGGTCGCTGAACGCGCGGACGCGTTCGATGCCTTCGCAGGATGAGCCCTCGCCGGGCTGGCCTTGCTCGTCGATGGTGGCGGCGCCTTGGAAGGACCACTCGCCGATCAGGTGCTCGAGCCAGGCGTGGCGGGGGCTTGGGCTTTCGTGCATGGGGGTGTCTCCGGTCGGCGTATCCCCAGTTTACCGATCGAGGACCGGTCCACCAACGCAAAGCGGGCCCCGGTCTCTCAACCGGTGCCCGCGTCGATGTCAGCCTCTCACGCCCTCGGGCGCGACAGGATCGGTTATGGGCAGCCCGCGCTGAACGCCTGCAGGTAGGCCCCGATGTCCGCGAAGGTAAAGGCACCGAGGGGCGCCGCCAGGTCCGCAGCCGGCTGCTGGTTGTTGAACGCGGTCAGGAACGCGCTGAGGTCCGCAAAGGTCAGCTGGCCGTAGGGCGGGGCGAAGTCCGCCGGGCACTCGGAGACGGTGACCTGCACCTGGTCGAAGGCGGTGTTGTTGGAGGAGTTGGAATCGCCGGCAGCGGAGACGATCATGCCGACGTAGTAGGTGCCGGGGGGCGCGTCCAGCGGGATGT
Organism: Phycisphaerales bacterium; assembly: GCA_036788215.1. Taxonomy (GTDB): domain Bacteria; phylum Planctomycetota; class Phycisphaerae; order Phycisphaerales; family UBA1924; genus DAIQNV01. The sequence continues at coordinate 117 of DAIQNV010000062.1, read as the reverse complement.
TGTACCCGTTGGTGCTGGAAGTGGCACCGCCGGGGGCGATGTTGCCGATGTTCCTCGTTCCCATCGGCCGGTCGATGGTCGAGATGATCGTGTTGGTGCTGAGCCGCATGTCGACCT
>DAIQNV010000061.1:6432-18947 GCA_036788215.1 Phycisphaerales bacterium | reverse complement strand
GCCTTGAGCGTCACGAACGCCTCCTTGTTGGCGCTGCGGATGTTGTCGAGCTTCTTCGCCTTGACGACATTCACCGGCAGGTCGTTCCCCCGGTTGTGCTCGCCCACGACCTGGCCCGCGTACACCTTGTCGCCCGGCGCGACGAACAGGACGCCACGATCGTGCAGGCCCTCGACCGCGTGCCCCGTCACCTGGCCCGACTCGGTCGCGATCAGGACGCCCGACTGCCGCCCGGGGGGCGCATCCCGCAAGGGGACGAACTTCTCGAAGGTGTGGTGCATGATCGCCTCGCCCTGCGTCGCGGTCAGCACACGCTCGCGCAGCCCGATCAGCGCACGGCTCGTGATCTCGAAGACCATCCGCGTGTGCATGCTCCCGCGGTCCTCCATCTTGCGGAGCTCGCCCTTGCGCTCCCCAACGAGCTGCATCACCGAGCCGACGCCCGCCGGGGGGCACTCGACGACCAGCTCCTCGACCGGCTCGTGCTTCTTCCCGTCGATCATCCGCTCGATGACCACCGGGGGCCCGATGGCGAGCTCAAAGCCCTCCCGGCGCATCGTCTCGATCAGGATGCCCAGGTGCAGGACGCCCCGCCCCGACACGAGGAACTCCTCGGTCGTCTGCCCCTGCTCCACCCGCAGCGCCACGTTGTGCTGCAGCTCCCGCTCCAGACGGCTGCGGATCTGCCGGCTGGTCACATAGTCGCCCTCCAGGCCCGCGAAGGGGGAGTCGTTGATCCGGAAGATCATCGAGATCGTCGGCTCGTCGACCGTCACCGCGTCCAGGGGCACCGGGTGGTCGGGATCGCACACCGTGTCACCGATGTCGATGTCCTCGAGCCCCGCGATCGCGCACAGGTCGCCCGCCTCGATCCGCTCCGCCTCGATCCGTCCCAGCCCGCTGAAGCCCAGGAGCTTGGAGATTTTCCCACGCCCCTTCTTCTCGACGCCCCCGTCCGCAGACGGGCGCACCAGCACCACCTGCTCACCGGGATAGGCGGTCCCGCTCACGACACGCCCGATGCCGATCTTGCCCAGATAGTCGGAATAGTCGAGCGTCGTGATCAGCACCTGCAGGGGCTTCTCGGGGTAGGCCTCGGGGTGCGGAACGTGCTTCACGATCGTCTCGAAGACCGCCCGCAGGTCGCCCTTGCCGTCCGTTGGGATCTCCGCTGCGGAGTTCACCGCCCAGCCCGCCTTCGCGCTCGCGAAGACGGTCGGGAAGTCGAGCGTCTCATCGTCCGCCCCCATCTGCACCAGGAGGTCGAACACCTGGTCCACCACCCGGTCGGGCTCCCCGTCGGGCCGGTCGCACTTGTTCACGACCAGGACCGGCTTCAGGCCCGCCTCAAGGGCTTTCCCCAGCACGAACCGCGTCTGGGGCATGGGCCCGTCGAACGCGTCCACGATCAGGAGGCACCCATCCGCGAGGCGGAGCACCCGCTCCACCTCACCCCCGAAGTCGGCGTGCCCGGGCGTGTCCACGATGTTGATCCGGTAGTCCCGGTCGTCCGAGGCGTGGTAGGTCACCGCGCAGTTTTTGCTCAGGATCGTGATCCCGCGCTCCCGCTCCAGGGCGTTGGAGTCCATGATGAGGTCGTGCTGCCCGCCCATGAGCTTCTCGAGCTCACCGGCGCGGAACATGCCCGACTGCTTCAGGAGCTGGTCGACGAGCGTCGTCTTCCCGTGGTCGACGTGGGCGATGATCGCGACATTCCGCAGACTGACCACCGCCGGCGTGGTGCCGGGGGTCGCTTGGGGGCTGGGCATGGGGGGGTCCTCTCAGGTCCGGGCCGGTGTCCGGAGGATCGTAGGGACCCCGAACGCGATCTTCGCGTCCGGCATTTCGCCCAAATCAGCCCGGCTGGCACGGCGCTTGCGGTTACCCGGACCGAGAACCCACCCTGCGCGCCCGGCCCCGCATCAAGCCGGGCACGCCCGGGGCCGATCTACCCAGCAAACCCCGCCCGCTGCCGGACACCGCATGCCCGCCGACATCAAGACCATTCTCGCACTCGAAGTCCCCATCGTCGTCCGCCTGGGCGAGCGGTCCATGACCGTCCGGGGGGTCCTGGGCCTCTCCCCGGGCGCGATCATCGAGCTGCCCAAGTCCGCGGAGGACGAGCTGGACCTCCTGGTGAACAACCGCCGGATCGGGCACGGGACCGCGGTGAAACTCGGCGAAAACTTCGGGATCAGGATCAGTTCCATCGGCGGAAAGGCCGAACGAATCCAAGCCCTCGCCGAGCCGGTCCAGGACGACGACAGCCTCGTCTCGGACGCCGAGGCGGAGGCCCTCGCGGCGGCCCTGCTCGCCGGTCAGTAGCGATCCGTTCCGGCACCGAGGGGGCGTCGGGCGGGCCCCGCACCCATGCCCCCCGCTTCGGTTAGCCTTCTCTCATGCCAAGAGACATCCCCGTCGGCAACGGCGACCTCCTGATCACTTTCGACCACAAGTACCGCATCCGGGACCTGTACTACCCGCAGGTCGGGCGGCACAACCACACCATCGGGCACGTGCAGCACTTCGGCGTCTGGGCGGACGGCAAGTTCGCCTGGGTCGCGGACGACGCGTGGAAGAAGGAGCTCCGCTACAAGGAGGGCACCCTCGTCACCGAGGTGACCCTCCGCAGCGAGGAGCTGGGCCTCGAGATCGTTTGCAATGACGCGGTCGACTTCCACGAGCCCGTCTATTTCCGGCGCTCCACCGTCCGCGACCTCAAGGGCAAGAAGCGGGACGTCCGCCTCTTCTTCCACTTCGACCTCTCGATCAATGGAAACCCCCTGGGCGACACCGCCAACTACGACCCCTCCATGTCCGCCCTCGTCATGTACAAGGACGCGAGCTATTTCCTCGTCAACGCCTGCGACGCCCACAAGTGTGGCATCGACCACTGGGCCATCGGCCACAAGAAGATCGGCGGCGCCGAGGGCACCTGGCGCGACGCGGAGGACGGCGAACTCGGGCGCAACACCATCTCGCAGGGCTCCGTCGACGCCACCGTCGGGTTCAACCTCGAGGTCCCGGCGGGGGGAGAAAGCTACGTGACGAGCTGGATCGCCTGCGGCAACTCCTACGCCGACGTGAAGCAGCGCAACCAGCGCATCTGGACCAAGGGCCCCGACCGGATGCTCACCCGCACCGAGGCCTACTGGCGTCTCTGGGTCAACAAGGAGCGGCGCGACCCCGCCGACCTCCCGGCCAAGGCGCTCGACCTCCTCGACCGCAGCCTGCTCATCCTCCGCACGCAGATCGACAACGGGGGCGCGATCATCGCCGCCAACGACTCGGACATCACCCAGTTCGGCGGGGACCACTATTCCTACTGCTGGATGCGCGACGGCGCCCTCGTCACCCTCGCCCTCATCTCGACCGGCCAGAGCGAGCTCAGCCGCAACTTTTTCCGCTTCGCCGAAAGGTGCATCGAGGAGGACGGCTACTTCCTGCACAAGTACACCCCCAGGGGCGACCTCGCCAGTTCCTGGCACCCCTGGATGCTCGATGGCCAGCGCGTCCTGCCCATCCAGCAGGACGAGACCGCCCTCGTCCTCTGGGCCCTGCGGCGCCACTTCGAGACCTTCCGCGACGTCGAGTTCATCAAGCCCCTCTACTCGCGCCTTATCGCGCGACCCGCGGAGTGGATGCTCAGCTACCGCGACCACAACGGGCTGCCCAAGCAGTCCTGGGACCTCTGGGAAGAGCGCCGGGGCATCCACACCTTCACCGTCGCCAGCACCATCGGCGCCCTCTTCGCCGCCAGCCAGTTCGCAGAGGACTTCGGGGAACGTGACCGCGCCGCAGCGTTCCGCGAGGGCGCCGAGCGCATGAAGGGCGCCCTCAAGCGTCACTTCTGGCACGCGGAGCAGGGGCGCTTCGCCCGCATGGCGACCCCCGTCGACGATGGCTCCTACCGCCTCGACATGACCCCCGACTCCGCCAACTTCGCCCTCTTCGCGGTCGCCGGCTTCGACGCCCGCGACCCCATGATCGAGAGCGAGATGAACGCCCTGCGCGACATGCTCTGGGTCCGCACCCCCGTCGGGGGCTGCGCCCGCTACGCCCACGACTACTACCACCAGATCGAGCGCGAGGACATCGAGACCGTCCCCGGCAACCCTTGGGTCATCTGCACCCTCTGGCAGGCCCAGTACCTCATCGAGCGGGCCAGGACCCTCGCCGAGCTGCAGGAAGCAAGGCCCATCATCGAGTGGGCCTGCGACCGCGCCGCCGCCTCGGGCGTCCTCGCGGAGCAGTTCCACCCCTACACGGGCGCCCCCATCTCCGTTAGCCCCCTCACCTGGTCCCACTCCACCTTCGCGGTCACCTGCGTCGAGTACCTCGAGAAGCACCGCCAGCTCGCGACCGCCAAGCTCAACACCGAAGACGCGAAGCCCCAGCCCGCAAGAGCCGGCTGACGGCGGCGCAAGCCATCATCTCACGGTGCCACTACCCGCGAAGCGGGTAGCGCGAAAAATCTCCTCCCCCGTCGCCGACGGGGGAGGTGCCCGCGGAGCGGGCGGAGGGGGCACTAAACAGCCAAGCGAAGCCCTTCCTCCGCACCCCAATGCCCATTGCCCCCACCCGCTTGCCGCTTGCCGTCTGCCGCCCCACCTACCCGTACCGCACCTCACCCCCACCCTTCACAATCTTCCCGAGCCGGAACACCTTCTCCCCCGCCTTTTCCAGCTTCTCCGTCACCCCGTCCGCGAAGGTCGGGCGGACCACCAGGCAGTAGCCGATGCCCATGTTGAAGACGCGCTCCATCTCCGCGTCCTCGACTTGCCCGTGCTCCTGCAGGAAGGTGAAGACCGGGGGCACATCCCAGCTCCCGGGCTTGATCACCGCGTCCACCTTGTCGTGCAGCGCCCGGCACAGGTTCCCCGACAGCCCGCCCCCGGTGATGTGCGCCATCCCGCTCACCACCTTCTTCACCTTGTACTGGCGGAGCAGCTTCACGATCGACTTGGCGTAGATCCTCGTCGGCGTCAGCAGCACCTCGCCCAGCGACTTCTCGGGGTCGAGATCGGGGTAGCCCCGGTGCAGGTCGAGCTTCGCGTGCTCCACGATCCCCCGCACCAGGCTGAACCCGTTGCTATGCACCCCGTCGCTCGCCAGGCCCAGCACGATGTCCCCGGGCTCCACCCGCTCCGTGTCCGTCGCCCGCTTCAATTCCACCACGCCCACCGCGAACCCCGCGAGGTCGTACTCACCCTTGCGATAGATCGCGGGCAATTCCGCGGTCTCCCCCCCAAGCAGCGCGCACCCCGCCATCTCGCACCCGTCCGCGACGCCCGCCACCAGGCGCTCGATCTCCGCCGGGTCGACCGCGTGCACCCCGATGTAGTCGAGGAAAAGAAGCGGCTCGGCCCCCTGCACGATCAGGTCGTTGACATTCATCGCGACCAGGTCGATCCCGACCGTGTCGTGGATCCCCATCTGCTGCGCGATCAAGACCTTGCTCCCCACCCCGTCCGCGCACGCGACCAGGACAGGGTCCTTGTAGTTCCGCTTGAAGAGCTGCTCGTTGTAGTCGAGCCTCAGGAGACCCGCGAACCCGCCCGGGTTCGCGATCACGCGGGGCCCGTGCGTCCGGCGCATGTGCCCGAGCAGGCGGCTCGCCGCCTCGTCGCCCGCGTCGATGTCCACCCCGGTGGAGGCGTAGGTCAGCCCCCGCTTGCCCGCCCCGTCACCACTCGCAGCGTCTGGTTCGTTCACGCCGCCACTGTAGCCGGACCCGCCGCCCGTTCGCCTATGCCGGCTTGCGCCCCTCGACCGCCAGCCCGCCCTCGGTCACCCGCTCGGGCTTCTCCACCTTCTCGATGAAGGGCAGCTCGCTCTCGTGCAGCCCCCGAGTCCGGCAGTCCACGAACCCGCACTCCCGCATCAGCCGGATCAGCGACCGGGCGTCGTACATCTGCTTGTGGCTCCGGAAGTCGTACATCTGGCGGTACAGGCGCACCGGGAGCGAGCCCCCCCAGGGACGCTCCTTCCGCAGGCGGAGCTCCCGATTCAGCACCCGCGCCGGGTCGCCCGCCACTTCCGGCGCCGTCATCCCCTCCCCCGCAGCCCGGAAGTCGCTGACCGCGTCCGACTCGGGGGGCCCCGCACCGTCAACCCCCGAGGTCTGCTCCGTATACAGATCTACCAGCGCCCGCAGGTCGGGCACCACCGTCCGGCACACCCCCCCGGGCCGGAGGACGCGGAAGACCTCCTTCAGCATCGCCACCGCTTCGGAGCGGTACAGGTGCTCGACCGTATGGGAGCTGTACGCACCATCGAAGCTCCCCGCCCCGAACGGGAGGGGCTTGCGGAGGTCGCGCACGATGATGTTCTCAGGCCAGGTCGTCGCCGCGGCGTCCTTGGGCAGGAGCCCCACCCCCCGGAGCGTCCTGCGGGCGAGTTTCGAGCGCCCGAGCCGGGCGTTCCACGAGCCGTCGACATTCACCCATTCCGGGGGAGCCATCTGCCCGCATCCGAGGTGCAGCAGCCGCGGGTTGCCCGATGCTCTCTCACTCACAACCGCCTCCGGGCCTTAGGCCCTTGGTGCCGATCGGATTCTCCCTCCCGCGGTGTGGTGCCCAGCGCGGGAGCCCGCTAGCATCAAGTCATTCATCCAATGTTCCGGATGAACGGATGAATGGCTGTGCCATAGGGAATGCCCGGGCGCGGCTCTTTCCGGTAGCCAGCGTCCCGAAGGCTCCTCCGGCGAGCCCGGGGCAGAGTACCGTCCGATCCCACAGCAGAGGAGCCCCCCTGAGCATGTCCAGCCACCTCTTCACGAGCGAATCCGTCTCCATGGGCCACCCGGACAAGATCTGCGACCAGATCTCGGACGCGATCCTCGACGCCCTGCTCGAGGACGACCCGCACTCCCGGGTCGCCTGCGAGACCATGGTCGCCACCGGGCTTGTCGTGGTGTCGGGCGAGGTGACGACGCGCACCTACATCGACATCCAGGACATCGTTCGCGACACGATCCGCGACATCGGCTACAACGACGCGCACATGCGGTTCGACGCGGAGTCGTGCGCCGTGCTCGTCGCGCTGAACAAGCAGAGCCCCGACATCGCGGCCGGCGTGGACCGCGAGGGCGCGGGCGACCAGGGCATGATGTTCGGCTTCGCCTGCCGCGAGACCGATGAGCTCATGCCCCTGCCGATCCAGCTCGCCCACCGGCTCGTCGAGCAGCAGGCGAACGTGCGGCGCGAGGGCGTGATCCCCGGGCTCCGCCCGGACGCGAAGAGCCAGGTGACCATCGACTACGACGGGCGCAACCCGAAGGCTGTCGACACCGTCGTCCTCTCCACCCAGCACGACAAGACCTGGAACGACCGCCAGAAGGACCTCCGCAAGGAGGTCATCGACCACATCGTCAAGCCGGTGCTCGGTGAGTACTGGAACAACTCCATCACCGTGCACGTCAACCCGACGGGTCGCTTCGAGATCGGCGGGCCCCACGGGGACGCCGGCCTGACCGGGCGGAAGATCATCGTCGACACCTATGGCGGTCGGGGCCGCCACGGGGGCGGCGCCTTCTCGGGCAAGGACCCGACCAAGGTCGACCGGTCCGCCGCCTACATGGCGCGGTACATCGCGAAGAACGTCGTCGCGGCGGAGCTCGCCGACGAGTGCGAGGTCCAGCTCTCCTACGCCATCGGCGTCGCGGAGCCCACCAGCGTCTTCGTCGACTGCTTCGGCACCGAGAAGCACGACCCCGCCAAGATCGCCAAGGCGATCCGCGACACCTTCCGCCTCACGCCCCGCGGGATCATCGAGCAGCTCGACCTCCGCAAGCCGATCTACCGGCGCACCGCCCGCCACGGGCACTTCGGCCGCCAGCCCGCCACCGAGGGCGGCAAGACCTACTTCACCTGGGAACGCACCGACCAGGCCGACAAACTCAAGAAGGCCATCTCCTAACCCGGCTTGAACAACCCGATCTCAACGGAGCCGCGTCGATCCGACGCGGCTTCTTTGTGCGCTCAGCGGTACAGCCCGCGGGCCTCGATGTGCGCCCGCACGCTGGGATGCAGCGCCCGCGATTCGCCGGCCCGCGCGCCTGTGGAGCTGGCGTCGAGCATGCCGGTCGCTACGAACCAACCCTCCCACCGCTCGAGGTCCGGCGCCTCCCACGCGCCCGTCGCGCCGAGCGCCTCCAGGAGCGCCGGCGCATCCGCGACAGCCCCCCGGGGGATCACCAGGGGTTCGGCGAGCGACAGGATCCGTCGGGCCTCGCGCCACCTGTGAAAGGCCACAGCCTGATCGGCACCGATGAGGAAACGCAGCGCCGCCCCGCCTCCCCGCGCCGCCCGGGCTCGTTCCAGCGTGTCCACCCAGTAGCTCGGCTCGCCCCGGCCCGCCCGGTCCAGTTCATCCGTCCAGATCGCCCCCCGCGCCACGCCCTCGGTCGCGAGCCGCAGCATCGTCAGCCGATCCTCCGCGGACGCCCCGGTCGATTCTTTGTGGGGGCTGCGGGCCGCGGGAACCCACACGACCCACGCCCCGTCCGGCAGCGCCGCGTCCCGGGCGGCGACCGCCAGTTCCACGTGCCCGAGGTGGGGCGGGTCGAAGCTTCCACCAAAGAGCAGCGTCGGGGCGTCCGGCGGCGCGGGCCAGGGCGTGATGGCGGTGTCGTCGGGCACGGTCGGTCTCCGTGTCGCGATGAAGCTCAAGGGGTGGAGCCCGGGCGGGAAGGGCTCTACCATCGACGCGACGTTGGTCGATAGACCACGGTCAGGCGGCCCCATCGTCTAGTCTGGTCCAGGACACCAGGTTTTCATCCTGGGAACAGGGGTTCGAATCCCCTTGGGGTCATTCAGGTTCCGGGCCGATCGGCTCGGAGCCCCACCATCCGGGCTGCCATCGGGCCGAGCGAGGCGCGCACAGCGAGTGCGGGCAACAACCCGCACCCGGATCCAGTGGCGTAGCTTCCCGGCTTTTCACTCGCGGACCGACGATTGGCGCGCGCACCCGCCGACCGTTCACCTTCTTCGCAACCAACCCGTTACCGTCCGCGGAAGGTGATCCGACCCTTCGTCAGGTCGTAGGGGCTCATCTCCACCGTGACCGTATCTCCCGGCAGGATCCGGATGTAGTGCTTGCGCATCTTCCCGGAGACGTAGGCCAGGATCTCAGACTTCTGCTCGTTGGGCAGCTGCACCTTGAACATCGCGTTGGGCAGGGCCTCGAGAACGACGGCTTCGACGGTGAACTTGTCTTCCTGTTTGGGCATGCGGGGTCAGCGATCCTGAAAGCGGGGCCGGGCGGGCGTCGGCCACACGCCAACCCCCGGGACCGGGCGTCCTGAGCGTGCAAGTGTAGGACGCCGACGATCGCGCAGAACTTTGGGTAGTTTTCTAGGGTTGCCCAACCCGACTGGACGATTTGCACCAATCGCGGAAAGGCCCGAGGGGTAGACTCCCCACGAACAACAATGACCCATCTCCAAACACTCGACGCCGCCAACCACGGAACGGTCCTCGTCGTCGAGGACGACCGGATCCAGCGCCGGCTCATCTGCGAGCTCCTGACCCAGGAAGGGCTGCCCATCGCGGAGGCGGGGAGCGCCACCGAGGCGGTGCGTCTCGTACGGGAGCGGGACATCTCGGTCGTCGTGCTCGATCTGCACCTTCCGGATGGCTACGGCTCGGAGCTCCTCGAGCGGATCGTCCGGGCCGACCCACGCGTCCGCGTCATCATCAACACCGGCCACGCGGACCTCGAGACCGCCAAGGACGCGATGAACTTCGGCGCGTTCGCCTACTTCGAGAAGGGCTCGGACCCCTCGGAGCTCATCCTCGCCGCCCACCGGGGCGTGCGCGACCACACCGCCGACCGCCTCGCGGCGGCGGAGCGGAAGCTCGAGTCCATCATCCGCCACGCGCCCGACCTCATCATGGAGGTCGACGAGCGTGGCGTCGTCCTTGCAGCGAACCACCCCGTCCCCGGGCGGGGCGGCGAGATGGTCGACGCGGTGGGGCTCGACCTCAGGGGCGTGCTGCCGCCCTGCCAAGGCGAGAAACACCTCGCGGCCTTCGTCCGCCGGTGTCTCGAGACGCGCAAGCCGATCGATTTCGAGTGCGACGGGCCGCTCCCGGGGCGTGACGACCGCGTGCTGTCGTGCCGGGTGGCGCCGATCGAGGACGGGGAGGGCGACCACGCCCGCGTGGTCCTGATCGCGCGGGACATCACCGAGGCCCGCGCGTCCGAGGGGCGCCTGCGCGAGCGGGAAGAGCAGCTCCGCCACAGCCAGAAGATGGAAGCGGTGGGCCAGCTCGCGGGGGGCGTCGCCCACGACTTCAACAACCTGATCATGGCGATCCACGCCTACGCGGACCTCGCCGCCTCGTCGCTCCCCCCGGGGGAGGAGGCGGCGGAGCACCTCGCCCGCGTGCGGGAAGCGGCGGCGCAGGCCGCGGGGATCACGCAGGCGCTGCTGACCTACACGCGTCGGCGGAGCGCCGACAAGGCTCCGGTGGACCTGGGCGACGTGGTGACGCGGACGACGGCGCTGCTGCACCGCACGATCCCCGCGAACATCGAGCTCCGCGTGCAGCCCGAGGGCGAGGACCCGGTCCGCGTGATCGGCGACGAGACGCAGCTCCAGCAGGTCGTCATGAACCTCGCGATCAACGCGCGGGACGCGATGCCGACCGGGGGCGTCATCACGATCTCGACCGGCATCGATCCCGAGGACGACCGCTTCGCCCGCCTCGTCGTCTCCGACACGGGCGTGGGCATGACCGAGGCGGTGCGGGCCCGCGTCTTCGAGCCCTACTTCACGACCAAGACGCGCGAGCAAGGGACCGGGCTGGGCCTGGCGATCATCCACGGGATCGTCGAGGAACTCCGGGGCTCCGTCAGCGTGCAGAGCGAGCCCGGGCACGGGTCGACCTTCATCGTCCGGCTCCACCGCACGGGCACCGAGCCGACCGACCAGCCCCGCCGGGCCGCCGGGCGCATCGTGCGGGGCAAGGGCATCGCGGTCCTCGCTGAGGACAACGAGCACGTCCGGCGCGTCGTCACGCTCATGCTCAGCTCGATGGGCTACCTCGTCGACCAGTACAGCGACGGCGCCGAGGCGCTCGCCCGCCTGCAGGACAAGGACCAGGACACCCCGGCGCTCGCCCTGCTCGATGTCGACCTGCCCGGGAATAACGGGCTCGAGATCGCGGCTGCGGTCGCGCACAACGGGGTCTACTCCGTGGTGATGATGACCGGGGGCTCCAGCGGGACCGACGCGGACGAGCTCGACCGCTCCGAGATCGCGATCGCGCTGCGCAAGCCCTTCATGCGCGCCGATCTCGCGGTGGCGATCACCAAGGCCTTCGACGCCCTCGCGAGCGACCAGCGCGCCGCGGCCGGCGCCCGCCCGGCCTAGAGCGGCTACGCCTCACGCGTAGCGGCGTAGGTCCGCTCAGGCCCGCCGGGTTCCATCCGGCGCGGCCGTACAGGAGCGCGTGTGCGCCCGGAGGGCGCTACGGAGCGGGAGAAACGGCTCGAGCCCCGTCAGTCGGCCCGCTCCTCGAACATCGCCTCGACGAAGCGGTCGGGGTCGAAGGGCTCGAGATCGTCGGGCGTTTCCCCCACGCCTATGAACTTCACGGGCGTCTTCACCGCCTCGTGCACCGCGACCACGACGCCCCCCTTGGCGGTCCCGTCGAGCTTCGTGAGCACGATGCCTGTGACCCCGGCGGACTCGGTGAACGCCTCCGCCTGGCGGACCGCGTTCTGCCCGCTCGTCGCGTCGAGGACGAGCAGCGTCTCGTGCGGGGCGCCCTCGATCTGCCTGGCAGCGACCGACCGGATCTTGGTCAGCTGGCGCATCAGGGGGTCCTGCGTCTGCAGGCGCCCCGCGGTGTCGAGGATGAGGACATCCACGCCCCGGGCCTTCGCCGCCTGGCAGGCGTCGAACGCGACCGCCGCGGGGTCGCCCCCCTGCTGGCCCTTCACGACCTCGACGCCCAGGCGCTCCGCCCAGATCTCGAGCTGCCGGACCGCGCCCGCGCGGAAGGTGTCGCACGCGCCGAGCAGCACCTTGCGCGGGGGCCCGTCCGCCGGCTGCTGCAGGGCCCGCACGAGCTTGGCGATGCTCGTCGTTTTGCCGACGCCGTTCACGCCCGTGACCAGGATCACCGTCGGCCCGGACTCCGCGAACTTCAGCGTGCGGTCCTCCGGGGGCCAGAGCGCCTTGATCTCGCGCTTCAGGTAGGCGAGCACGTCCTCGCCCCTGGTCATCTTCCCGGCGCGGAAGTCGGCCCGCACGCCCGCCGCGAGCCTGGTCGCGGTGCGCACACCGACATCCGCCGCGATGAGCTTCGACTCGAGCTCGTCGATCAGGTCGTCGCTGAGCGTCTTCCCGCGGAGCATCGACCGCAGGCTGGACGCGAAGGCCTCCCGGGTCTTATCGAGACCCTGGCGCAGCCTTCCCATCACGCTCTTGAACAGCTTCATCCCGCTCCGCCTCAGGCGTCGGCCCGCTGGTCCGACTCGGGCTCGACCGATGCCGGCTCGAT
>DAIQNV010000061.1:0-6332 GCA_036788215.1 Phycisphaerales bacterium | reverse complement strand
CGCCTCAGGCGTCGGCCCGCTGGTCCGACTCGGGCTCGACCGATGCCGGCTCGATGGAGTCCGCCTCGAGCCCGTCCGGCCCGTCCGCATCCGGTTCCGTCGCGCCCACGCCCTTCTCCGCCATCACCCGCTTGAGCACCTTGCCCAGGACGCCATTGATGAACGCCGGGCTCTTCTCGGTGCTGAAGGCCTTGGCCAGCTCGACCGCCTCGTTCACCGCGATCTTGGGCGAGACCCGCTCCGAGACCATCTCGTAGTGCGCCAGACGCAGGATCGCCCGGTCGACCGCCGCCTGGCGGCTCGGGGGCCACTCGGGCGCGAGCTCCGCGGTCTCCGCGTCCGCAGCCGCCCGGCCCTCCCACGCGCCGGTCGCGAGGGCGAAGGCCTTCTCGACCTCGGTGTCGGTGAAGGGCTCGGTCTCCTCGTCGAAGAGCGCGTGGTCCTCATCGAGCAGCGCCGCGTCGGACAGGCCCGCCTTGATCGCGTGGGGCTCGGATCCCTTCGTCGCGTCGAGCTGGAACAGCGCGATGAGCGCCAGACGCCGGATGTCGGTCAGCGTCGCCCCCATCAGGCCCCGCTCCCGGTCTTCACGCCCTTTGCAGCCCCGGTCTTCGTCGGCCCCGCCCCGTCGAGGCGGAACTCGAGGCCCGGCTCGCCCCTGAGCGCCGCGTCCGCGAGGGCTTCCTGGGCGAGCAGCGTGTCGATCAGCGCCGCCATCGCCTCGGCGCCCTTGTTGCCCTTCGCCCCGCCCGCCCGGTCCCGGGCCTGCTCCGAAGTGTTGGCGGTGATGACGCCGAAGCTCGCGGGGATGCCCGTGGTCGCCGCGATCCCGCCCAGCCCTTGGGCGACCGCCTCAGCGATGTACCGGTCGTGCTTGGTCTGGCCCTTGATGACGCAGCCCAGGCAGCAGACCCCGTCGTACAGGCCAGACTCCGCAGCGGTCGCCGCCAGGACGACCAGCTCGAACGCCCCAGGCGCCTCGACGATGCCCAGGCGCTCGCGCACGCCCCCCCGGGCGAGGTAGGTCTCGACCGCCGCGTCGCGCAGGCGGTCGGTCACCTCCGCGTTGTACCGGCTGACGATGATGCAGACGGGGGGCAGGGGATCGCTCGGGAGGTGCTCAGTCATCGTCGCGATGGTACGCCCCTTCTGTTGCCGGTCGACCCGAGCCGGCCCGACCCAGCCCCCCCGATCGGCTAGCATCGCCCCGTGGCCCGCGCCGGCACGCCCATCACGGGGATCCTCCGTCTCGCCCGGGTGTCCACGGCCTTCGCCGCGGTCGCGAACCTCTGGTTCGTGATCCTCTGGACCCGCGCGAGCGCCCCGGAGCGGGGCAACCCCATCATCCGCGAGGAGCCCCTCTGGCTGGTCCTGACGGGGGCCTTCGTCGCGGGGGTGTGCCTCTATGCCTTCGGTGCCGCCCTGAATGACATCGTCGACGCGACCCGCGACCGGGCCCTGCGCCGCGACCGGCCCATCCCGACCGGCCAGGCGACGGGGGACACCGCCGCCCTGACGGTCGCTGCGACCCTGATCCTCGCCCTGCTCGGGGCGTCGGCCCTGGGCCAGCCCGCGGTCATGGTGACGCTCCTGGTCGCCCTCGGGATCGTCGCCTTCAACTTCGCGGGCAAGTGGGTCCCGGGCTTCGGCATGGTGCTGCTGGGGCTCATCTACGCGGGTCAGATGCTCGCTGCGAACCCAAGCCTGCGGTTCATGTGGCCCGTCTGGCTGGTCATGTCCCACGCGCTGGCCGCTGCGGGCGCCACGCACGCCCTCTCGGGCAAGGCGCCGCGCGTGACGCCCCGGGCGGTGGTCTTCGCCTTCGCGGGGTGGCTGCTCGCGAGCGCGATCCTGCTCTGGCTCGGATCGATCCGGGGCGTGCCCGAGGGCTTCCCTGCCGGCATCAACTCCCTGCCCGCCGGCCCGCCCGCCTCCCCCACCGCCCCCACGGTCCCCACCGGCGCTGCCGGCCCGATCACCGGGGACGCTGGGTCCTTCTGGCAGACGGTGCAGCTCTGGCCCGACTGGGTGCCCCCCACCGCCGCGATCGCGCCCGCGTGCCTCGTCGTCGCGTTCATCGCGCTGGTCGCGAGGCGCGTCCGCAAGCTGGGCGTCGGTCCCCGGGCCGCGGAGAAGGTGAGCCGCTACGGGGCCCTGTGGCTCGCCCTGTACGGGTGCGCCTGGCTCTTCGGCGCGGGTCACATCAGGGAGGGGCTGATCATGTCCGCGCTGGCTCTTGGTGGCATCCTGGGCATGACCGCCCTCCGCGAGCTCTACGGCCTGATCGAGCACCCGGTGGGGTACCGACGCTGACGCGGCTTCATCGGTGCCACGGACCCGGCTCTGCGGGTCCGTGCCGGGCGTTCGACCATCCGCCGGTCTGTCGCGACGCCTGTGCGGGAGCGTTCGTCCAACTCCACTGGCTGGCACGCAGCCAGTGGCACCCCCACGAAGCACACCACCCGGAGGTCTACACCAGCCCCACCGCAAAGAAGATCGCCGTGAACACCAGGTCCGCGAAGATGATCGCCACCACGCACTCCACCACCGTGCTCGTCGTCGCGTTGCCCACGCCCGCCGCCCCGCCCACGACCTTCAGGCCGTTGTAGCAGGCGATGATCCCGATGAGCGTGCCGAAGACGCCCCCCTTGACGAAGCCCGAGATGAAGTCGGCCAGCTTCGCCTGTTCGAGCAGGTTGGTCATGTACTGCTGGTAGGGGATGTCGAGCACCGTCACGCTGATGGCGATGCTGCACGCGATCGAGACCGTGCTCGCGATCACGCCCAGGCAGGTCATGCTCAGGATGCTCGCCAGCAGGCGGGGCACGACGAGGAACCGGACCGGGTTCAGCGCGTGCGCCTCGAGGGCCTCGATCTCCTCCGAGACCACCATCGTGCCGATCTCCGCAGCGATCGCCGCACCGGCGAAGCCCGTGAGCACGATCGCCCCGATCAGCGGGCCCAGCTCGCGCAGCACCGCCACGCTGATGATGTTCGCCACGAGGTCGCGCCGCCCGAAATCATCCAAAGGCGGGCTGAGCTGCAACGCCAGGATCAGCCCCACCACGCCCGACACCAGCGACACGATGAAAATCGACCGCACCCCGATCCGCACGATCTGCGACACGAGCGCCACCCGCCCGAGACGCACCTTTCGGTGGCAGAACGCCCGGAAGATCCACTTGATCGCGGAGAACGCCAGCAGCACCACGCCCCCGCACTGGTCGAGCAGGTCGAGCGTGCGCCCCCCGATCGCGTCCAGGGGCCGGAGCACGATCGCCCACGCCCCCACCCCGCCCCCGACCCCGGTGGAGGCCTTGGCGTCGGGCTTCGTCTCGCTGGAGGCGTCCGTCATCGCCGCTAGTCAACCAGCGCCGGGCCCACAAAGCAAGCCGGGCCCGGGCCCGAGGACCCTCAACCCGCCGCCGCGGGCTGCACCGCGTCGTCCAGGCGCTCCACGATCGTGAAGAACTGGTGCAACTGGGCGATCTCAAAGATCGCCCGCACCTTGTCGTTCATCCCGCACAGCACCATCGCCCCCTGCTGGTTCTTCGCGGTCCGCATCGCCTCGACCAGCGTCGCCAGACCCGCGGTGTCCATGTACCCCACCCGCTCGAGGTTCACCACCAGGTGCGATGGCTTGTTCTGCTGCACCTCCCGCAGCGTCGCCCGCAGCATCGGGCTCCGAGACATGTCCACATCCCCGTCCGGCTGGACCACCACCACGCCCGGCTTCACATCGTGACGCACCTGAACCGTCTCATCCGCAGCCATGCCCGCTCCCTCCGCTCGCCCCACCGGCCCCAGCAGCCCCACCAGACTCGCCGGCCCCACCACCGCAACACGACGCGGACCGCCCGGCCGTCGAACCATTCGTTCCACCCGCCCCACCAGCCCCACCAGCCCCATTCGACGCCGGCGCGTGCTTGATCATCGTCAGCCTCATCCCCACCGACGACCGGGGCTCCCACGACACCTCGTCCATCACCTCTCGGATGATGTACACCCCGAGCCCCCCGGGACGGATGTCCTGCAGATCACGCCCCTTCATGCTCGACGGGTCGACCTGCCTCGCCTCGTCCTCGATCACCACCCGCAGCCCACGCCGCCCGCCCGCAGCACCCTCTTCGAGGGGCCACAGGCTGATCCAGATGGGCTTGTCCGACGCCCGGTCGTACCCGTGCCGGATGATGTTGCACAGAGCCTCGTCCACCGCCAGCGCGATCTTGGAGCAATGCAGATCGTCGAACCCGAGCCGCTTCGCGACCGAGCCCACAAGCTCACGCGCCCCCGACAGGTAGATCGGGTCGCTCACGAGCTGCACCCGGATGTGGGGGTCGGCGTTCATACGCTCGGGCCGGGCTCCTTCGCGGTCGACTCCCCCGCAAAGCGAGGGGTCGGGTGTTGCGGTCACTCGGAATCCGAATCCAGGCGGTTCTCCTGGGCCCAGACCTCCCATCGGTCCACCGCTTCGGCCCGCTGCCAGTCCGGGCTCACCGGATCATACCCAAGCGTTTCTCCCGTCAGGCTTTCCAAGGTCCGGATCGCCAGCAGGCGTGCCGCGGGGTCGCTGCTCTCCAGTTGGACGATCAGGTCCGGGATCGCGCCGCTGTCCCGTTCATCGGCCGCCCTGACGATCGCGTTGAGCCTCCGCGTCGGATCCGGGCTGTTGAAGCCCTCGGGCACGGGCGGGATGCACGCGGGGAGGAACACGAGGGCCATCCCCGCACCCATCGCCCGCATCATCCGCGACCGGTACACTCGCCCTTCCCCGTTTTTGGAACCGGGGCCCCGCGTCGCATCGCCGGGCCCGCGCGGCTTCCGGGCGGGGTCAACGGAGGTTGGCTCGGGATGCAGGTTCCGCACGATGAGGTGATCCCGGTTCTGGACTTCGGCTCGCAGACAGCGCAGCTTATCGCGCGCCGGGTCCGCGAGACGGGCGCGTTCAGCGTTCTGATGTCCCCCAAGGCATCGGCGGAAGAGATCCGCGCGCTCCAACCCAAGGGAATCATCCTCTCCGGCGGACCCGCCAGCGTCTACGAACCCGGCGCCCCCACCTGCGACCCCGCCATCCTCGACCTGGGCGTCCCCGTCCTCGGGATCTGCTACGGAATGCAGCTCGCCTGCCAGTTCATGGGCGCCCGCATCGACCGCGCCGACCACCGCGAGTTCGGCCGGGCACAGCTCCACATCGTCGAAGCCGGCAGCCTCCTCCGGGGCGTCCCCGAGCAGACCGCCGTTTGGATGAGCCACGGAGATCAGGTGCGCGAGCTCGACCGCGCCGACCTCGAGGTCATGGGCAGCACCCCCACCTGCTCCCACGCGGTCGTCCGCTCCAAGCCCGGCGCCGCCCAGCGCTTCTACGGGGTCCAGTTCCACCCCGAGGTCACCCACACCCCCCACGGCATCGACATCATCCGAAACTTCGTCCACGAGGTCTGCGGCTGCAAGGGCACCTGGCGCATGGCCGACTTCGCCGAAGAAGCCTGCGCCCGCGTCCGCGAGCAGGTCGGCGCCGGGCGCGTCATCTGCGGCCTCTCCGGGGGCGTCGACAGCTCCGTCGCCGCCGCCCTGCTGCACAAGGCGATCGGCGACCAGCTCACCTGCGTCTTCGTCGACAATGGCCTCCTCCGCAAGAGCGAGCGCGACCTCGTCGAGGCCACCTTCCGCGACTCCTTCGAGATCGACCTCCGCGTCGTCGACGCCGGCGAACGCTTCCTCGGAGACCTCCGGGGCATCACCGACCCCCAGGAAAAGCGCCGCCTCATCGGCCACCGCTTCGTCAGCGAGTTCAAGACCATCGCCGACACCATCGAGGACGCCCGCTACCTCGCCCAAGGGACCCTCTACCCCGATGTCATCGAGTCGGGCCATGGCCACGCCGGCAACGCCGCGAACATCAAGCTGCACCACAATGTCGGGGGCCTGCCCGAGGAACTGGGCTTCGAACTGGTCGAGCCCCTCCGCGAGCTCTTCAAGGACGAGGTCCGCAAGCTGGGCGAGGTCCTGGGCGTGCCCGACCAGATCGTCTGGAGACACCCCTTCCCGGGCCCGGGCCTCGCGGTCCGCGTGCTGGGCGAGATCACCGACGAAAAACTCCGCGTCCTCCGCGACTGCGACGAGATCCTCCTCGAGGAAATCATCGCCGCGGAGCTCTACCGCAAGACCAGCCAGGTCTTCGCGGTGCTGCTCCCGGTCCAGTCGGTGGGCGTGATGGGCGACGGGCGCACCTACGAGAGCGTCGTCGCCCTGCGGGCGGTCGAGACCCAGGACTTCATGACCGCCGACTGGGCCAAGATCCCCTTCGAGGTGCTGGGCCGGATCAGCAACCG
>DAIQNV010000060.1:2463-19059 GCA_036788215.1 Phycisphaerales bacterium | reverse complement strand
CAGGGCGACACGGTGCTCGTCGACGTGCGCGAGGACTTCGAGCACGCGGAGGAGCGGATCTCGGGGGCGATCCTCGCGCCGCTGTCCAAGTTCGACCCGGAGACGGTCCGGCGGCTGCACCCGGGCAAGCGGGTCGTCTTCCACTGCCGGTCCGGGAAGCGCTCGACCGACGCGGCGACCAGGTTCGCCCGCCCGGGGGAGGCGGCTTTCCACCTGGCGGGTGGGATCGAGGGGTGGAAGTCCGCGGGCCGGACGGTGGCCCGATCGAAGGCGCCCGGGGGCTTGCCGATCATGCGCCAAGTGCAGCTGATCGCGGGCTCGCTCGTGGTCGTCGGCGTGGCGCTCGGGGCGGCGGTGTCGCCCTGGTTCCTGGCGTTGTCCGCGTTCGTGGGCTGCGGGCTGGCCTTCGCGGGGGCGACGGGCTGGTGCGGGATGGCGCTGCTTCTCGCGAAGATGCCCTGGAACAAGCGGGCGACGCTCGCCGGGGCGAGTTGCTGCACGACATGAGGCGGGTCAAGCCTGTCAAAGGAGGCTCAACGATGACAACGACTGCTCAGCACCACTACGACACCTGGTCCGACACGATGAAGAAGATGAAGGAGGCGGCGCCCGCGATCGGGCAGGGCTTCGGGGCGATGTACCAGAAGCTGATGGGGGAGGGGGCGTTGTCGGTTCTCGACAAGGAGTTCATCGCGATCGGCATCGGTATGGCCCTTCGGTGCGACCACTGCGTCTTTGCCCATGTCGAGAAGGCGGTGAAGCTCGGGGCGACGCGGGAGCAGCTGGTCGAGGCTGCGGGCGTGGTCGTCGCGATGCAGGGCGGGCCGGCGTACGTCAATGTGCCCGTCCTGCTCGATGCCCTTGATGCCCTGGGCGTTTGACCCTCTTGCTCGAAAGGGCTCGCCATGCCCGTCCTGACGGCATCCGTGCGCCGCTCGCTCATCGTCGCCCTCGCGGTCTTCGCCTCGACGCTTCTTGGTGCGTGGGGGGTGCGAGCCTCCACTCGCGGGACCGCACAGCCCGCAGCGGGCGAGCCCGACGCCCGCGCCGCGCTCAAGGTGGCCCTGGACGAGGCGCTCGACGACGAACGCAAGGCCATCGCGTTCTACGCCCGGGTGATGGCGGTGCACGGCGAGCGACAGCCTTTCGCCAACATCATCAACGCGGAGCGTCGCCACGAGGCGGCGCTGCTGGCCCAGTACCAGCGCCTCGGCCTTGAGCCGCCGGCCGACCGCTGGGAGGGGCACGCCTTCGAGGTGCCCGCGACGTTCGAGGGGGCGTGTGACGCGTCCGTCGTGGCGGAGGTGCGCAACGCCGCGATGTACGACGCCCTGATCGATGGGGTCGCTGATGAGGGGGTCCGCCGGGTCTTCGAGAGCCTCCGCTGGGCGTCCGTGGAGCGTCATCTTCCCGCGTTTCGACGCCATGGAAGCGGATGGGAACGGGTCGAGGCGAACTCGCTGACCGAGAGGCAGCGGGTGCAGCTTCATGTCGCCGACGGGGCGCGGGCCGCCCTGTTCGGGGCCCTGATGACCGAACTGAGCGGTGCGCTCGCACGGGGCGGGCCCGAGGAAGCGGTCGCGGTGTGCAAGGATCGGGCGCCCGCGATCGCGCAGCGGGTCTCGGCGGAGACGGGCGTCCGGATCGGTCGGACGTCGTGGAAGCTGCGTAACCCGGACAACACGCCCCCGATCTGGGCGGATCTCGCGGTCGACGCGAGGCCGACCGAATCGACCCACTTTGCGGATCGCTCGGGCCGCCTGGGCACGCTTGCCCCGATCCGGTTAGCGGGAGCGTGCGTGCAGTGCCATGGCGCGAGCGATCAGCTCGCCCCGGGGGTCGTTTCCCGCGTGCGAGATCTCTACCCGGAGGATGGCGCGACGGGGTTTGCGGAGGGGGACCTTCGGGGCTGGTTCTGGGTGGAGGTCGACGGTTCGACGCCGTGATGCCCGTTTCTGCTCCGCCCCGAAGTCCGAAGTGGCGTGAGCCGCGGTCGATCTCCGCGATAGACCGAGGGTCGGGAGATCCCGTCCTTCGCTCACGCGTGACGATCGCTTCATCTGCGGCTATGCTTCGTAGAACAGTTCCAAGTTAATACTCAGATTTCGGGCGGCCCATGCCGTCGGTCAAGGAGAACGCCGCGATGGTCCGCAACACCACTGAACAGGCTGAGACGGCCGCGAAGTGCCCCTTCCGTGGCTCCCGCGTCAGCGGAGCCTTGGGCACGGCTCCCCAGATCGACGACTGGTGGCCCAACCGGCTCAAAGTGGAGTTGCTGCACCAGAACCCGCCGATCGCGAATCCCATGGGCGGGCTGGATTACGCCAAGTCCTTTACGGGGCTGGATTTCCTGCAGCTCAAGGCGGATCTGCGAGCTTTCATGACCGACAGTCAGGAATGGTGGCCCGCCGACTACGGCCACTATGGCCCGCTCATGGTGCGGCTGGCGTGGCACGCTGCTGGGACCTATCGCATCTCTGACGGGCGTGGCGGTGCCGGGACGGGGATGCAGCGGTTTGCCCCCACGAATTCCTGGGACGACAACGGGAACCTCGACAAGGCCCGTCGCCTGCTGTGGCCCATCAAGCAGAAATACGGAGCCGCGATCTCGTGGGGCGACCTGATGATCCTCGCGGGGAATGTCGCGATGGAGAGCATGGGCTTCGAGACCTTCGGGTTCGGCGGGGGCCGGGTCGACACGTGGGAGCCCGATCGGGGCATCTACTTCGGCAGCGAGTTCTGGAACGGCAAGGCGGTGGGTGAGGCGGCGTCTACGTACGCCGGTGGAGCGCACCCGGGGGAGATGGTGACCCGCACGAAGCGGTGGACCGGGCAGCCCGGCGATGCTGACTACGACCTCGAGTCGACGCTCGCTGCGAGCTTCCAGGGGCTGATCTATGTGCACCCCGAGGGCCCCCTGCGCGATGGAGACCCGGTGTCGTCGGCGCACGACATCCGCGAGACCTTCGCGCGCATGGCGATGAACGACGAGGAGACCGTCGCCCTGATCGCCGGCGGGCACGCGTTCGGCAAGAGCCACGGCATGGTCCCGGGTGACAAGGTCGGCCCCGCGCCGGAGGGTGCGCCGATGTCGGCCGCCGGGCTGGGCTGGAAGAACGCGGAGGGCACCGGCTTCGCCCAGTACGCGATGACCAGCGGCATCGAGGGCGCGTGGACGCCCAACCCGCTCGCGTGGGACAACGCGTACCTCGAGAACCTCTTCAGGTACGACTGGGAGCTGACGAAGAGCCCGGCCGGCGGCATCCAGTACAAGCCCGTGAGCCCCGACGCGCCGAAGACCCCGGACGCCCACGTCGAGGGGCAGCAGAACGAGCTGATGATGCTCGCGACGGACATCGCTCTGAAAGTCGACCCCGAGTACCGCCGGATCTGCGAGCGGTTCCTCGAGGATTTCAACTACTTCTCCGACTGCTTCGCCCGGGCGTGGTACAAGCTGACGCACCGCGATATGGGCCCGAAGATTCGTTATCTCGGTCCTGAGGTGCCAGCTGAGGACCTCATCTGGCAGGACCCGATCCCCGCGGTTGATCACGAGCTGATCGGCGACAGCGACATCGCGGCCCTCAAGAGGACCGTCCTTGACTCGGGCCTTTCCGTTTCGTCGCTGGTGTCCGCCGCCTGGGCGTCGGCCTCGAACTACCGCGACTCCGACAAGCGGGGCGGGGCCAACGGGGCCCGCATCCGCCTCGACCCGCAGCGTTCGTGGGCGGTCAACCGGCCTGGGGAACTCGGCGACGTCCTGTCGGTTCTCGAGCGCATCCAGCAGCAGTTCAACGGTGCGGAGACTGGGGGCAAGCGGGTGTCGCTCGCCGATCTCATCGTGCTCGCGGGCTGCGCCGCGGTGGAGAAGGCGGCGGGGGATGCCGGAGTGCCGGTGGAGGTGCCGTTCGCCCCGGGGCGCACCGATGCGTCGCAGGACGAGACGGACATCGAGAGCTTCAACTGGCTGCAGCCCGTCAGCGATGGCTTCCGCAACTATCACCACCCGGGCATCAAGTTCGATATCCCGCCGGAGCGTGTTTTCCTCGATCGGGCGCACCTCCTGACGCTGACCGCGCCCGAGTGGACGGTCCTGACCGGCGGGCTCCGCGTTCTTGACCAGAACTTCGATCACTCGAAGCACGGCGTTTTCACCGATCGGCCGGGCGTTCTGACCAACGACTTCTTCAGGACCATCTGCAGCATGGACTACGAGTGGGTCGCGGCCGACAAGGCGGAGATGGGCTTCTTCATCAAGGACCGCAGGTCGGGCGAGACAAAGTACACCGCGACCCGGTGCGACCTCGTCTTCGGCTCAAACTCGCAGCTGCGGGCGGTCGCCGAGGTGTATGCCTCTGACGACGGGCACGAGCGGATGGTCCGGGACTTCGTCGCGGCGTGGAACAAGGTCATGATGCTGGACCGATTCGACCTCGTCGCGGGCTGATCGGGCCTGTAATGTGAGCGGGCGGATGCGCTCAAGACGTCAGCGGCGGGGGAGCGGCGATCGCTTCCCCGCTGCTGTTGTTCAGGGTCGGCTGGCCGTGAGAGCGGGCAATGCCGGAAGCGCTGCATGGTCGGTATCGGCCTCCCATCCGCCCCCGAGGGACGCGTAGAGATCGATGAGCCTGAGCAGCGCGTCCCGCTCGGCGCTGACGCGGGCCCGCTCGATGCCGAGACGCGACTGCCTTGCCTCGGTGACGTCGAGGAAATCGACCTGGCCCGCGCGGTACCGGGCGGAGGACAGGTCCTCCGCGTCCCGGGCCGCGGATTCTGCGTCGCGGAGCCGAGCGACGCGTTCTTCCGTCTGGGCCCGGCGCATGCTCGCGGTGCGGACCTCCGCGAGGGCGTCGATCACCGATGATCGGAGGCGCAGGAGGGCCTGACGCTGCTGGCTTTCGGCCTCAAGCACGCGGCTGCGGATGCGCCTGCCCTCGAAGATCGGCAGGGAGATCGACGGGCCCACGGAGAGCACGTAGGCGTCCGGGTTGACGGTGTCGCCCAGGTCGGGTCCCTGGAGGGCGATCGACCCGGATAGGGAGACGCGGGGAAAGCGCTCGGCCTTCGCGGCGCCGATGCGTGCGGTGCTGGCGGCGAGTTCGCGTTCAGCCCGCCGGAGATCGGGCCTCCTCAGCAGGAGATCGGCGGGGACGCCGAGGTCGGGGATGATGTCCCGCCTGGGCAGGTCGGCGCGTGTCACCGTGACGGCGCCGGGCGTTGTGCCCAGCAGCACCGCGAGACGGAGCTCCGCTTCGCGCCGATCGGCGACGAGGGCGGGGAGGAGCGCGGAGTTGGATTCGAGGTCTCGAAGGGCGCGGGCGACATCGAGGTCGCCTCCGAACCCTGCCTCGGATCGCGACCGGGCGACGTCGAGCGCATCCTGATTGGTTTCGATCGTGCTGCGGACGAGTTCGATGTCGCGGTCGATGGCGCGGGCGAGGATGACCTCCCGGGCCACCTCGGCCGCGAGCGCCACGCGGCTGGCCCGGAGGTCCTCGATCGCGACGCCGATGTCGGCCTCCGCCGCCTCGACGAGCCGATCGACGCGGCCCCAGAGATCCAGTTCCCAGCCGGCGACCGCTCCGAGGGAGTAGATGTCGACCTCGGCGCCCGAGGGAGCGCCGCCAAGGACGAAGCCCTCGTCGCCCGTCTGGGCCCGCGTGTAGGACGCTGCGGCGTCGAGCGTGGGCAGACGGTCCGCGTTCTCGATGCCCCGGCGGGCGCGGGCGACGATGACCCGTTCGCGGGCGATGGCGAGCGTGAGGTTGCTCGTGAACGCCCGATCGATCAGCTTGGCGAGCTCGTCGTCGCCCAGCAGCGTCCACCATCGGGCGATGTCCGCGGAGGGGCCGGGCGTGTCGTCGGCTGCCCATGACTCGGGCATCAGCGTCGGGGCGTCCGGCGGCGCGTAGTCGGGGCCAACGGTGCACGCGGAGAGCGCGAGCAGTGGGGGGGCGAGGGCGATCGTGCGGAGGATCCTCATGACCCGCCTCCCGCGGCCTCGATGTACACGTCGAACTGCTGACCGATTCCCGGTGATTCCAGCGTCTCGTCGAACGCGTACACGACCTGGAGCACACGGGTATCGACGAGTTCGCTCGTGCGTCCGGCGAGGTTTCGCTTGGGCACGACCAGGGGCTCGACCGCCACGAATGCGAGCCGGAACCTCGTCTCGGCGTCGCCACGGGGCGAGGCCCACGCCCTGGCGCCGCGCGAGAAGCGGGGGATGTCGACCTCGTCGATCTCGACGCGGAGGTGCGTCGGGCCGGTTCCGCCCAGCACGATCAGTCCCTCTGTCGGAACCGCTGCGGGCGCGAACTCGCCGGGGCGGATGTTCACCTGCAGCACCCGCCCCTCGGCCGGGCTGCGGACCGTTGCGAGGTCGAGGTCCGCCTGCGCCCGGGCCAGCGAGCGGCGGACCTGGGCGACCCGCGCGACTGCCGCCAGGATCTCCGGTCCGTCCGCGCCCGTTTGCGGCTCGGCGTAGCGCTCGAGCTCGGCCTCCGCTTCGGAGACGCCGGCCTGGGCGCGCTGGACCGCTGCCGACGCGGTCGCGACGCGTGCCTCGGCCTGCGTGACCGCGAATCGCCGGCGGTCGACCTCCTCCCGTGCGATCGCCCGCGGGTCGGAGACTGCTGTCGCGATGCTGAGCAGGTTCCGGCGGTCGGCGAGGTCGGCCTCCGCGACGAGGAGGTCGGCGTGTGCTGCGGCGAGCGATGCCCTGGCAGAGCGGACCGCGGCTTGGCGCGGGGGCACCATCGCCCGCAGCGCATCGAGCTCGTGTGTCACGACATCAACATCGGACGCGCGGAGCGCGACCTCCGCGTTCGCCCGCGTCGGGTCGACCGTGAAGAGCGGCTGGCCGGGCATCACGACGTTTCCGACGGTGACGTGCACCTTGCTCACGACGCCGGATGTGTGGGTCGCGAGCGCGACCGCTTCGCCCGGGGGCTCGCTCGTGCCGATGGCCCCGATGAACGATGTTCCCGCGGAGTCGTTGGGCTCGTACGGCGCGGTCGTTGGTTGCCTCGGTGGCGATTGCTCCGGGACGACCGGGCGGCCCGTGACGACCAGGCCCGTGCCCATGAGGAGCGTGCTCGCCCCCACGAGGGGCAGGCCCCACGTGAGGACCCTGGATCGTGTGCTCATGAAAGGTCTCCGTTGTCGCGATTCTCCACCTCGGTGATTCGGCCGTCCGCCATGTGGCTGATGCGGTCGGCGAAGCCGAAGATGCGGTTGTCGTGGGTGACGACGATGACGGACCGGTCGCCTTCGAGCGCGACATCCCGCAGCAGCTCCATCACCGTGTGACCGGAATTGGCGTCGAGCGAGGCGGTCGGTTCATCGCAGATCAGCAGTCGGGGACTGTGCACCAGCGCCCGGGCGATCGCCACGCGTTGCTGCTGGCCGCCCGACAGCTGGGAGGGCATCTTCCTGGTCTGCCCTTCGAGGCCGAGTCGCCCCAGCAGCTCGCGGGCCGCTCGCTCGGCCCGCGCGGTCGACGCTCCCCTGGCAACCAGCGGGAGGGATGCGTTCTCCTCCGCGTTCAGCGTGGGCAGCAGGTTGAACTGCTGGAAGATGAACCCGAGGTTGTTGAGCCGGAAGTCGGCGAGCTTACCGTTGCTCATGTGCCGCAGGTCGTGGCCCAGGACCTCCAGCGACCCGCCCTCGCAGGAGAGGATCGCGCCGATCACCGAGATCAGCGTGGTCTTGCCGCAGCCGGAAGGGCCGACGAGGAAGCTCATCCGCCCCCGCTCGGCGATGAAGTCGGTGCCCCGGAGGACGCGGACGCGGGTCTCGCCGGCGGAGAACGACTTCTCGATTCCCTCGCACCGCACCGCGACGGTGCCGGCGGGGGCGAGCGACCTCGCCTCGGTGGTGGTCTGCGTCATTGGTTCATCCCCTGAAGACCGTGGCGGGATCGACGACGAGCACGCGGCGCATGCTCAGGATGGTCGAGGCGAAGACGATGGCGATCGCCAGGACCGCGACGCCGATCGCGATCTCCGGCAGCAGGTAGAAGCCACGCAGCGCGTCGACGCTGTTGGTGGTCGCGGCGAAGAAGGCGGCGGCCGCGCCGAGCCCGATGCCGTAGCCGATCACGCCCACGAACAACGCTTGCCCGAGCGTCATGGCCAAGAGGCGTTCGTTCCGCACCCCGATGGCCTTGAGCGCCGCGTACTGCTTCAGATTCTCTGAGATGAACTGGTTGAAGGTCAGCCCGACGATGGCCACGCCGATGATGGCGCCCAGCGTCACGACCGTTCCGAAGCTGATCGGGATGCCGGTGTTCTCGAGGACGTAAGCGATCGATTCCCATCGCAGGCGATCGCTTGTGATCGCCTTGAGCCCGGTCACCTCGGCGATGCGGGACGCGACCGCCTCGGTCTGCTCAGGGTCGGCGGCCTTGGCGAGCACGAAGCTCAGCGCGTTGCGCCCGTTGTTCGTGTAGCTCGTCGCGAGGCTGTACCGGGTGAAGATGGTCGTGTTGGCGGCGAAGGCCGGCGCTGCCTCGACGATCGCGACGATCCGTGCCCGCCGGTCGTTGAGCTCGATCTCCCGCCCCGTGTCCAGCGCTTCGCCCGGGAAGAGCAGGCGGAAACCGGCCGGGTTGATCGCGATGCTGTCGGGCAGCGTCAGGTCCTCGACGGTGCCCAGGACGAACGCGTCCGGCACGCCGACGAGGGAGGCGTCGTCGATGCCCAGGATGACGGCGTTCTCCAGCGTGCCCCCGCGCGTTCGTACCTGCACCGCCGCTTTGAAGAACGGGACCGCCCAGGCGACCCCCTCCACGCCCCGCACGCGGGGCAGCACGGTATCGCGGAGCGGGTAGGCGACATCGATCGTCTTGACGCTCGGGTCCATGACCCAGATGTCGGCTTCGCGCACGTCATTGACGACGCTGGACGCCCGGGCGAGAAGCCCGACAAAGATCGAGACCTGCTGGCATACCAGGAGGGTGCTGAACGCGACGCCGAAGACGAGGCCCAGGCACTTGGTCTTGTCGCCCAGAAGCATGCGCAGCGCGGTTGTCAGCATCAGCCGTTCTCCTCGCCCGCGAAGCCCGTGAGGCCGTTGATCGCGAATTCCGCCATGTCCTTCGCCATGCGATTGATCGCCGCCCTCGACTGCGGCGGTGGGTGGCCGATGGCGACGAGAATCTCGCGCGAATGCTTGGGGTTGACGCACAGCGCGATGACCCCGAACACGAGGTTGTCGTGGGTCTTCCCGCGCAGCGGGTGCCCGACCACCGCCCGCACGATCCGCGAGACCTCGTCGCGGATGGGTCCCGCGCAGTGCTTCACGAAGGTGTCGAGGGCCCCGGGGGTCGGGGAGACCGTCTCGTGGGCCAGCAGTTGGCCCGCCCAGGGATGCGTCCGGTTCTCGGTAAGGACCAGGCGCATGAACCACGCGACGAACGCGCGGAGCGCTTCCTTCGGATCGTCACCGTCCTGGAACCGGGGCATGGGCTCGGCCCGCACCATCTGCTCTGCAGCAGCATCCCAGACCGCGAGGTACAGCGCTTCCTTGGAGCCGAAGTGGTACTTCACCGCCGACACATTCGCCCGGGCGGCAACGCAGATCGAACGCACACTGGCGCTGCGGAACCCGACCCGGGCGAACTCGTCGCCCGCGGCGTGGAGGAGGCGGTCCCTGGTGTCGTCGGCTGGTCCTTGATCGGCGGTCATTAAAACACCTGTTCTAAAACGTGCGTTTGATTATGCCGTGCGTCCCACCGCTGTCAAGGCGCGTTTCTCGAAGAAATAGGTTCTTCGGAGTTCGGCCGGACCTTGGAACCGGCTCCGATCACAATGCTCGTCGTGGGGTCAAGGTCGGTCCATCGCCCGGTAACCGCCATGGGCAGCACAATCGCCAGAGCGATCGCCCCGACCGACTCGGCATGCACGCGGCGCTTCGGCCCACCGGAGCTGTCACCTAGACTGGCTGGGAACGAGGTGCTCGGGGCCTCGGTTTCGCTGCGGAGACCACTCATGCCCGATACGCCCGACCGACTCGCCGATGCCATCCGGCGTGTGCTCAAGGAGGAGATGCAACGGTCGCCCGCGGTGCGCACTCTGCTGGTGGAGCTCGCGGAGCTCGTGCTGGCCGAGTCCGACGCCCTTGAGCCCGCTTCGTACAATGAGCACGCGTCGGGTTCGATCGCGGTCGAGACCGGTGAAGTCCCCGGTGTGATCGCGGATCCCGAGGGTGGTTCGACGCCCCGCAACGCGAACGGGGACTCCGAGTCCGTTGCTCCGACCGGCCTCGATGAATCCGTGACCGGCACCGTCCCGCTCACGCTGGGCGGCGCCGAGGCGGAGATCAAGGTGACCGGGGCGGCCTCGCACCTCGCGACTCTGCGCCGAGCTGCGGCCGGGACGGCGGGCGGCTCGGGATCGATGCAGCAGGCTCCGGTGCCCAAGCCGATCGATCTGGAACTCGTCGAGGAGCGGGCCCGCTTGAAGGCCGAGTCCTGCCGGTTCTTCATCGAGCGTCGACGCGACCGGGGCGACCCCGTCCGCGAGCCCGCGCTGAAGGCGCGGATGGATGCGATGATCGCGACCGCGAAGAGCATGCCGGACTGTTTCCTTTGGGTCTTCTGGCCCTACGAGGACCAGCCCGGCGATGAGCATCTCCTGCAGATCGCGGCGTGCTACGAGGCCCTCGCCGACGCGGTCACTTTGTGCCTCAGGGCGGTCGCGTCCGACAGCCGCCTCGGCGATTCCGAGCGGGAGCAGGCGTTCCAGCTCCTCGCGGAGGCGAGCTCCGCTCTCCGTGTTGCGCTCGGGGTCACTTGGCTTACCTCTGATGACACGGACCAGGAGGAAACCCACCTCTGGCTCCGGCGCGAGACCTTCGAGCGCACCGTCTTCGTTGAGCGGCACATGAAGGCCGACGATCCGGCCTCGCCCGAGCACGCGCCCGAGGTCAGTGCCGAGGCGAAGCGGCTCATCGCTTCGGAGGACGCCCGCCTCAGGAAGGCCCGGCAGGTCAGCCAGCTGGTCAACAAGGCGGTGTACCACGCCCGGCGCATCCGGAACGGCCCCCAGGAGGATCGCCACGACTTCGAGACGATCAACAGGGCGATGGAGGAACTCCGGTCCATGGGCGTCGGCCCGACCGACCCGCGCATCGCCGAGTTCCGCGAGAGCGTCGAGGGCATAGCCTTCCCCGCTGACCTGCCTCGCCACGAGCATCTCGCTTTCGAGTCGCGCCGTGCGAACGCCCCCGCCGCCGATCAGGACGACCGCTGGAGCGAGCGGGTCGCGGAGGTCCGACCGGTGCTCGAAGGCGGGCGCATCGTGATCGTGGGGGGCGAGCCCCGCCAGGACGCTATCGCACGCCTCGAGGACGCGTTCGGGGCGACGATCGAGTGGGTCGAGCTCACCGAGCACGGCAGCGGCGCCCGCATGCAGGCCCCGATCCAGCGTCCGGACACCCGCGTCGTGCTGCTGCTCATCAAGCTGACCGGGCATCTCCATGCCGACGAGGCCCGTGAGTATTCCCGCGCCGCCGGTGTGCCCTGCGTCAACATGGAGGCGGGATACAACCCCAACATGGTGGCCGAGCAGGTGATGCTGCAGGCGGGGGAGCGGCTTGGCGGCAGCACCGCCGACCGTCTCTGACCCGGCCCGATCGTGTGCCTCGCCGTTATCGCAGAATCTGATGATGGTCGCCGGAATACCGGTCGCGCCTCCACCGGGCTCGATAACGCCGTCCGCGTCGGCGAGTTCGAGCCTGAACCCCTTGCATCAACGCGCACGAAGACACAGTTTCGAAGGGCGGGAGGCCCCTCCCGACTCGATCGCGATGCGATCCGGGCTGAGTCAGGTGCGACCCGTGGCGCCCATCAGTCCGAGGGCAGGTACATCCAGAGCGGCGGCCTGCCGCTGTTGCAGTGCACCGCGCGACCGAGCGGCGAGAGACCGCACAGCCCCAGGAATGCCGATGTTCGCGCCGCATCCCAAGCGGCAAAGCGGAGCGATGTTGGCTTGCCACGTCGAGCGGCAACATTCGGGATGGGGTGGAAGATCCGCTCGATCCACCTCGGCCTGCTCGGCTCATCGTCCTGCATCGAGTCCAGCGCCGCCGCGAGCTCGGACATCTTGCCCATTCCGACCCCCTGGTCCGCGAGTCGCCTGTCGATCGTCAGCGAGGCCCGCCTCGAAACGGTCGGCAGCAGCAGAAGGCCCAGGAACGACCAGAGCGTGAAGACAGCGGCGAACTTCACGACACCACCCGAGTTGCCGATCAAGGAATCCACTTGCGATCCCGCGACCGCCAGGCCAACCCACGTGAACGCAAGAGAAGCGACTCGGCCTCGCAGCCAGAGCCCCGAGGTCACCGCCTCTCGGCGCCTCCGGACGGCGAGCGACAACACCTCCGGCGACAGCGTTTCCAACCACCTCCGCGGCACGATCTGCCGCCGGGCGCCAGCCACCCCTTCGATGCCGCCGGTAAAGCCGACATCGGAAGAGGACATCACCACGACATCATCGCCCAGCGTCTCGACCGGCACGGGGCGTCGCATGCCGCCGACAAAGCAAGCGAGCGGCGTCCTCGCGCCAAGCAACACGAAGGTCGCCGCAACGCCAACCAGGACCATGCCGGGCATGCCGAAACCGCGGGAGGCGAACAGGAGCAAAAGTCCCATGCCCAGGTACATCAAGTGGTACGCCGCGACGCCCCGAAGCCACCGACGCGTATACGCGGCAAACCGCTCCGACGACCGGCCATGCCGCCGAGGCAGCAGGTAGCCGCCAAGCAGGTCGAACGGGGCCTGAATTGCAAGCACCATCAACGACGCTGCCAAGATAGCGACGAACTCCGCACCAAGATCCGCCCGCGTCGCCCCCGCCACCCACTCTGGAAGGCCCAAGCCCAGCGTGACGGCCGCGAGCACGACCCAAGTCCCGACGCCGCTGATGCCGAGCAGAAGCCGGGACCGCCCATAGGTCATGGTCATGGAAGGCCCCTCGGGCAGGGAGTCCTTCGGAACCAGAACAACGGTCGACTCGGCCATGGGCGACATCCTCGCTGCCGTGTGATCGGCACCGACGAGTTCGTCGAATCGCCCGTAGCCGAGTCAACGAGGCACGTGAGCGGGTAGTCGAAAGTGATGGATTCATGTTCGGTGGTCGGATGGGTTCGTCCAAAAACGACACAAGCCCCGGCTAGGCCAGGGCTTGCGAAAGTACCCCCCTCAGGACTCGAACCTGAAACCCGCTGATTAAGAGTCAGCTGCTCTACCGATTGAGCTAGGGAGGCACACCAGGCTCGTCGAGCCCGGAGGCACGCCAGTATACCCCCCTCCAAACCGCCCGTCCCGAGTCCATCACCTCAGGACTCCCCGGGTTTTCACCCCAAACCCAGATTCCCCGCCCCCGCACCTTGACGAATTTGCTCAACATGTTGAGCATTCCCTCCGCACACCCACGGAGGGATCGATGCCCGATCAGCCGCACACCGAAATCCAGCCCTGCACGACGGACGCCTGCTGCGAGCGCGTCCCCCTCGTCTTCCAGCTCTTCCAACTCCACCACCTGATGATGCGCATCGGGGACCGCCTCACCGCCCCCTTGGGTCTCACCTCCTCCCGATGGATCCTCCTGGGCACCATCGCCGACCTCGACGAGCCCCCGGGCATCGGCAAGCTCTCCGAGCACGCCATGCTCAGCCCCCAGGCCGTCAGCCGCATGGTCACCACCATGGAGGGCGAGGGCCTCGTCGAGCGCGTCCGCGCCAATCACGACGCTCGTGCCGTCCTCGTCCGGCTCACGCCCGCCGGGCGAGCCGCCGCCGAACGCACCCACCAGCTCACCGAGCGCTTCCGGGGCCCCTTCCTCGCGGGCTGCGACGACGCACGCATCGCACGCATCGCCGCCGATCTCGAACACCTCACCGAGAATCTCGCCCGCTTCGAACGCGAACTCGCAGAAGAAGCCCGCCCCGCCCGCGAAGGAACCAAGCCGTGACCACCCGACTCCTCACCCTGGCCACGCTCGCGCTCACGCTCGGGGCCCCCCTCTCCGCGCTCGCACAGGGGGGCCCGCCCCCTGCCCGCGTCGTTGTCGACAAGGCCCAGGTCCAGTCCCTCGTCCAGCGCCGCTCCGTCACGGGAGAGATCGTCTCCACGCGCCGCTCCCTCGTCGCTTCCCAGGCCGATGGCCTTGTCATGCAGTTCGACCTCAACCCCGGGGACACCATCAGCGCCGGCGACACCATCGCCCGCCTCGACGATGAACTCGCCACCCTCGAGGTCGAACAGGCCCGCGCCAATCTCCAAGCCATGCGGGGCCTTATCGCGCAGCGCACCGCAGAGCTCGATAAGGCCCGCCGGGACCAGGGTCGCGTCGAGCGCCTCGCCCAGAGCAACTCTGCCTCCGCGTCGGAGATCGACGACTATGAAACAGCCGTCGCCACCACCGAGGCGGGGCTCGCCCAGGCCGAGGCCGACGCCGCTGCCGCCCAGGCGGCGCTCAGCCTCGCGGAGCGTCGCCTCCGCGACAAGACCATCACCGCCCCGTTCACCGCCTCCGTCATCGCCAAGAGCACGGAAGTGGGGGAGTGGCTGGGCGAGGGCGATCCCGTCGTCGAGATCATCGCCCTCGACGCCCTCGAAGCACGCGTCGATGTCCCGGAGCACCTCC
Source organism: Phycisphaerales bacterium (assembly GCA_036788215.1). Lineage (GTDB taxonomy): Bacteria > Planctomycetota > Phycisphaerae > Phycisphaerales > UBA1924 > DAIQNV01. The sequence continues at coordinate 4,408 of DAIQNV010000060.1, read as the reverse complement.
TCCCCTACCTCACCGAGGTCGGCCCGGGCATCACCCTCCGCATCCCCGCCCTCGGGCCCAACGCCACCGTCCCCGCCGATCTCATCGGGCTCATCCCGCTGGGCAATAACGTCAGCCGCATCTTCACCGTCCGCCTCCGCCCGAGGCTCGACCAGGCTACCGCCATCGCGTCGCCCCCCGCGCCCGCAGACCCCGAGGGCGAGGTCTCCTCAGGTGCCTTCCCCGATCTCCTCCGCCCGGGCATGAGCGTCACGGCGCTCGTCCCGACGGGCGCCAAGGCCGACTTCACCACCGTCCACAAGGATGCCATCATGCGCGACGACGCCGGCGCCTTCGTCTACGCCGCCCTCCCGGGGGGAAGGGGCCAGCCCGAGGAAGGCGAACAAGCCCTCGCCGCCACGCCTATCCGCGTCGAGATCCTCTTCGCCGAGGGCGACCGCCTCGCGGTCCGCGCCCCCCGCCTGCAGCCCGACACCCAGGTCATCGTCGAGGGCAACGAGCGCGTCTACCCCACCCAGCCCCTCACCATCATCAACGGAGAGCGTTCCGCCCCCGAAGAAGGCCCGGGCACCGGCACCGAAGACCGCGCCCCCGAAACCACCGACGCCAACGCCTCCGAATCTAACAGTTAAACCCACACCGCTCTCCACCCTCACCCCACCCAGCCTCCACGCGAGACACCCATGGACCTCGTCAAGCTCTCCATCGCCAAACCCGTGGGCGTCGCCGTCGGCGTCATCCTCCTTGTCGCCTTCGGCCTCATCGGCCTCACCGCCATCCCCATCCAGCTCACGCCCACCGTAGACCGCCCCGTCATCACCGTCACCACCGACTGGCCCGGCCGCTCACCACAGGAAGTCGTCGACGAGATCATCAAGGACCAGGAGGAAGAGCTCAAGAACGTCTCCAACCTCAAGCGCATGAAGGCCACCGCCTCCGAGGGCCAGGCCGTCATCGAGCTCGAGTTCTACATCGACACCTCCATCCCCCGCGTCCTCCAGGAAGTCTCCGACAACCTCCGCCAGGTCCCCGACTACCCAGAGGAAGTCGAGGAGCCCCGCGTCGAGGCCGCCGACGGGGCCAGCGAGAACGCCATCGCCTGGATCATCATCGACGTCGACCCCGCCCGCGTCGGCGACTACCCGGACTTCGACATCACTTCCCTCTTCGACCCCCTCGACAAGGAGATCAAGCCCTTCCTCGAACGCATCGACGGCGTCGCCGAGGTCAACATCTTCGGAGGACGCGAACGCGAGGTCCGTGTCCTTGTCGACGAGGTCGCCCTCGCCCAGCGGGGACTCAACCACCTCCAGGTCATCGACGCTATTCGCACCCAGAACCAGACCGTCTCCGCCGGCACCATCGCCGAGGGCAAGCGCGACTACCGCGTACGCCTCGTGGGACAGTTCGAACGGGTCGAAGAGGTCGAGAACCTCATCATCGCCGTCCGCGACGGCGTCGCCACCCGCGTGAAGGACGTCGCCACCGTTGAGCTGGGCCTCACCAAGCAGCGGGGTTTCGTCCGCACGTTCGGTCACCCCTCCATCGCGATGAACGTCATCCGCCAGTCCGGCGCGAATGTCGTTGATGTCATGGAGCAGCTCCGCGCCCGCCTCGACGAGGTCCGCGCCGAGCGCCTCCCCCAGCTCGCCCCCGCCGGCTTCCCGGGTCTGGGCGACCACCTCCGCATCCGCCAGGTCTACGACGAGACCACCTACATCGACTCCGCCATCGCCCTCGTCACCCAGAATCTCTACATCGGCGGCGCCATCGCCGGCGTCGTCCTCATGGTCTTCCTCCGCTCCTTCGTCTCCACAGCCATCACCGCCATCGCCATCCCCGTCTCCGTCATCGGCACCTTCCTCGTCATGCTCACCCTGGGCCGCACGCTCAACATCATCTCCCTCGCCGGCCTCGCCTTCGCCGTGGGCATGGTCGTCGATAA
>DAIQNV010000060.1:0-2363 GCA_036788215.1 Phycisphaerales bacterium | reverse complement strand
CGCGCCACCTCCGCCGTCACCCTCTGGCTCATGACCTCCTGGCGAGGCTGGACACTCCGCCCCGCCATCATCGTCGTCATGACCGCCGCCTCCGTCACCGGCGCAGTCCTCCTCGCACCCCCGCTCGACTACCTCCCCGCCGGCAACCGCAACCTTGTCTTCGGTGGTCTCCTCATTCCCCCCGGCCTCTCGCTCGAGGAGAAGCAGAAGATCGCCGAACGCATCGAGGAAGTCGTCCTCCCCTACGTCGAGGCGAGCGCCGACGATTACAAGCAACGGAACCTCGGCCCCATCGAGCGTCCCCCGATCATCGAGAAGAGCGAAGTCGAAGGCGAACCCGACAAGGTCATCTCCCGCGATCCATTCGACCCCGTCCCCGTCAAGAACTTCTTCCTCGGCGCCTTCGGCTCCGGCATGTTCGCAGGCGGAACCTCCGACCTTGAGCAGGTCGTTATCCCCGTCGGCCAGCTCCTCTCCAACGCCATCAACCCCATACCCGACGTCTTCGGCGGCGCCAGTCAGGCCTCCATCTTCGGCCGCGGCGCCGGAGGCGGAAACACCGTCGACCTCGAAATCTCCGGCGAACGACTCGACCGCGTCCTCGCCGCAGCCGACTTCATGTACACCCTCGCTGGCGAGAAGTATGGCTATGGCCCCACCGGCGCCGCCGCCGAGCCCTCCAACTTCAACCTCCGCCAGCAGGAATGGCAGCTCCGCCTCACCGACCGCGCCCGCGAGCTGGGCTTCAACACCGAAGCGGTCGGCACCGCGGTCCGTGGCCTCTTCGACGGCGCCTTCGCCGGCGAGTTCAAGCTCGACGACGACACCATCGACATCCGCATCCTCCCCGCAGGTGGCCGGCTCGAGGTCAAGGAGAGCCTCCTCTCCGTCCCCATCGCCACGCCCGCCGGCCCCATCGTCCCCGTCGACTCCCTCGTCGAGGTCGTACCCGCCCTCGCCCCGCAGGACATCGTCCGCATCGAGGAACTCCCCGCCGTCACCATCCGCATCCAGCCCCCGCCCGACACGACCGTCGAGGAACTCGAGAGCCAGATCATGGCCGAGATCGTCGAGCCCGCCCGAGCCGCCGGCCTCCTCGACCGCACCATGCGCATCAACCTCGAGGGCACCGCCGCCAAGCTCGACGAGGTCAACGCCTCCCTCTTCGGCGTCGCCCCCACCTCGGGCGAGGGCGGCCCCGTCTCCACAGCCGCCTACGCGCTCACCGCCGTCCTCTGCGTCGCCTGCGGAGTCGTCGCGGTCATTGCCGCGGTCAAGGCCATCCGCAAGAAATCATCCCTCCACGCCTACGGAGTCCTCGGCGCCCTCACCATCGCGCTCGCCGCCGGCATCCCCCTCATCCTGCTGGGCCTCCAGCCCCAGCTTCTCATGGCCCGCATGGTCTGGGCCCTCCTCGTCACCTACCTGCTGATGGCCGCCCTCTTCGATTCCTTCATCTACCCCTTCGTCATCATGCTCTCCGTCCCCCTCGCCGTGGTCGGAGGCTTCGCGGGCCTCGCCATCGTTCACCACACCACGCTCCAGAACCCCACCATCGCGCCCCAGCAGCTCGATGTCCTCACCATGCTGGGCTTCGTCATCCTCATCGGCGTCGTCGTCAACAACGCCATCCTGCTCGTCCACCAGGCCCTCAACTTCATGAAGGGCATCGGCGAGTCCGAGGACGAAAAGGTCGAACGACTCGAGCCCCTCCCCGCCATCGCCGCCTCCGTGCGCACGCGCATCCGGCCCATCTTCATGTCCGTCCTCACCTCCGTCGGGGGCATGCTCCCGCTCGTCCTCTTCCCGGGCCCGGGCTCCGAGATGTACCGGGGCCTGGGCTCTGTCGTCGTGGGCGGGCTCCTCGTCTCCACCGTCTTCACCCTCGTCCTTGTCCCCCTCCTCTTCAGCCTCACCCTCCAAGCGGTCGAAGGCCTCAAGGCCGCCTTCATGAAGGACGCACCCACCGACGCCGACCATGGCCTCCCCACCCCACCCGCCGGCCAGCCCGAACAAGAACGCCGGCGCACCAAAGCCCCCACCCTCCAGCCCGCTTGATCAACAACCGTGCGCGGCACGCGGCGCAGAGCGGGCCCTCCCCCTTCTTCGCCCCCACGGGGAGAGGATGTCGCGCAGCGACAGGAGAGGGGCTACGAAGAGCGCAGCGTCTCCCCCTGCTCCAAGCCTCGTCGCAAGCAGAATGTTCGAACGCGCGGTGCGCCGAGCCGCCACCGAGCGGCGCGCTCGGCCCATCGACACCAACGATCCGCCCACCCCCGGACGCCTGATCTTCGCCCAAGCGAAGATCAGGTTGAGCTGCCCCGCCCAATCACGCAAGAACGACACGACCCCAGCCAAACCAC
>DAIQNV010000059.1:9263-19235 GCA_036788215.1 Phycisphaerales bacterium | reverse complement strand
CCCCCATGTCGAGGTGCTCGCCCGATCGGGGTCCTGAGTTCACATCAGCCGCGATGCATTCGGATATCGACATGATGAGGTGAATACCTGATTCTCTTCGCGGATCAGGTCATGCGGATGTGGGGATTGGTGCCCCCACAGACCGCATCACCGGCGCGTGCGACACGCTCACGGGGCCGACCGGCGTTGGGACTTCCAATGGAGCGCCGGGTCCAGCACCGCAGCGTCCGCGGAACGGGCCAGTCGCTGCGCCAAGTCCCGCATCGCGTCAAGTTCGAGTTGCTGCGCCCGCGCCGCAGCCGCGGCTGCTCGCTCGTCCATCGTCGGGGTGCGGGGTGGTATGCGCGATTCGACGAGCACGATCGCGAAGCCGCCCTGAAAGGCGACCAGAGGTCCGATTTCGTTGAGTGGGAGCGTCCGCAACTGCTCAGCGATCGTCGCGGCCCAGCGGGGGTCGGCGGGGCGGGCGTCGGGGACGAGCCCCCCGGCTGCGGCGCTCGGGTCGACGGACCACGCCATGGCGGCTTCCGCCATCCCCGCAATGGGGCCCGCGGGGTTCTGGATCGCTTCGGAGCGAGCGGAGGCCCCATCCCGCTCGGTCGTGGTGATGATGACGCGGGCCCGGGCCGAGGGTCCGTAGCGGATGGCCAGGTCCTGCTCGATCTGTGCGGGCGTGGGCTCCGGGGCGTCCACGAGCCTGCGGAGAATGGCGTTGCGCCGGAGCAGGGCGCCGAGGCGGGTGGGGCCCAGCCCTCGGGCCCGAAGGAGGGCATCGAGCTCCGCGACACCATCGGCGCGGGCGATCTGGGCGAGGCGTGCCCGCTCCGTGTCGAGGTCGGCTTCGGTGATCTCGAGCCCTCGGGCCCGGGCCTCGCGGTCGAGCACGCGGTTGAGGATGATCTCCTGGACCGCCTGGTCGCCCGCGATCTCCGCGAGGACAGGCTGGATCTCCGCCCAGCGGACGGGCGATCCGTTCACCAGCAGGGGGTAGCGGGGCTCGTCGGGCGTGCGCCGGTCCGAAGTGGTGCCGGGCACCGTCGGACGGGGGACGGGGGGCCCGGAGGAGCAGGCTGTCTGGGCGAGGAGCGGGGGGGAGAGGAGCAGGAGAACGGCGAGGGTGCGGGCGCGGGGCATAGGGCCATCATCCGCGCGACACGCGGGACGGGTCAAACGACGGGGGCGTACGGTGCGCGGATGAGCGAGGGATCGGAATCACCACCGGGTCGGGCCGCCGCGACCCCGACGCCCCCGGCGTTGTGCCCGTACTGCGGGGCGGTGGTGCCGGACGGTCCGGCGTGCGCGGCGTGCGGGGGGCGGTTTGATCCGCTGAGCCGGCAGGCGACGCAGAACCAGATGGGGCCTTGGCAGGTGCGAGACCCCAGACGGGCGTTCCAGCCCGGGTGCTCGTTCGCGGTCTTGAGGCGGCTGGTCGAGCAGGGGAAACTGCGGGCGGACGCGGTGGTGCGGGGGCCCACGACGAGGCAGTTCTGGATGCTGGCCCGGCGGACGCCGGGGCTGAGCCGCCTGTTCGGGGTGTGTCACGCGTGCGGGGGGGCGCTGGCGACGGACGCGTACCTCTGCGGGGCGTGCGGGGCGGGGCAGGAGCCCGATCTGGATCGGCAGCACCTTGGATTGGGGCCGATCCGCCCGCTTCCGGGGGATGCGGACCCGGCAAAGGTCGCGGCGGCGTGGAAGCCTCGGAACGGGCCCGGCGCGGGCGGGGGCGACGGGCGGGGCCCTTGAATGCCGGGGTTTTGGGATTGCGCGTGACGCTTGGGTGGTGAAGACGCATCCGTTTTCGGGCCGATGCCCGTATGTTGGGTAGGGGTGTTTCTTGAGCCGCGACGGTCGTTCGCGGAGTTACGGAGTCTGGCGTCATGGTGTTTCGTCGTCGCGTCGGCGGGTTCACGCTGATCGAGTTGCTGGTGGTCATCGCGATCATCGCGCTGTTGATCGGGATCCTGCTGCCGGCGCTCGGGAAGGCTCGGAACGCGGCGCGGACGAGCGTGTGCCTGAGCAACATGCGGCAGTACGGGATCGCGGCGAACACCTTCGCGACGGACAGCGATGGCGCGATCGTCAATTTCAATCTGACGGACTCGAGTGCGCAGAGCGACCAGATGGCGTGGCGGGCTCAGGCGCTGGCGACTTTGATCTCGGAAACCGGGCTCGACAGGTTGCGGGCGCCCGATGGATGGATCCCGAATATTCGGTTCAGTTACCTGGTGCTGCTGGATTACCTGAGCGGTTCGCTGCCCGAGGAGTCGGCGGTGTGCCCGTCGGATGTTCCCCAGCAGCAGATGCTGCGGGACGGCCTGGACGCGATGCTGGATGACCCGCTGGGCGGCTTTCAGGTGATCCGGTACTGGGAGAGCAGCTACGAGCAGGTGCCGTTCTGCTACACGCCGGACTTTGGCGAGAGCGCGATGCGGGAGCAGAGCTTCGCGAATCAGTACGACCGGCAGACCGTGAGGTTTCAGCGCCGGCGGATGAGCCAAGTGACCTTCCCGGGGTCGAAGGTGTTCCTGATGGACACGCACGACCGACACTTTGCGAGGAAGGATCACCCGTTCTTCGAGTCGGGCGGGTTCGGGTTCGGGGAAGGGGCGCTGTATTACGCGATCGAGGATGCGCGGCAGCCGGTCCTGTTCTTCGACGCGTCGGTGAGGACGGTGCTGACCTCGGACTCGAACCCCGGGTACAACCCGAAGGACCCGACAAACCCGGAGCCGAGCCCGGTGATCTATGGGCACCCGAGCCCCAACAAGCGGTTCGTGAACGGGTGGTATCGGTGGACGCGGGGGGGGCTGCGCGGGGTGGACTTTGGGGGAGACGAGGTGGGGCCGGGCTCCGGGGGGTGAAGGAAGCGTCTGGCTGGGGCGGAAGCCTGTAAACGGTCGGCCCGAAGCGCCCTGCGGGCGGTTCGGGGCACCGTGATGGGTGGCACCGGGATCGCGATGCGAGCGGGATAGACTGTGGTACACCAGTGGCGGGGACGCCCCTGGGTGGAGATGCCGCTGTGCCCGAGATTTCGACGATCCTGATTGCGGACAAGGTGGAAACGGAGTGCGTCGAGGGTCTGCAGGGCCACGCGGGGCGCGTGCTGCTTCAGCCCGAGCTTTCGGGGGCGGAGCTGGTCGAGGCGATGCGGGGGGAGAACCCCGATGTGGTGATCGTCCGGTCGACCAAGGTGCCGGCAGAGGCGATCGGGGCGGCGCCGGGGCTGAGGCTGGTGATCCGGGCGGGGTCGGGGTACGACAACATTGATGTAGGGGCGGCGACCGCTGCTGGGGCGGCGGTGTGCAACTGCCCGGGGATGAACGCGGTCGCAGTGGCGGAGCTGACGATCGGGCACTTGGTCGGGCTGGACCGGCGGCTGATGGAGCAGGATGTCGACGCGAAGCGGGGACACTGGAACAAGGGCGAGTACACGAAAGCGATGGGGCTGAAGGGGCGGCGGATCCTGGTCGTGGGGACGGGGGCGATCGGGATCGAGGTCATCCGGCGGCTGCAGGCGTTCGGCATGGAGGTGTGGGCGCAGAGCCGGAGCCTGACGGAGGAGATCGCCAAGGCGCTCGGGGTGCGGTGGGTGAAGTTCACGCGCGAGGCCTTGATCGAGGCGCTGCCGAAGTTCGACGTGGTGACGATCCATGTGCCGGCGACGCCTGAGAGCCGGGACATGTGCGATGAGCGGTTCTTCGAGGCCTTGAAGCCCGGGGCGTACTTCATCAACACGAGCCGCGGGGAGATCGTGGACGAGGAAGCGCTTTCACGCGCGGTGCGGGAGCGGGGTGTGCGGGCGGCTTTGGATGTGTACCGGGACCAGCCTTCGTTCAAGGAGGGGGCCTGGGAGAAGGCGGTGGCGAAGCTCCCCGGTGTACATTGTTCGCACCACGTGGGGGCTTCGACGGACCAGGCGCAGCTCGCTGTGGCGCTGGAGGTTGTGCGTATCGTTCGGCTGTATCGTGAGTCGGGTGTCTTCGAGCACCGGGTGAACGGGCTGGACTGAGTCGGGACGGTTTCGCGTCCCCCTAGGAGGCAATGCGATGAGCAAGCGCGTGTTCAACTTCTCGGCCGGTCCGGCGACGCTTCCCGAGGCGGTTCTGCGTCAGGCGCAGAAGGACATCATCGACATCGACGATTCGGGGATCGGGATCCTGGAGCACAGCCACCGGGGGAAGGTCTTCGACCGGATCACGGAGCAGACGGAGGCGTTGTGCCGTGAGGTGGGGCGGGTGCCGGAGGACTACGCGGTGTTCTGGATGCAGGGCGGGGCTACGAGCCAGTGCTACATGGTGCCGGCGAACCTTCTGAGCCCGGACCGGACGGCGGACTACTTCCAGACGGGCAAATGGGCGAACGACTCGATCAAGGAGGCGCCCCTGTACGGCGGGTGCCATATCTGCGCGACCAGCAAGGACACGAACTACAGCTACATTCCGAGCCCGGAGCAGACGCAGTACAGCGACCACCCGGCGTACGTGCATTTCACCGCGAACAACACGATCATGGGGACTGAGTTCCACGCGGAGCCGACGCCCCCGGAGGGGTCGTACCTGGTGTGCGACGCTTCGAGCAACATCTTCAGCAAGCCGATCGAGATCGGGAAGTACGGGCTGATCTACGCGGGTGCGCAGAAGAACCTGGGGCCCTCGGGCATCACGCTCCTGATCGCGCGGAAGGACGTGGTGAATGACTCGGTGCGGCCCCTGCCGGACATGGTGAAGTACGCGAACCACGCGACTCAGCAGGGCCGGTACAACACGCCCCCGACCTTCGGCGTGTACCTGATGGGCGAGGTCTTTAAGTGGATCCTCGCGGAGGGCGGGCTGGAGGGGATGCGGGAGCGGAACCGCGAGAAGGCGGCGGTGCTGTACGACTTCCTGGACAGCCAGGACTTCTTCATCCCGCACGCAACGATGGACTCTCGGAGCTTCATGAACATCACCTTCAAGTGCCCGACGCCGGACATGGACAAGGCGTTCATCACCGAGGCCGAGAAGCGCGGGCTGGACGGGCTGAAGGGGCACCGGATGACGGGCGGGATGCGCGCGAGCATGTACAATGCGTTCCCGATCGAGGGGGCGCGGGCGCTCGTGGACTTCATGAAGGTGTTTGCTCAGGAGCACGCTGGGGCGGTGGTGGCGGGGGCGTAAGGGGCCTTCGCCGGAGCTTGAGGTATCGTCGTTTCGGCGTCTTTGGTTCGTGGCCAGCCTCGCTGGCGCGAGGTTGACCACGGCACCCGGCGTTGCGCGCATGCTCGGTCAGCGCAGGCGTTGCAGGCCGGCCTCGAGGACTTCGTTGATGCCGATGCGGTGCATGAGGGCGACATTGCGGTCGCGCTTGTGGTTCATGTCGTCGGCGGGGCTGGTGTGCTGGATGACATCGTGGTTGCGCTGGTAGGGGCCGACGAGGTTGGTGCGGGTGGGTCCGTAGAGGGCGACCAGGGGGCGGTGGAAGCCGACCGCCATGTGCGCCGCTGCGGAGTCGTTGGCGACGACGAGGCGGGCGCGGGCAATGAGGGCCATGAGGCGGGCGACGGAGATGGAACCGACCGCATCGTGCACGCGCCGGTCCGCAGCGGCGAGGTCGAGCAGGGGCCGGCACTGCTCGCGCTCGGAAGGCGCGCCGACGACGACGATCGGGCTGGCGTTTCGGGCGAGGAGGCGGCGGGCGAGGTCGGCCCATTTCCAGGCGGGCCAGCGTTTGGCGGGCCAGCGGCTGGTGGGGGCGAGGACGACGGGGGCCCGGGCGCCGAAATGGCGGTCGGCCTCCGCGAGCTCTCTCGGGTCGGCGTGCAGGTTGAGGTCGGGGACGGGGTGGACGCCGGCGCCGGCGAGCAGGTCGAGCATGCGGTCGACGGTGTGAATATGGCGCGGGGCCTGGGCGTGCTCGGTGGCGAGGAGCCAGGAGAACTCGGAAGCGTCGGCGTAGGCGATGCGCCGGCGGGCGCCGGAGGCGAAGGAGATGAGGCCGGAGCGGAGGAGGCCCTGAGCGTCGACGCAGAGGTCGGGCTTGAAGTCGCGGACGGTGGCGGCCCATGCAAGGGTTGGGCCGATGCGGAGCTTCTTGAGGGAGTCGCCCAGGGTTCTGCGGGGGAACTCGATGACGAGGTCGATGTCGGGGTGGGGGCGGAGAGCGTCCGCGAAGGCATCCTGGACGACCCAGGCGAGCTCTGCGTTTGGGAAGGCTCTCTTCAGGCTGACCGCGAGGGGGACCGAGCGGCAGACATCGCCCAGGGCGCTCGGACGGACGACGAGGATGCGGCGCGGGGGCTTCATCGGGGTGGGGAGGATATCGGGAGGGGGGTGTGCAGGTGGGATCGGCCCTGATGTTCGCGGGTCGAAGATCAGGGGTCCCTCGGGGAGCGGTTGGTTGTGGTGGATTGGTGACGAGCCGTTCGTGGAAAAATCGCTGCGCGATGTTTCCACGGCACCCCTGGGGTGCGCGGCGGTTAGTGGCTGAGGGCTCGGGTGACTTCGGCCATGCTGGTCATGCCGTCGATGACCTTGGCGAAGCCGTCGGTGCGGAGGGTGGAGAGGAGGCCCAGTTCGGATGCCCTTCTCGCGATGGCGGGGGCGTTGACGCGCTGCATCACCATCTCGCGGAGCTCGTGGTCCATCGCGAGGAGCTCGTAGACGCCCAGGCGGCCCCGGTAGCCGGTGTTGCGGCAGGCGCGGCAGCCCTCGCCCTTGGTGAGGGTCTGGCCCGGGCGGAGGCGGAAGTCGGCGGGGAGTTCGGCGGGGTCGGGGACGTAGTTGGCGGCGCAGTGCTTGCAGATGCGTCGGACGAGGCGCTGGGCGAGGACGCCCTCGACGGAGGAGGCGATGAGGAAGGGCTCGACGCCCATGTCGATGAGGCGGGTGACGGCGCCGGGGGCGTCGTTGGTGTGGAGGGTGGAGAAGACGACGTGGCCCGTGAGCGAGGCCTGGACCGCGGTCTCGGCGGTTTCCTTGTCGCGGATCTCGCCGACCATGACCGCGTCGGGGTCGTGGCGGAGGATGGAGCGGAGGCCTGCGGAGAACGAGAGGCCGACCTTGGTGTTGACCTGGATCTGGTTGACGCCCGGGACGTGGTACTCGACGGGGTCCTCGACGGTGATGACCTTGACCGCGTCGGTGACGATGCGGTTCAGTGACGCGTAGAGGGTGGTCGACTTGCCCGAGCCGGTGGGGCCGGTGACGAGGACGATGCCGTGGGGCTTTTTGATCAGGCCGTCCCATGTGGCGAGGACGGAGTTGGGCATGCCCAGGTCGTTGAGGTCCATGAGGACCGCGGTCTTGTTGAGGACGCGGAGCACGACCCCTTCGCCGAAGAGCATGGGGATGACGGAGACGCGAAGGTCGAACTCTTCGAGGCGGCCCTGGTCGTTTCGGTGGGAGAAGGTGATGCGCCCGTCCTGCGGGACGCGTTTCTCCGCGATGTTGAGGTTCGCCATGATCTTGAGGCGGGAGATGATGGCGCCGGCGTAGCGGTGGATGGTGGGGGGGGTGTTGGCGCGCTGGAGGACGCCATCGATGCGGTAGCGGACGGTGAGCTCGCCCTCGTAGGGCTCGATGTGGACGTCGGTGGCCCGCTCGCTGACCGCCTCCACGAGGAGGTCGTTGACGAGCTTGATGACGCCGGCTTCCTGGGCCTGCTCGACCTCGTCGGTGGCGCTGCCGGCCTCGATGTCGAGGTCGCCCGAGGCGGCGCCCATGGCGTCGAGCGTGCCCCCGGCGACTCCGTAGTGGGCGCGGATGAACTTGTGGAGTTCCTCCTCGTCCGCGAGGACGAGCTCGATGGAGCAGCCGGTGAGGAGCTTGAGCTCGTCGAGGGCGGTGAGCTCGAAGGGGTCGGAGGTGGCGACGGTGAGGGACCCGTTGTGGCGGTCGATCGGGACGCAGTTCTGCTTGTAGACGAGCTGGGCGGGAAGGGTCTGGAGGATCTCGCGGTCGACGACGGTGGTGGCGAGGTCGACGACGGGGAGGCGGAACTGGTCGCCCAGCGCGGTGAGGACATCCTCCCGGCTGACGAAGCCCAGGCGGACGAGGACCTTGTCGAGCCGCTCGCCGGTGCGTCGCTGTTCCGCGATCGCCTCGTCGAGCTGCACGGGGGAGATCAACCCCTGCTCAGCCAGAATGACACCAATGCCCATTGTGAACAGTCTATCCGTTGACGGGCGGGGACCCAACCACTTGCGCGGAGGTTGCGCTTTGGGGGGGGCCCCGAAAGGGTCAGGCGGGGTAGGTGGCGCTTGTTCGGTCGGTTTCCCAGACGGTGACGGTGCGGAGGTCGCCCCCCCGTTCGGCGACCAGGGCCCGTAGGAGGTCGAAGGCGACGCGGGCGATGTTCTCGACGCTGGGGTTTACCCCACCTTCGCTGGCGAAGTCGCTGGTGTCGACGTTCAGGTGGCGGTGGTCGAAGCGAGCGATGACGGTCTCGTCGACGAGACGCTCAAGCTCGGGGAGGCTCAGGCGATGCTCGCCCGAGGCGGGGAGGGCGACGCAGGGTTCGAGTTGATAGTTGTGGCCATGGCCGCTCGGGTTGTTGCACTTTCCAAACATCGCCCTATTTTCTTCGTCAGAGAGGCCCTGGACATGGAGGCGGTGGGCGGCGGCGAAGTCGAAGCGCTGGCGTATGAGGACGGGTCGGGCGGGGGTGGAGGTGGGGACGGGCATGTCGAGTCCTTCCAGGGCGAGGGCGTAGGTGGGGGTCAGGCGCCAGCGGATGGCGGAGAGGCGGTGGGGGGCGAGGGCGTCGGCGAGGTGGGCTGCGAGGTCGGGGAGGAGGGCGGCGGGGTCTGCGGTGGGCTGTTTGGCGCAGGCGTGGGCGAGGGGGGGGTAGATCGCGGCGCGGACGGCGCGGTCGATGATCTTGATGTCGACCAGGTACCCGGTGTCGGGGTCGGGCTCACCCAGGCAGGTGATGTCGAATTCGTAGTAGCGGCCCAGTCCCTGCATCGCGGGGGTGCCGGCGTAGGCGTTGTCGCCGGTGGGGGGTGTGGGTGGGGCGTCGGGGTCCGCGCCGGGGTTGATGCAGAGCCTGACGGTGCGTCGGATCGTGAGCACGGGGCGAATCCTACGGTCGAGTGTTCGCCGGCGGGTTGGGCCGGTGGTGTGTTGATTGGCTTTCGAGCTTTGGAGGTTCCCGGATGACCCGCGCCGCGATCGTTTGTGTTTCGAGTGTCCTGCTGGGGCTGGGCGTGGGGATCTCTGGGTGTTCGTCCGAGAGTTCAGGGGCCGGGGAGATCGGCGAGCGGGAGGAGCGGGCAATGGCGGGCGGCGAGGCTTCAAAGGATTCGATGGGTGATTCGGCCTTCGTCCTCGGGCACACAATGACGCGGCTGGACGGGACAGAGGAGTCACTCGAGGCGTACAAGGGGAAGGTCGTGCTGGTCGTGAACACCGCGAGCCGGTGCGGGTTCACGCGTCAGTACAAAGGGCTGGAGGCGCTGTACCAGGCGAAGCAGGGGGAGGGGCTGGTGGTGCTGGGGTTCCCGTCGGACTCGTTCAACCAGGAACTCGACACCGCGGCGGAGGTGGCGGCGTTCTGCGAGGACAACTACGGGGTGACCTTCCCGATGTTCGACGTCGTGGACGTGAAAGGGGACGGGGCGGCCCCGTTCTTCCGCCAGCTCGCGTCGCAGCCCGAGCCGGCGGGTGGGGAGCCCCAGTGGAACTTCAACAAGTACCTGATCGACCGCGAGGGACGGGCGGTGGTGCGCTTCGGCAGCCGGACCGGCCCCGAGAGCGAGGAGCTGCGGGCGAAGATCGAGGAGTTGTTGAGGGGGTGAGGGGGTGGCAGAGGGGTACAAGGCACGAAGGCACGAAGCCACGGAGGGGGCGTCTTTGGTTCGTGGGCTTCCTCGCCTTTGGCTCGTCAGACCACGGCACCCGGCGTTTGTCGTTCGTGGTCTAGCTCGCGTTTGGCTCGCGAGACCACGGCACCCAGCTCTTCGGACCACGGCATCCGGCGTTGTGGGACCGCGGG
>DAIQNV010000059.1:0-9163 GCA_036788215.1 Phycisphaerales bacterium | reverse complement strand
AGACCACGGCACCCAGCTCTTCGGACCACGGCATCCGGCGTTGTGGGACCGCGGGACCCGGCGCGGGGGTTGAACCGATAGTCTTGGGGCATGCCAACCTTTGAGTACGACGCCATGGATTCTGCGGGCGCACGGGTGACCGGTGCGCTCGCGGCGGCGACGGAGTCGGCGGTGCTGGCGGAGCTGGAGTCGCGCCGGCTGACGCCGGTGCGGGTGGCTCCTCGGAAGGAGAAGCGGGGGGGTGGGGTTTCGGCGCGGGCGCTCGGGACGGCGTACGCGCAGCTGAGCGATCTCCTGCGGGCCGGGGTTCCGGTGATGCGGTGCCTGACACTGCTCGGGCGGCAGAAGACGAAGCCGGCGCTGGCGGCGGCGTTCCGGGACGTGGCGGACCGGGTGGCGGATGGGTCGGAGGTGTCCGAGGCGATGCAGGATCACCCCCGGGTGTTCCCGTCGATCCACGTGGCGATGGTGCGGGCGGGTGAGCAGGGCGGGTTCCTGGAGGATGTGTTCGAGCAGCTCGGGCTCTTCGTGCTCGCGGAGGCGGAGCTGAAGGGCAAGGTGGTGGGGAGCCTGATCTACCCGACGATCCTGGTGGGGATCATGCTGGTGGTGGTGGGGGTGATCTTCACGGTGTTCGTGCCGATGTTCGAGCCGATGTTTGCGCGGATCGAGCAGGTGCCGACGATCACCAAGATCGTGTTCGCGATCTCGGATGCGGTGGTGAGCTACGGGCCGGTGACCGCGATCGTGGTGGGTGCGGTGGCGTTCGGGTGCTACCGGCTGAGCAAGCGGGCGGACGTCCAGCGCGGGATCGCGATCGTGCGGACGCGGGCCCCCGTGATCGGGCCCCTGACGCGGGCGCTGGCGACCGCGCGGTTCTGCCGGCTGCTCGGGATGATGGAGTCGGGCGGGGTGCCCCTTCTGAACGCGATGAAGATCTCGCGGGACGCTGCCGGGAACGTCCTGATGGAGGAGGCGATCGACGAGGCGATCGAGTCGGTGCGGGGGGGTGATCAGCTCGCGCCGCCCCTCGCGAAGAGCGGGCTGTTCCCGGAGGATGTCGTGGAGATGATCTCGGTGGGGGAGGCGGCGGGGAACATCGATAAGGTGCTGCTGAACGTGGCGGAGACCCTGGAGAAGCGGATCGACCGGTTGCTGACCGCGGCGGTGCGCCTGATCGAGCCCCTGATGCTGATGATGATCGCGGGGATGATCGGGACCATCGCGGTGGCGCTGATCCTGCCCATGACGAAGCTGACAGCGACGCTCTGACGGAAATCCGGGGGAGCGGGTTGACGAGGCTTTGCTGGTCTGCAATACTTGCATGATGACGCAACTGAACCACGGAGCGGTCCGGCCTGAGAAAACCCCCGCGGCGGCGGGCAGGCGGAAGTCGGCGCTGGATGCGGCGCTGGACGCGGACCTCTTCAAGGCGCTGGCGGACCCGACCCGGCTCCGGCTTTTGTCCTGCCTGGCCCGGTGCTCGCGGGCGTGCTCGGTGACGGAGGTCGCGGAGTGCTGCGAGGTGGATTTCTCGGTCGTGGCGAGGCACCTCGTGACGCTGGCGCGGGCGGGGGTGCTGACGAGCGAGAAGCGGGGGCGAACGGTGTGGTACGCGGTCTCGGCTGAGGTCGTGACGCGCCTGCGGGGTGCCGCGGACGCCCTTGACCCCTGGGTCGCGGCGGCGTGCTGCGGTGAAGGGTGTTGCGAGGGTTCAAAAGAAAGGGAAGCATGATGATCGGTGGATCGAGTGTGGGCGTGACAGCGGCGGTGGTGTGGGTCGTGGCCGGCGGGGTCTCGGCGAGCGATCGGGCGGTGTTTCCCGCGATCGCTTCGTACCTGGCGGAACGCGGGCGGGAGTTCGATCGGATCCCGGCGGAGCGGCGGGGGGAACTCGACCGGCTGGCGGCCTACGCGCGGCAGAAGCACCTGTCGAGTGAGCCGATGTCGATGATCTTCGTGTGCACGCACAATTCGCGTCGGAGCCACATGGCGCAGATGTGGGCTGCTGCGGCGGCGTACGTGCATGGCTTCACGATGGACTCGTACTCGGGTGGTACCGAGGACACCGCGTTCAACCCGCGTGCGGTGGCGTCGCTGCGCCGGGCGGGGTGGGTCATCGAGCAGACGACCAACGCGCGCAACCCGGTGTACCACGCCCGGATGTCGGGCGATGCGGCGGCGCCGGTCCTGACCTGTTTCTCGAAGGCGTACGACAGCCCCCCGAACCCGAAGGAGAAGTTCGCGGCGGTGATGGTGTGCTCGGAGGCCGACGAGGCGTGCCCTGCGGTCTTTGGCGAGGATTTCCACCTCGGTCTTCCGTACACGGACCCGAAGGTTTCGGACGGTACAGAGGTCGAGGCGGCGACGTATGACGAGCGGAGCGCCCAGATCGCGCGGGAGATGCTGTATGTCTTCAGCCGTGCGGCGTCGGACGCTCCGCTCGAGTGAATTCGGAAAGGAATCGAACCATGGCAACGGAATCACACGGCGTTCGGGATCGGATCCGCGAGGGGTACGCGACGATCGCGGAGGCGGGGTCGTGGTCTGAGACGAAGACGGCGAGCGCGGACAGTGGCTGCTGCTCGGGCGGCGGGTGCTGCGGACCGGCGACGCTGTCGGCGGATGACCTGGCGGCCTCGATCGGGTACTCGAAGGAGGAGCTCGCGGGCATCCCCGTGGAGTCGAACCTCGGGCTGTCCTGCGGGAACCCGGGGGCGCTGGCGGCGCTGAGACCCGGGGAGACCGTGCTCGACCTCGGCTCGGGGGCGGGCTTTGACTGCTTTCTGGCGGGGCCCCGGGTCGGGAAGCGCGGGCGGGTGATCGGGGTGGACATGACGCCCTCGATGCTGACGAAGGCCCGGGGGAACCTGGACCACTACCGGGGGTCGACAGGGCTGGACAACATCGAGTTCCGGCTCGGCGAGATCGAGCACCTGCCGCTGCCGGACGCGAGCGTGGATGTGGTGATCTCGAACTGCGTCCTGAATCTTTCGCCCGACAAGGCCCAGGTGTGGCGGGAGATCGCGCGGGTGCTGAAGCCCGGGGGGCGGGTGGCGGTGTCGGATCTGGCGCTGCTGAAGCCCTTGCCGGAGTCGGTGGTCGAGGACCTCGAGGCGCTCGTGGGGTGCATCGCGGGCGCGGAGCTGATCGAGGAGACCCGCCGGCACGCCCAAGAAGCCGGGCTGGCGGAGATCGAGATCGTGGAGAAGGCGGACTACGTACGGGCGATGACGACCTGGCGGGACCCCCTGTACCTGAAGATCGCGGAGTCGCTGCCCGAGGGGACGACGATCGCGGACTTCGTCACGAGCGCTGATATCTCGGCGAAGCGGCCCGACTGATCGGACGGCTGTGACAGGCGTCGGGCGGGACGGGCGGGGGGCCGCTACGGTTCCGCCCGATGCGTGTTGCGGAGACCGCTCTGAGCTTTGCCGATCGCCCGCATGTGCTGGTGCCCACGATGGGGGCGCTGCACGAGGGGCACCTGTCACTGATCCGGCGGGGGGTCGAGATCGCCCGGGAGCGGGGACTGGCGGGGGTCGCGGTGTCGGTGTTCGTGAACCCGACGCAGTTCAACGACCCCCGGGACTACGAGCGGTACCCCAGAACGCTGGACGCGGACGCTGCAAAGGCAGAGTCGGCGGGCGCGACGGTCGTGTGGGCCCCGGCGCCGGGCGAGGTCTACCCGGAGGGACGGGTGATCGCGGTCGGGGCGCTGCCGGCGGTGGCGACGGAGCCCGGGCTGGAGGATCGGTGGCGTCCGGGGCACTTCGCGGGCGTGGTGCAGGTGGTGCGGCGGCTGTTTGAGCTGGCCCGGCCCGCGGCGGCGGTGTTCGGGGAGAAGGACTGGCAGCAGCTGCAGGTGATCCGGGCGATGGCAGCGGGGGAGGGGCTGGGGGTCGAGATCGTCGCGGGGGAGACGGTGCGGGAGGCGGACGGGCTGGCGCTCGCGAGCCGGAATGTGTTCCTGTCAGCGGAGGAGCGGTCGGCGGCGGGTGCGGTGCCCCGGGCGCTGGAGGCGGCGCGGGGGGAGGCCGAGCCCGGGGCGGCGGAGCGGGCGATGCGCCGGGTGCTGACGGGGGCGGGGCTGTCGATCGATTACTCGGTGGTGCGGGACGCGGGGACGCTGATGCCCTTGCCCGAGGGGTGGCGCGGGGGCGGGGCCCGGGCAATCCTGACGGCGCGGGCGGGCGCGACGAGGCTCCTGGACAACGCCCCCTGGCCCTGAGGGGCGTGGTGTTTCCGCGGGGTGTGCGGCGTTCGGGGCGGGGGGCGTATCCTGCCCGCATGAGTGACCTCCAGAAGACGCCCCTCCACCAGTTTCACCTCGACCATGGCGGCCAGATGGTCGACTACGCGGGGTGGTCGATGCCCCTGAAGTTCGCGGGGATCACCGAGGAGCACCGGCAGGTGCGGAACTCGGGGGGCATCTTCGATGTCTCGCACATGGGGCGGCTGATGCTCAAGGGTCTGCACGCGAGGCGGACGCTCGAGCGGGCGTGCACGCGGAAGATCCGGTCGATGCAGGAGGGGCAGTGCCGGTACACGCTGGTGTGCAACGACCGGGGCGGGGTGATCGACGATGTGATCGTGATGAAGCACGACGACGACGAGTTCGGCGTGGTGTGCAACGCGGCGAACAGGGCCCGGGTCGTGGCGCACCTGAAGCAGATCATCGACGAGCGGGCCTTCAAGGCGAAGCTGGAGGACCGGACCGAGAAGACCGCGATGGTCGCGTGCCAGGGGCCGAAGGTGATGGAGCTGATCTCCGGCGTGAGCAAGGAGATCCCGGGGCTGAAGCGCTACCGGTTCACGGTAAAGAACCTCCTGGTCGCGAAGCTGGTGGTGTCGCGGACGGGGTACACGGGGGAGGACGGGGTGGAAGTGATCCTGCCCTCCGCGGCGGTGCCGATGGCGATGAAGCTCCTGATGCGGGACATCGACCCCGATGACCCGAACGCGGCGCTGAAGCCCGCCGGGCTGGGGGCGCGGGACACGCTGCGGCTGGAGGCGGGGATGCCCCTGTACGGGCACGAATTGAAGGACGAGTGGAGCGCCCTGAGCAGCGGGCTGCACTTCGCGATCAACCTCGACAAGACCGAGGGGGAGGACGGGGAGATGTTCATCGGGCAGGAGGCCCTGATGGAGGAGCAGGAGCGCGGGGGGCCGGCGCGGGTGCTGGTCGGGCTCCGCTTCGAGGGGCGGCGGACGGCACGGCAGGGGATGTCGGTGCTGGCGGACGGGCGCGAGGTGGGGGAGGTGACCTCGGGGTGTGTCGGCCCGACGGTGGACGCGTCGATCGCGATGGCGATGGTGGACCGGGAGGCGAGCGCGATCGGAACGCCGATTGCGGTGGCGCTCGGGAAGGCGGACATCGCGGGGCGGGTGGTGGAGATGCCCTTCTACAAGAAGGCCTGACCGCGCCGGATCGGTCAGGGCTTGTTGGCGGCGAAGATCATCGCGAAGCGGGCCAGGCTGGCGACCGCGATGAGCCCGATGGTGATGCTCACCGGCATGACCCAGGCTGGGCGGGTGGGCGTGGCGCGGGCGAGGGGCCCGGAGACCATCAGATCATCCCCGGTGATGCGCCCCGCGAGGCCTGTGGCGTCGAAGCAGACTTCGGTGGCGGGGTCGATGTTGCGCAGGTCGAAGGTGGCGACGGAGAAATAGAAGCCGTGCTCGGAGATCGACACCTTGGCGGCATCAAACGGTACGAGGGTGATCGACTCGCCGTCCGGTCCCCCGGCGCGGACGGTGACGGTGGTGCGGATCGTGCTGGCGGGGATGGCGGCGGACTGGCGGATGAGGACCATCCCCAGGTCGGGCCAGTTTGATCGCGGGCGGCAGACCGGGGTGTCGGCGCCGAGGCTTGAGCCGGCGGAGACGCTCGGACGCGGGCCGAGCATCGAGCCCACGGCGAAGACCATCGCGGCAACGATGATGAGGATGGCGCCGATGACGAGCCAGACGACGCCGTAGTTCGGGGCGGAGTTCATCGCCCGAGTATGCCTGAAGTTCGGTCGGCGTGCGTTCAGGCGGGCCAGATCTTCCGCCCGCCCCCCGGGGGGACGACCTCGTCGATGGCGTTCAGGACGTCCTGCGGCAGGGGCCCGGCGGCGCCGGCGCGGGTGTTGGCCTCGGCCTGGGCGCGGCTGCGGGCGCCGGGGATGACGGTGGTGACCGCGGGGTGGGATATTACGAAGCGGAGCGCGAGCTCGACGAGGGAGACGCCGGCGTCATCGGCGACCTTGCGGAGGCGTTCGACGGTCTCGAGGTCCTTTAGGAACTGGCGGTGTTGGGCCTCGTCCTCGATCCAGTTGCGCCGGAAGTCGCCCTTGCCGAAGGCGGAGTCCTTGGAGAGCTTGCCGGTGAGGATGCCCATGGCGAGGGGGCCCCGGACGATGGTGCCGATGTTCGCCGATTCGCAGTAGGGGAAGATCTCGCGCTCGGGGTCGCGGTTGAGGATGGAGTAGTCGATCTGCAGGGTGTCGCCAGCCCCGAAGCGCTGGACTTGGGCGAGGTCGCCGGTGGAGACACCCCACGACCGCACCTTGCCCTGCTCCTTGAGCCTGGCGAAGCCCTCGAGGAAGACGGGGGTGTTGGGTTCCTCGTAGAAGACGTGGCACTGGATGCAATCGAGGTGGTCGGTGCTGAGGCGCTGGAGATTCGACTCGACGCCTGCGATCAGCGCGTCGACGGTGTCGTACTGCGAGCGGTTGCGTGCGCCGTCGTAGTTCACCCAGCCGATCTTGCTGGCGACAATGAACCGGTCGCGACGGCCCTGCATCGCCCGGCCCAGGATCTCTTCGGAGCGGCCCTTGCCGTAGACATCGGCGGTGTCGAAGAAATTGACGCCCAGATCGAGGGCGGTCTCGATGGCTTCGAGGGTCTGGTCGTCGTCCGCCGGGCCCCACTCGGAGTCGGGGACGGCCCAGAGGCCCAGGCCGACGCGGGTGATCTCGATGCCCGGGGCGAGGGTTCGGGTGGGGATAGCGGGTGGGGCCATGGTCTGTCCTTTCGAGCAATCGGCAGACGGTACACCGCTGCGACGAGGCCCGTCACGCCTCGCGTTCCTCCCGCTCGGCCTCGTCGCCCTCCTGCACGATTTCCGCGGCTTCCTCGCGGTCCGCCCCGTCGGCGTCGGCGTGTTCGAGGTTGTTCTCGGGTTCGTCGGGCGGAACCGCGATCTCGGCGAGGACGCCGAAATGATCGGAACCGGGGAGGCGGACGCGCTCGAGCCTGCGGATGCCGAGGCGGGGGGAGAGGAAGATGTGGTCGAGCGGGTAGCGCAGAAGGCGGTAGCGGGCGTCGAAGGTGTTGAGCAGCTTGAACCCGATGCGGGGGTCCTGCATGCCGCTCAGGCGGCGGAAGAGGCGGGTGGTGTGCGACCAGGCAACATCGTTGAAATCGCCGAAGACGATCCAATGGTGCCTCGGATGATCGCGGATCTCCTCCGCAACCATCATGAGTTCCGCGTCGCGCGGGCGGCTGTTTCTTCTCCCGTCGTAGCCCTCCTCGTCGAGCCCGGGTGGAGTCGGGTGCACCGCCACGAACTTCACGGGCCCCGCGCCGGGCACGACGATTTCACCGTGGATCGACGCTCGTCGATCCGATACGAGGTGGCGGACCTCGATGTTGCGGAGCTCGTGCCGGCTCAGGAGCGTGAGGCCCAGGCCATCCCCGCGCACGCACCCGGCGCGGTGCGGGTAGTCGTCGATCAGCGTCCTGAGGGCCTGCTCCCAGGGTTCATTGAGTTCCACCAGCAGCAGCACCTCCGCCCGGACCTCTTCGATCGCTGTTCGGACGGCGTCGTACGAATCGTTCTCGTAATCGATGTTCGAGGTGAGCAGGCGGACCACCGTGGAGTCCTCGTGCCCCGGCCCGAGTTGTCGTGGCCAGAGGCGGGTGTAACGCACGATCTGGATAGCCTGCGCGATCGCGGCCACGACGCACGCCCCGGCGGCGGGCCACGCGTACGCCGGGTCTGCGCCCAGCGGGAGGGACACGAGGGCCAGCGCCAGCCCGATCAGGGCGATGGTCCCGATCTGCACGCGGGGGAAATCGCACATCCTGGTGACCCAGTAGCCGGTTCGGATGAGCGGCAATGCGGTCGTGACCACGACGAACGCCGCGATGGCGAGGGCCAGAATGACCAGTGCCAAGGCGAACACGGGCGAACCTCCACCAAGCGCCGAGCGTGCACGTCGCACACCACGAAAGGTTAGCCGGTCCTCGTGAGGCGGCCTTCATGCTCGCCGGCACCGCGAGACGCGCAAGAAAAGCCGCCCCGGGCGGGGCGGCTCGTGCGATCGATCGTTGTGTCAGAGGAGCGTTACCGCCACCAGGTGCTGGCGCCGTACACGCCGGTCTCGCCGAGTTCCTCCGCGATGCGGATGAGCTGGTTGTACTTGGCGTTGCGGTCGCTCCTGCAGGGGGCGCCGGTCTTGATCTGGCCGCAGTTGGTGGCGACCGCGATGTCGGCGATGGTGGAGTCCTCGGTCTCGCCCGACCGGTGGCTGAGGATGCAGCTGAAGCGGTTGCGCATCGCGTAGTTGACCGCTTCGAAGGTCTCGGTCAGCGTGCCGATCTGGTTGACCTTGACGAGGACCGCGTTGGCGCAGCCCTCGGCGACCCCGCGCTCGACGAACTTCTGGTTGGTGACGAAGAGGTCGTCGCCCACGAGCTGGACCTTGTCGCCCAGGCGCTTGGTGAGCTTGGCCCAGCCCTCCCAGTCGCCCTCCGCGAGGCCGTCCTCGATGGAGCGGATGGGGTACTTCTCGCACCAGCCGGCCCACAGGTCGATCAGGTCGTCGGTGGAGATGATCTCCTGGCTGGAGCTGAAGAACTTGTAGCCGGTCTTGCCGTCCTTCTGGGCCTCGTTCCACAGCTCGCTGGTGGCGGGGTCGAGCGCGACGAAGATCTGCTCGCCCCACTTGTAGCCGGCCTTGTCGACCGCTTCCTCGATGATCTTCAGGGCGTCCTCGTTGTCCTTCAGGTCGGGGGCGAAGCCGCCCTCGTCGCCGACCGCGGTCGACATCTTGCGGCTCTTCAGGACGCCCTTGAGGGTGTGGTAGATCTCGACGCCGGCGCGGAGGCCCTCGAAGTAGTCGTCGAAGCCCCAGGGCTGGATCATGAACTCCTGGAAGTCGACGGTGTTGTC
>DAIQNV010000058.1:17807-19268 GCA_036788215.1 Phycisphaerales bacterium | reverse complement strand
AGCGTGTGGGCGGTGTGGGGGCTGTCGTTCTCGGGGCTCCACATCTGCTCGGCGTTGCCATGATCGGCGAAGACGATGGCGGAGCCGCCCCTGGCGAGGACCTTGTCGACGATCTCGCCCACGAGGGCGTCGGTCACTTCGCAGGCTTTCACCGCGGCTTCGACGCTGCCGGTGTGGCCGACCATGTCCCCGTTGGCGAAATTCACGACGATGAGGGTCTCGCAGTCGGGGGCGTCGAGGCGGCGGAGGACCGCGTCGGCGACGCCCCGCGCGGACATCTCGGGCTGCTGGTCGTAGGTGGAGACCTTGGGGCTCTGCACGATCTCGCGGTGCTCGCCCTCGAAGGGCTCGTCGCGCCCGTTGTTGAAGAAGAAGGTGACGTGCGGGAACTTCTCGGTCTCGGCGCAGCGGAACTGCGTGAGGCCGGCCTTGCTGATGACCTCGCCCAGGATCATCGCGGGGCGGCCGGGCTTGGGGAAGGCGACGGGCGCGAGCTCGGCGAGGCGCTCGGAGTAGGGGGTGAGCAGGACGAAGCGGAGGTCGAGCCTGGCCCCGCGGTCGAAGCCCAGCTCGCCCGAGTCGGGGCTGGGGGTGAGCTCGGCGGAGCCATGGAAGACGGGGAGGAGGAAGGCGGAGCAGATCTCGCGGGGGCGGTCGCCCCGGTAGTTGAAGAAGATGACCGCGTCGCCATCGGTAATTCGCGTGTCCTGCCAGTCGTCGCCCACGACGGTGGGGAAGACGAACTCGTCGCCCTTCATGGTGGGCTCGCGGGGCTCGTCGTAGTAGGCCTGGAAGGCGCCGGGGCCGGAGGTCGCGTGGCGGAGGTCGTCGCCCCGCCCGGTCAAGAGGTCGTACGCCCGCTGCACGCGCTCCCAGCGGTTGTCGCGGTCCATGGCCCAGTAGCGCCCGACGACGGAGACGATGCGGCCCGCGCCGATCTCGGCGCAGAAGCGTTCGACCTGTTCGGCGTAGGCCTTGCCGGTGAAGGGGCCGGTGTCGCGTCCGTCGCCGAAGAGGTGGAGGTAGACCTTGTCCTGCCCGAGATCCTTGCAGAGCTGGACGAGGGCGCGGAGGTGCTCGAGCTGCCCGTGCACGCCGGCGTCGGAGTTGATGCCCATGAGGTGCGTCGCCCGCCCGGCGGCCCTGGCCCCGTTGATGGCGTCGGTGAGGGTGGCGTTGTCCTTGAGTTTCCCCTCGCGGCAGGCGATGGTGATGCGGACCGCGTCCTGGTAGACGACCCGTCCGGCGCCGATGTTCTGGTGGCCGACCTCGGAGTTGCCCATGGTGCCGTCGTCGAGCCCGACATCCTCGCCGGAGGTCTTGACGAGGGTCCAGGGCCACTCGGCCATGAGCCGATCGGCGACGGGGGTCTTGGCGAGCTTGACCGCGTTGAAGGCGTCGTGCTCGGGGTGCGGGTTGGCGCCCCAGCCGTCGCGGATGATGAGGACATGGGGGGTGTTC
>DAIQNV010000058.1:12299-17707 GCA_036788215.1 Phycisphaerales bacterium | reverse complement strand
CCTCGTCCTCGTCCCCGGCCTCGGCACCGACCAGCGGCTTCTCAAGCCCCAGCGAGCAATCTCCTGCTGCCGCGTGGAACCCCTTGACTGGATCACCCCCGAAAGGGCCGAATCTCTCGACCACTACGCGCGGCGGCTCGCCGGGACGATCGACCCCGCCGGGGCGCCGCTGTATCTCGGGGGGGTCTCGCTCGGCGCGATGATCGCCCTGGAAATGGCCCGCCACCTCCCGGCGCGTGCGGTGTTCGTCATCGGGGGTGCGCGGACCGGTCAGGACCTGCCGCCCTGGCTCCGCGCGCTCCGGCATCCTCTCTCGATTCTTCAGCCGTGGGCTGTTCGTTACGCCATGAAGGTGGTGACGCCCCGGCTCAGCTTCGGCGGGGGCCTGACCGATGCCCAGACGGCGCTGCTGCGCGACATGCTGGGATCCCTGCCGGCCCGCACCCTCAAATGGCAGTGCATCGCCGCCTCCCGGTGGAGGCTGGGCCAGCCACCCGACGTGCCGATCCACTCGATTCATGGGCGCGACGACCCGGTCCTGCGGCGGGATGGCTACAAGGTGGACGAGTCCATCGAGGGCGCGGGGCACCTGATCAATCTGACGCACGCGGAGCGGGTGAACGCGTTTATCGAGGAACGGATCGCCCGCGACACCGGGTGCTGACGCCGGTCCGAGGGCCTCTTACGCCATCGCCCCGAGCACCTCGTCGAGCTTGAAGGCGTTGCCCGGCTCGCGGCCCTGGCTCCACTTGACGACGGGCTTGCCGCCCTCGCCCTTGGTCACGATCACGGTGCCTCGGCTCGTGACATTCAGGTCGGCCCAGTAGAGCCCGTAGGCCTTGCAGACCTCCCGGTGCATGTCGGCGAGGAGGGGCTGCTGGAAGCCGTTGGCGTCGGCCCAGGCCTTCTGCGTGGCGAAGCTGTCGGTGCTGATGCCGACGACCTGGGCGCCCTTGCCGGTCCAGCGGGCCATTTCCTTGTTGATGCACTCCATCTCGGTGCCGCAGACCTCGGTGAAGGCCAGGGGGTAGAAGCTGAGGACCACATCCCCCTTCTCCAGGGCCCCGGAGAGGGTCCAGGGCTCGCGGTTCTGGGTGAGGAGCGTGAAGTCGGGGGCGGGCTCGCCCTGGGGGATGACCGCATCGCGGGGCGTCAGGTGGTCGTTTTTCATGAAAGGGCTCCTCGGCGTACGGGCTTTGTGGGATGGTGATTTCGGGTATGCTACGAGCAGCCGCGGAGCGGCGACGCCCGCCGGATTCCGCAGTTTCAGCCGAGGCGGGCACAGCAGGAGCAGGACGCCCATGGTCGACCCCCGAGAGCTCGCAGAGCGGTACGCCGAGGTCAAGGGTCGCGTCGCGGACGCGGCCCGGCGCGCCGGTCGCGACCCGACGCGCACGATCCTGATCGCGGTGACGAAGTACGCGGAGCCCGAGGACATCCGTCACCTGATGGAGCTGGGGCACGAGGATTTCGGGGAGAACCGCGTGCAGCAGCTGATCCAGCGGGCGGCGATCGCCCGGGAGTGGCTCGAGCGGGTGCGGGTGCTGGGGGAGACGAACGTGGCGCGTGAGTCCCGCGTGCCGGCCCGCACCGGGACGGGGGCTGAGCCGGGGGTCGGGTCGGGGGGTGGGGCGGGGGGCGGCGTCGCGGTCGCGGGGGGCGGGGGCGAGGTGCCGACGCGCAAGCCCCTGCGTCCCGATCAGCCCATCCGCTGGCACATGATCGGGCACCTGCAGCGGAACAAGGCGAAGAAGGTGATCCCCGAGGTGAGGCTGATCCACTCCGTGGATTCGCTGCGGCTCGCGGAGGAACTGCAGGCGTGCCTGGTCAATTCGGAGAAGCAGCTCGATGTCCTGGTGCAGGTGAACTGCTCGGGCGAGGAATCGAAGTATGGCTGTCATGTCCCCGCGGCGATCCCGCTGGCGGAGCAGATCGACCAGATGTACTCGCTCCGCGTGCGTGGGCTGATGACGATCGCCCCCTACTCGGAGAATCCGGAGGACGCCCGCCCGGTCTTCGCCCGGGGGCGCGAGCTGTTCGAGGAGATCCGCGACCTGGGCGTGGGCGATGGCAAGTTCAACCTGCTCAGCATGGGCATGTCGGGCGACTACGAGGTCGCGCTCGAGGAGGGCGCGAACGTCGTCCGCGTCGGCAGCGCGATCTTCGGTGAGCGGGAGCTCGACGACGAGGCGGGCGACGACTGACGGGGTGCCTCAGAGGTCGGGGCTGTGCCCGCGCCCCTCGGACTTCATCAGGCGCCGGGCCCGGCGGTCCCGGATCCGGGCCCGCTTGGCGCGGATGTGGTGGTCCTCGAAGGTGCCGGAGCGCAGGCCCCACCACGTGTGGATGGTCCGCGTCGCGAGCAGGGCGAGGGGGTAGCCGATGCCGACCGCCCAGTAGGGCGGGAGCCCGGCTCGCTGCACGATCTCGGTGCCGACCGACGCGATGATGTAATAGAGGGGTGAGAGGATCATGCGTTCGAGCTGCACCTTGGCGGTGTCCTCGAGGTGCGGGGGGGCGGCGGCGCCGAGCTCAAGGCGCTCCTTGCCCGATCGTCCGTTGCTGGGTCGCCAGTGGTTGGCGATCCAGTGCAGCCCGGCGAACATCGCGACATCGAGGACGATGTCGGTGACGAGGGCGAAGACGGTGTAGCCCCAGGTGGGCCAGGCGGTGCCCACAGAGTGCTTCAGCAGGGCGAGCAGGCCCATGACGATGACGGTGGAGCCCAGGCCCGCGATCACGACGTTCGCGTTGATGTTGATCACACGCTTGCGTTGGTAGAGGCGGAAGAGGCGGTGGGGCATGGGGAGGGATGGTAGAAGGGGGAGGGGGGAGGGGAGGGAGCGACGGAGGCACGAAGGCACCGAGTGGGGAGGGGAGGCGGCGGAGCACTGGGTGTCTGAGGACGCGCCGGGCGGGCCGGTGGTGCTGCGTGATGTGGTGGCGACGGGGGTGAGGGAGGTGGTGGTGGTGGAGTTTGTTTCGGTGGGGATGGATGGGCAGAATCGCTTGTCGGCTGGCTGAGGCCGGGCCGCTGTCGTTGGGCGCAGCGGCGTCTCAGGAGCGGGCGCGCAGCGTGGGCTTGGTCCAGGCGAGGTCGTGCACTGCGCTGTCCAGAGGCGTTCCGGCGAGGCCGTTGGTGAAGTTGCTCATGGTCTTCACGGCGATGCCGAGCACGACCGCGAGTGCGTGGGCTGTGGTGTAGCCGGCGTCGAGGAAGGCACCGAGCTCGGCGGGTGCGGGGTTGCCCCTGGTCTGGAGCAGGCGGCGTGTGAAGTGCTGGAGGGCCCGGAGGCGCGGGTCGGAGAGCGATGCTCCGTCGCGAAGTCGCTGGATCTCTGACTCGTCAAGGCGGGCCATCTTTGCCAGCTTGGTGTGCCAGGCGACGCAATAGTCGCAGTCGTTCTCCCAGTTGACGGTCATGTAGACGACTTGGCGTTCCTGGGGCGTGAGGGGCGTGCGGTCGAAAGCGTCCCAGGCGGTGACATAGCTCTCGAGCAGGGCGGGCTCGGAGGCCATGACCTTCTCGAGGTTGGGGATCATCCCGAATGACTTCTGGGCAGCATTCAGGTGGCTCTGCGCGGCATCGGGGGCCGTCTCCGGCGTATGCAGGGGGAAGGGGTCGGGCACGGGTGGGCTCCTTTCGTGGGAGGCCAACCGCGGGCCGACGGGATTTATGCCGGCGTCACCGGCGCTCGCCCCACCGAGTAATAGTGGAACCCGAGCTGCCCGAGCTGCTGCCGGCGGTACAGGTTCCGCCCGTCGAAGATCACCTTGCCCCGCATGATGCTCGCGAGCTTGTCGAAGTCGGGGCTCTTGAACTCGTCCCAGTCGGTCGAGATCACCAGCGCATCGGCGCCCTGGGCGGCCTCGTACATGTCCTCGAAGAGGTCAATGGTCGGGGCTTCCTTCTTCACGTTCTCCATCGCGACGGGGTCGAAGCCCCGGCAGGAAACGCCATAGCCCAGGGCCTTGCGGGCGATGGTGAGGGCGGGGGCCTCGCGGATGTCGTCGGTGCGGGGCTTGAAGGCGAGGCCCCAGAAGGCGAAGGTCTTGCCCGCGATGCCCTGCTCCCCGCCGAAGTGGGCGAGGATCTTCTTGAAGAAGAGGTCGCGCTGGCGCTGGTTGGTCTCGTGCACGGCCCGCGAGACATCGGTCTTCACGCCCTTCAACTCGCCCATCATGATGCAGGCGAGCGTGTCCTTCGGGAAGCAGGAGCCCCCGTAGCCCAGGCCCGGGTAGAGGAAGGCGTGGCCGATGCGCTTGTCGGAGCACATGCCCTCGCGGACCTTGTTGATGTTGGCCTCGTAGGCCTCGCAGAGGTTGGCCATCTCGTTGATGAAGCTGATCTTGGTCGCGAGGAAGTTGTTCGAGGCGTACTTGACCATCTCCGACGACGCCACGTCCATGATGTAGATCGGGTGGCCCTGGCGGACGAAGGGGTCGTAGAGGTCCTTGAACTGCTCGCCGACCGCGTCGGACTCCACGCCCACGACCACGCGGTCGGGCTTGTTGAAGTCCTGGATCGCGTCGCCCTCCTTCAGGAACTCGGGGTTGTCCGCGACGTGGAAGGGCAGGTCGCCGACGATCGCCCGGATGCGGTCGCGGACGCGGAAGGTCGTGCCCACCGGCACGGTCGACTTGACGACGATGGTCTTGGCCCTGGCCCCGGGCCCGAGTTCCTTGATGACGCGGGCGATGTCGTCCGCGGCGCCGTCGACGTACGACAGGTTCGTGTGCCCCCGGTCGTCGGAGGGGGTGCCGACGCAGATGAAGATCATGTCGGCGTCGCGGTAGGCCTCGTCCTTGTCGAGGGTGAAGCGGAGTCGCCCAGCGGCGATGTTCTTCTCCATGAGCTCGGTGAGGCCGGGCTCGTAGATGGGGCACTCGCCCCGCTTGAGCATGGCGACCTTCTCAGGAATGACATCGAGGCAGATGACGTCGTTGCCCGTGTTGGAGAGGCAGACGCCCGTCACGAGGCCGACATACCCGGTGCCCACCATGGTCAGACGCATCGCAAGATCCCCTGTGCGCTGTGGCGGGCGATTGCCCGCGTGGCTTTCGGCTCGTGCTCGCCCTCGGGCCTCGCGGGTGCGTCCCCGGAAGCGGCGAGCGGGCGACTATAGGACCAAGGCCCGTTTCGGGGCTCCGGCGAAGCCTGTGTCGGGTCTGTAGACTCCGCCCGTGAGCACGGAGGACAATGGATGGTGCAGAGCGAGACGGGCGGAGCGACGAGGACGGGTGCGGGGTCCAGTAACGCGGTCATAGAAGCAGCCCCGGCGAAAGCGGCGGGACGCGAGGCCATGGAGGCGGTGATGGCGACGGTGCAGAGCGGCAAGACCACGGGCAAGCCAAAGACCAAGGGCAAGGGCAAGTCCGGGACCGGGGGCAAGGCCAGGAGTGGGGCC
>DAIQNV010000058.1:0-12199 GCA_036788215.1 Phycisphaerales bacterium | reverse complement strand
GGGGCCCAGCCGAAGAAAGCCTCCGCGAAAAAGAAGACCCCTCTGACCGCGAAGACCGCCGACCGCCACGCCCTCTACCAGGCGGCGGTCCAGAATGTCGAGGCCGAAATCGACTTCGTCGACAAGACCTTCAAGAAGCTCCGGGGTCGCAAGGCCCGCGTCCTGCGCGAGGATTTCTGCGGCACCGGCAACACGAGCTGCGAGTGGGTCCGCCGGCGGAAGGACAACGAGGCCATCGGGCTCGATATCGACGGGCCGACGCTGGCCTGGGGCATGGAGCACTGCGTCAGTGAGCTGCCCGAGGAAGACCGCTCGCGGGTGCGGCTCATCGAGCGCGATGTGCTGCAGCCTGGGGATGCGGTCGGGATGGACTGCATCCTCGCGATGAACTTCAGCTACTGGCTCTTCCGCACCCGGAAGGAGCTGCTTGCCTACTTCCGCGCGGTCCACGAGGGGCTGGGCGAGGGGGGCATCTTCTTCCAGGACTTCTACGGAGGTGCCGACGCGTTCAAGGAGGTCGAGGAGAAGCGCAAGTGCTCCCTGCCCAAGGCGGCGGGCGGCGGGTCGTACACCTATGTGTGGGATCAGCACAAGTTCACCCCGGTCACCGGTGACATGCACTGCCGGATCCACTTCGAGTTCAAGGACGGGACGCGGATGAAGAACGCGTTCGAGTACCACTGGCGCCTGTGGACGCTCCCCGAGATCCGGGAGCTGCTCGCGGAGGCCGGGTTCAGCAGCACGACGGTCTATTGGGAGGGCGACGAGCTGGACGACAAGGGCGAGCCCACCGGCGAGGGCAACGGCGTCTTCAAGCCCACGAACACCGGGGAGGCCGACGAGGCCTTCATCTGCTACATCGTCAGCGAGAAATAAGCCCGGCTCACCAGCCCGACCCGCCCCATCCGGCCCACCCCGGCCCCCGCCCTTGCCCGACCCGCAGGGGGGCCACGGTGTGCGATCCCCGGTCCGGTCCGTTCTACACTTCCCCGAATGCGTGGCACGCTCGACATCCCCGACGCCCTGATCCCCGTTCAGGAGGCCCTGGCCTTGGGTCTGGCCCGGGTCGAGGCCCGCTTCGACAAGCAGCTCGAGAGCGACATCCCCCCGGTCGCTGCCCTGTGCAAGCACATCGAGCGTTACCGGGGCAAGATGCTCCGCCCGACGCTCGTCCTCCTGACGGGCCTGGCCGCCCACCCGCGCGGTGCCTCGGCGCTCGTCGAGGGGCCCGAAGCCGCTGCGGGCCTGTGGACCGAGGAGCACATCGGGCTGGCGGCGGTGGTCGAGATGGTGCACATGGCGACCCTCGTGCACGACGATGTCCTCGACGAGGCGGAGATCCGCCGGCGCGGGGTCACGGTCAACCGGCTCACGGACAACGAGACCGCGGTGATCCTGGGTGACTACCTGATCGCGTCGGCGTACCACCTCTGCTCGACGGTCGAGAGCCGCCAGGCCTCGCTGGCGGTGGGCGACACCGCGATGGTCATGTGCGCGGGCGAGTTGCTCCAGCTCCACCACCGGGGCGACTGGAGCCTCGACGAGCCCACCTACTTCGAGATCGTCGCCCGGAAGACCGCAGCCCTTCTGGGCCTCGCCGGGGCCCTGGGCGCTGCCGCCAGCGACGCGACGGACGAGGTGGAGGCCGCGGCCCGCACCTTCGGCGAGAAGCTGGGGATCGCCTTCCAGATCCAGGACGACCTGCTCGACCTGATGGGCGAGGAGGCAACGGTCGGGAAGTCCGTCCGGCGTGACCTCGCCAAGGGCAAGCTCACCCTCCCCCTGGTCCATGCCCTGCGCCAGGCCAGCCCCGCCCAGCGGGGGCGGCTCCTCCGGCTGATCGAGAACGCCGCCGGCAAGGCGACGCCCGACGCCGACCGCGAGCTCGCGGGCCTCTTGGCCGACCTCGGCGCCGTCGCCTCCGCGACGGGCGTCGCCCGCCGCCTCGTCGACGAGGCCCTTCCGGCGCTGGCGGTCTTCCCCGATGGGCCCGCCCGCCGGATGCTCGAGATCGCGGCGGAGGCCGCGGTGAGCCGCAGGTTCTGAATCGCCTACGCTGGGGCCATGGGTTCGATCGACTTTCTCAGTGAGCTCGCCTGGCGTGGCCTCCTGCACCAGTGCACCGACCGCGACGCCCTCGCGCAGCACCTCGCGTCGGGCCCGCGCACCGCGTATGCCGGCTTCGACCCGACCTCCACCAGCCTAACGATCGGCAACCTCGTCCCGATCATGGTGCTCGCCCACCTGAAGCGGGCCGGGCACCGCGTCGTCGTCCTCATGGGTGGTGGCACCGGGCTCATTGGGGACCCCTCGGGGAAGACCGCGGAGCGCCAGCTCCAGACGCCCGAGCAGGTCGAGCGGAACGTCGCCGCCCAGCGCCCGATTTTCGACGCGGTTCTGGGCAATGTCGAGGGCCCGGAGCACCGGGTGGTGAACAACGCGGAGTGGCTCACCCGCATCAGCTACATCGAGGCCCTGCGCGACATCGGCAAGCACTTCAGCGTCAACATGATGATGCAGAAGGAGAGCGTCAGGCAGCGGCTCGAAAGCCGCGAGCAGGGCATCAGCTACACCGAGTTCAGCTACATGATCCTGCAGGCGTACGACTTCCTGCACCTCTACACCGCCGGCGGGGTCACGCTGCAGATGGGGGGCAGCGACCAGTTCGGCAACATCGTCGCCGGCACCGATCTCATCCGGCGCTGGAGTGCGATGAAGACGGCCGAGGCGACCGAGGCGCTGCTCCAGGTCGGCCAGGCCGCGGGGCTGGTCTCGCTCGAGGATGTCCCGCTCGACGTCGCGGAGGGCCTGCGCTCTGGTCAGCTCGCGGTGCCCGCCGATGTCGACGTCCGGGGCCAGGCCGACAAGCTCAAGGCCCTGCTCGACGCCCTCGTCGGGCACTGGCGAGCGCTTGAGGGCCGCGTCCCGGAGCCGGTGATCGCGGCTTACGAGCGCCACGCCTGGGCGATGGCCGCGGTCCTGCAGGGCCCGGTCTATGGCCTCACCAACCCCCTTGTGACGAAGGCCGACGGCACCAAGTTCGGCAAGACCGAGTCCGGGGCGGTCTGGCTCACCGGGGAGCGCACCAGCCCCTACGCCTACTACCAGTTCTGGCTCAACGCCGCGGACGCGGACGTCGCGGGCTTCCTCCGCTTTTTCACCTTCCTCACGCGTGAGGAGATCGAGGCCATCGAGGCCGAGCACGCCGAGGCCCCCGGCAGGCGCGACGCCCAGCGCCGACTCGCCCGCGAGGCGACCGCCATCCTCCACGGCGTCGACAAGATGGAGCAGGCGGAGGCTGCCGGGCGGGCCCTCTTCAGTGGTGAGATCGCGTCGCTGGACGAGACCCTGCTGCGCGAGGTCCTCGCGGAGGTCCCTTCCAGCGACCACGACAGGTCCGCCCTCGCGGGCGAGGGCGCCGATCCGGTCGAACTCCTCGTCGAGACCGGGCTCGCTCAGAGCAAGAAGCAGGCGCGCGAGTTCTTATCCGCTGGCTCAGTGAGCGTCAACGGTCGCAAGCTCGGCGAGGGCGAGCGGCTCGGGCCGGCCGACCTCCTGCACGGGTCGCTCATGGCGATCAAGCGGGGCAAGAAGAACTGGCACCTCGCCAACTGGTCCTGAACCCCGGGAACGCGGGCTACAGCACGCCCGCGCGAGCGATCGCCGCCGGGCTCTCGGGCTGGCCCGTCCGTGCACTCAGCAGCGCCGCCGACGCCAGCGTCAGGGTCTCGGTGAGTTCCGCCGCTGCGGGCTCGAACGCATCGATCCGCCGGCGGATCGCGCCGGCGAGCGCCGCCACCGCCGGGTCGTCGTCGCCCCCGATCGCCTGCTCGCCCGAATCGACGAGCCCGCCCTCCGCGTCGTGCCAGGTGAAGCCGGTATCGCGGATCATCAGCCGCCCCGAGGGGCCCAGCAGTTCGAGCGACCGCTCCCACGCGTCCGCGGTATCGCTCGCGAGCAGGCGCCCGATCGAGCCGACCGCGGTGCGCACCATCGCCACCGCGTGCCCCTGCAGATCCCGCAGGCCCGCGTCGGTCGCGGGGCGGTCCCCGGAGCCCCGCGTCACGATCGCGCTGTCGATCAGTTCCGGGGCATCGATCACCCGACGGAGCAGCGCCAGCCCGCCGAACAGGGCCGCGGACAGCGGGCCATGCTCGGGCCGGTTCATCGCCCGCACGCTCGCGACGCGCACCGCGCCGAACGCCGCCAGGACATCATCGAGCCCGCCCAGCACCGGGTGATCCCCCGCGCCGGGCAGGAAGCGCAGCCCATCGACCGGCCTCCGCGCGTTCCGCGTTTTGAGCCACCCCGCCCCGGACAGCTCCAGCGCCGACGCCGGCACCGGATCGAGGCACAGCACGACCGCGCCCCGCGCCGCCGCCGCGAGGACCGCGTCCGCGTCCGACCCCGACGCGCTCGCACCGAAGGCCCCCGCGTCCGCGATCAGCACGACCCCCGCCTCGCCCGTCGTCAGCGCCGCCCGCAGGTCCTCTGCGGCGGTCGCCCCGAACGCGTGCGCCGTCGCGCCCGACCGGGCCCGCCCGGGAGACCCCGCAGCGACCACCGTCAGTCCGGAGGCACCGGTGACGCGGCGCAGGAAGGCGGCCCGCTCGGGTTCGGCCCAGACGATGGCGTCGGTCACGCGGGGTACCTCTCCGGCTCGGGGAGTGGGGGGGATCGGGCTCGCGGGCCCGCCCCTTGGGCCCGGACGCAAGCGTATGGCGTCGGGCTACGATCGTCGCGTCAGCGCAGCAAGGCGGCCGCGGGCGGGGCGCAAGTCCCGTTCGAGGAACGTCCGAGCACGACAGGACACGGTGGTGGGTAACGCCCACCCGTCGCGACGGGCCCGGAAACGGGAAGGCCGGCGTCGAGGGACAGTGCCACAGAAAGCAAACCGCCGATGGCCCGGGCAACCGGGATCAGGTAAGGGTGAAAGGGTGCGGTAAGAGCGCACCGCCCGCTCGGCGACGAGCGGGGCACGGTAAACCCCACCGCGTGCAAGCCCAAGCAGGGGTCCGGCTCGTCCGGCCAATGACCCCGGGTCGGGTGCTGGGAACGAGAGTTCCCCACCGCGTCGGCAACGGCGCGGGCAGAGAAATGGCCGCCCCCGCCGGCAGGCCCCAAGCCCCAGAGCCCCCGTCAAGGCGGGGCGAAGGGAACCGCCGGCGAGGACAGAACTCGGCGTACCGCTGCGCGCGGCTTTGAACGCGGGCCCCGGGGGAACTCTCCCGGGGCCCGCGGTCGTTCAACTGCCTTGCTTAAGCAAGGGCGGGCGTGCCTCTATGGAGCCCCGAGCGTAAGCGAGTGGGCTGATTTCTTCGCTAGCCTGTTCCGACCATGGGTGCCCCGCTCGCGTACTTCGTTACATGGACGACCTACGGCACCTGGCTGCGAGGTGACGCCCGCGGAAGCATCGTCGGCGACAATCGGTTCGGTGCGCCCCATGCGGAGCGAGACAACGCACGCCAACGCCACGACGAAAAGTTGCTCACCCACGAACCGGTGCGATTCGGTGATGCTGAACGAACCGTTGTGGAGGCGACGATCCGGGAGGTGTGCGAGCATCGCGATTGGCGCATACTCGCGCTTGCATGCCGCACCAACCATGTTCATGTCGTGGTCGCGGGCAGTGCGACGCCGGAACGCATGATGAATCAGCTCAAGTCCTGGTCCACGCGCAGGCTCCGCGAGGCGAACCTCGTCGAGGCGGAGGGCCGGGTGTGGACCACGCACGGGAGCACGCGGCATCTCTTCGACGCGAAGGCGGTCGCGAGCGCCGTCCATTATGTCGAGCATCAGTGAGGGATCTAGACCGGGGGTGTGCCAGCCCGCTCGCTTACGCTCGGGGCTCCATGGGCATCGCGTTCGTCCTACGCCCGCCCCGCCACCATCACGATAAAGCTCTCCTCCAGCTCATCGCCCGACTCCACCGCCCGCACGTACACATTCCCCTCCGCGTCCACCGCCTCCGCCGTCTTCGCGTACACCTCGCTCGTGGCGAAGCCCGACTCCGCGAGCGCATCGCGCAGCTCCGGCACGCTCCATAGGCGCCAGCGGTACACGAACGCATCGAAGAGCTCGTCGTCGATCGTCCCTCCCGCGTCGATCACTCGGAAGTGGCAGACATCCGTCACCATCCCCGTCATCGGGTCCGCGTCCCGCTGCTCCCAGGTGTAGCGCACCCGCTTGCCCCGGTGGGGCTCCAGCGCCGCGGGTAGGCCCTCGCCCGTGATCCAGTGGTCCCGGTGCACCTCGCCGGTCAGGTACGCCGACTCCCCCCCGTAGGTGTCGCAGAGGAACACCCCGCCCGCGTTCAGCCGCGACCGCACATGCTTCAGATACGCGACCAGCTCCGCCCGAGAATGCCAGTACCCGATCGAGAAGTTCCCCACCCACACCACATCGACGGGCTCGGCGACCCCCAGCACATCCCCCTCGATCTTCTCGACGCCGAGCGCTGCGCCCCGGTACGCGAGCGCCTCGCCATCGAGGTCCACAGCCACCGCCCGCCCGTCCGCTACGTCGCGCGCCCAGTGGTGCGACAGCGCCGCCGTCCCCGCGAAGTCCTCGCCCAGAACCCGGGGCTCCCTCCCGTGCACCGCCCGCAGGAAGGGAACCAGGTGCCTCGTGCTCTGCACGCACAGCTCGTACAACGCGTGCTTGTCGATCGCCTCGCTCACGCCATCCTCACCCACTTGATGAGCGTCCCGAGTGTCGGGGGCTTCCCGAACATCAGCAGCCCCACGCGGAACACCTTCGCCGCGAACCAGACCGACGCGTACGCCGCGACCGCGTTGATCACCACCGCCACCATCGGCTGCCACACGGGTGGGGGCGAGGTGCTCGCCACCCGTGTCAGCATGATGAGCGGGCTCACCGGCGGGATGAAGCTCAGCGCCACCGCGTACCCCGCGTCCGGGTCCTGGCTCACCGGGAAGCACAGGTAGAACCCGACGATCAGCGTCAGGATCACCGGGCTCATCAGCGACTGCGCCTCCCGCAGCTCGTTCACCGCCGCACCAATGGCGGCCATGAACGACGCGAACATCACATACGCCAGCAGGAAGAAGACCAGCATCCACCCGATCGTCCCCGCCGAGATCAGGTCGAGCTGGTTGAACACGATCAGCGCCACGATCCCGAGGCTGTTGTACACCAGCAGGAGGCTCAGCCCCACGAACATCTGCCCCAGGATCTTCCCGAACATCAGCTGCATCGGGCTCACCGCGCTCAGCAGCACCTCCACCACGCGGCTGCCCTTCTCCTCCACCGTCGTCGTCAGCAGGTATTGGCCCCCCGTCATCACGCCCATGAAGAGCAGGAACATGATCGCGAAGGGCATCAGCATGTTCAGCCCGATCGCCGCGTCCCGCGTCCCCGTCTCCGTCACCTCCTGCGTGTCCGGCGCGTTCACCGCCGAGAGCTCCGCGATCGCCGCCCGGTCCACATCCGCCGCTGCGAACCGCTCCTCGACGATCGCCCAGGACAGGCTCCGCCGGATCTCGCCCGTCGTCCGCGCATCCAGCTTGGGCCGGATGAAAACGCGGTACGCGCCGAATCGGGGCTCGCCCTCACCCGCCTCCGCACTCGCCTCCACCGCGTTCGGGTCCACGATCACCAGAGCGATCAGGCGTTCCGCGTCCAGGCGTTCCGCTGGGGCGCGCAGGCGCTCCTGCTGAGCCGCGATCGCCGCCTCGAGGTCGCCCCCCGCGTCGATCTCCTCCACTGCGAGCTTCGGCACCGACGCGATCGCCGATTGCGCCGCCTGCTCCGTGGCCCGCTCCGCCTGCGCCGCCGCCGCATCGCCCACGATCCGCTGCGTCTGCTCAACGACCGCCTGCGCATCGGCTGCCCGCCGCTCCGCGATCGCCTCGGGCCGGATCCGCTCCGCGAAGGTCTCCACCACCCGACCCGTCGGGTCAATGACCGCGATCCGCCCCTGCTCCGCCGGCGGCTCCGCACGGCTCATCAGGAACCCGATCAGGAAGATCACCGGAACGAGCAGCGCCGGCAGCAACAGCGCCCCGACGATGAACCCCTTCGTCAACGCCGTCGAGACGAACTCGCGACGCGCCACCTCGAAGACTCGGCTCACGGCATCACCCCCTCTTGCTCGCTCACCGCCGGACCGCCCCGCAGCTCAGCCCGCAGCGCCTCCTCGTCCGCCACCCCATCGCCCGTCCCGGTCACGATCCCGATGAAGATGTCCTCGAGGCTGGGCCGGTGCACCTCGATCCGGCTCACCGGCACCGCCCCCGCGATCCCCGCCAGCACCGCGCTCGGGTCCGCCCCGTCCGCCAGCTCCGCCTCAAACCCCCGCTCCGCCCGGCGCACCGATGCAACGCCGGCAATCCCCGCCGCCGCATCCGCGGACCCGTTGAGAGGTTCGAACGCGATCCGGCGCGTCTCGTGCGCCGCCCGGATCCGATCGAGCGACCCGTCCAGCACCTTGCGCCCCCTGTGGATCATCACCACCTGGTCGCACTGCTCCTGCGCCTGGGCCATCACATGCGTCGAGAAGATCACCGTCTTCCCCGACGCGTGCAGGTCGTTGATCAGCGACCGCAGCAGGCGCATGTTCACGGGGTCGAGCCCGCTGAAGGGCTCATCGAGGATGATCAGCTCCGGGTCGTGCACCACGCTCGCGATGAACTGCACCTTCTGCTGCATGCCCTTGCTGAGTTCCTCGCACTTCTTGTCCCACACCTCGGGCAGCTCCACCCGCTCCAGCCACCCCCGTACCTTCCGCGTCAGCCCGTCTGCCGGCACGCCCTTCAGCCGGGCCATGTACTTCAGGAACTGGCCCACCTTCATCTTCTTGTAAATGCCCCGTTCCTCGGGCAGGTACCCGATCAGGTCCTTGCTCTCCACCGCCGACCGCTTCCCCAGCACCGACAGCTCGCCCGAGTCTGGAAACAGAATCGACATGATCATCCGGATAGAGGTCGTCTTCCCCGCACCGTTAGGCCCGATCAGCCCGAGCAGGCTCCCCCGCTCGATCGTCAGATCCAGCCCCTCGACCGCGACCTTCTTCCCGAAGGTCTTCCGCACCCCGTGCATCTCAATCGCGTGCATCGACAGCATCCCCTTCACTTCGGCGCGAGTGTATCTATCGGACCTGGTCGCGGTTTCCGCCCGGTCCAGAGCCCCGCTCGGAGCCCCAGCGAGCGCACCCACGGACCGGCGAGACCCCCTCGCGCCACGCAGGATGCGCCATCGCCCCTTCTCCGGCAGCCCAGCCCCGTTCTTTCGCCCCGAGCTCAGCCAGGCAACCCCCGCAGCCACGCCACCAGCAGCCCGGGCCACTGCGACACGCCCAGGTCCCCCCCCGCCCCGGCTCGATTAAGCCCGAGCCCGAACCCGTGCCCCCCGCGCGGGAAGAAGTGGGCCTCCACAGGCACCTGCGCGTCGTAGTACGCCCGCACCAGCTCCAGCGCCCCCTGCATCGGCACCACGCCGTCATCCTGCGCGAACACCGTGAACAACGCCGGCGCCTCCCCCGTCACCCGCCTCTGCAAGCTGCGGCCCTCCCGCTCCGCACCCGGCGCCCCCGGGCCCAGAAGGTTCCGCACGCTCCCCTCATGGCAGGGCGGCACCATCGACACCACCGGATAGATCAACGCCGCCGCGTCGGGCCGGCCCGACCACGCGTCCGCGAGCGGGTCGCCCGCGTCCGTCTCCGCGTGCAAGAGCGCCACCGACCCCGCGAGGTGCCCCCCCGCGCTGTACCCGAGGACCGCCACCCGCCCCGCACCCAGCCCGTGCTGGCCCGCGTGGTCCCGCACCACCCGCACCGCACGGCACGCATCCGCCAGCGCCCGCCCCCGCACCGGCTCCCCCGGGGGCGTGTCCTCTGCCGTGGTGTAGGGGACATCCACCGCCGCGAACCCGTGCATCGCCAGCCACAGCGCCGTCCCGGGCCCCTCGTGCCAGGTCCGCCGCCCGTAGCCGCCCCCCGCCAGCACCACCACCGTCATGGGCGGGTCGTCCCGGTCCACCCGCTCGGGCAGCAGGAGATCCAGCGTCCGACCGTCCGCGGCGTCGTCCCACAAGGGCAGCGTGACCGTCCGCTCCCCACGCGAACGCCAGGTGTACCCGTCCTGCATCGAATCCCCTTCAAACACGCCGCTGGGCCTTCGCGAGCATAGCGGGCCACCCGCGTACCCTTCGCCGATGCCCGCCGATGTCGCCCCACTCCCCGCTGCACTCCGCACCAAGCTCGACGAGCTCGCCCGGCAGCACGCCGACCTGACACGACAGCTCGAGGACCCAAGCACCCTCGCCGACCACACCAAGGTCCGCGACCTCTCGATCAGGAAGGCCGCCCTCGACGAAGTGGTGGGGGGGTACGCCCGCTACCGGGCCCTGCTCGCCGAGGCCTCCGAGTACCGCACCGCCATCGCCTCAGGCGACGACCCCGAGCTCGCCGAGCTCGCCCGGGACGAAGCCCCGAGGCTCGAAGCCAGGGCCTCCGTAGAGATCGAGCGCGTCAAGGCCGCCCTCGTCAACTCCGACGACCGGCGCGTCGGCTCGATCATCCTCGAGGTGCGGGCCGGCGCCGGCGGAGACGAGGCCGGCCTCTGGGCCCGCGACCTGCTGAACATGTACGAGCGCTACGCCCTCGCCCGGTCCTGGCAATGGGAGACCCTCGACGCCCAGGCCGACGCCGGCGTCGGAGGCGTCCGCCACGCGGTCGTGAATATCCGGGGCCCGGGCGTCTTCGCCGAG
Source organism: Phycisphaerales bacterium (assembly GCA_036788215.1). Taxonomy (GTDB): domain Bacteria; phylum Planctomycetota; class Phycisphaerae; order Phycisphaerales; family UBA1924; genus DAIQNV01. Next base: position 1,471 of record DAIQNV010000058.1, on the reverse strand, counting down.
CTTGCCTTCGAAGCGGGCGTCCACTCCGTCAAGCGTGTCCCCGCGACCGAAACCCAGGGCCGCATCCACACCTCGACCGCCACCGTCGCGGTCCTCCCCGAGCCCGAAGCGGTCGAGATCCGGATCGACTGGGCCAAGGACGTCGAAGAACACGTCACGACCTCCCAGGGCCCCGGCGGGCAGAACGTCAACAAGGTCGCGACCGCGGTCCACCTCGTCCACCTGCCCACCGGCATCGAGGTCCGCATGCAGGAATCCAAGAGCCAGCACCAGAACCGCGACAAGGCCCGCCGCCTCCTCGCGGCCCGCGTCGCGGAGGTCGAACGCCAAAGGGCCGACGCCGAACGGGCCGGCGCGCGAAAGGCCCAGATCGGCACCGGCGAACGCTCCGAGAAAGTCCGCGTCTACCGCTATCAGGACGACATCACCGCCGACCAACGCCTCAGCGTGAAGTTCAAGACCGCGGCAACCCTCTCCGGCGACCTCGCGCCCATCGTCGACGCCTTGATGGAACAGGAAACCGCACGGAGGCTTTCTGAACTATGACAGAGGAGAGGCCCGAGCCAGTCCAGACTCGACGCTCCCGGTGGTACTGGTTCGCCGGTGGCCTGGCAGTCGGGACCTTGATCGTGGCGCCGCTGAGCCTGTTTTTTGATCTCGGTCCTTGCCGTCGGCGCGAACATGCAAGCGGCCAGCCACAACTACCGCACGACTCTGGCAACGGCAATTCACGAGGCCACGGCGCTTGTGGGCGGCACAGCCGACAGCGATGCACTCCCTCCACCGCGAGAGGACATGGTGCTGGTCGAACTGCTGACCGAGGGTGGCGACGGCTGGGACCCGCCGGCGTACATGCTCTGGCCGCCGATGAGGATGGATACCGGAATCGACCAGGTGTGGGTGATCCGGCTGGGAGGCGATAGCGAGGCCCGATCGTGGGAAGCGGACACGATCGGCCTGAAGTTGTTCTTCCCCGGCGGGTATCCGACGCCCAACCTCGAAAGCCGTTCGATCAGGATCCCGGCCGTGGCCGAGGAATTCCGGAAGTGGTGGATTCCAAACGCCCATGGAAATTCGCGGGAATGGTACATCCCAAACAATGAAGCCAACATTTGGCCGTTCGAGTAAACCCATGCCCCTCCTCCCCACCCTCCTCACCTACGAACACGAGTCCATGACCACCCTCATCAACCGCGCCCGCCAACTCCCCCCCTCCACCTCCCCCGACCACGCCCGCCTCCTCACCCTCCTCGCTCACATCACCGCCGCCCGGCGTGTCTGGCTCGCCCGTATCGAGAGCCGCCCCCCGCCCTCCGCCTGGCCCGAAAGCCCCACCCTCGACCAGATCCAGGCCGACCTCGACACCGCCCACGTCGAGTGGTCCGCCTACGCCGCCTGCCTCGACGACACGGAACGGGCCCGCGTCCTCACCTACGAAAACTCACAGGGCGACCGCTTCCAGAACTCCGTC
>DAIQNV010000057.1:0-20126 GCA_036788215.1 Phycisphaerales bacterium | reverse complement strand
CGCTGCGCCGCAAACGCCGCGTCCCGCAGGTTCCAGGTCGTCGCCTCCGCGCCCGCATCCTCCGCCAGCGCCGCCGACCATTCCGATGCATTCGGAAGGCGACACCCGAGCGCCCGCGCCAGGGCCAGCGCCGCTGCTCTCGAGACGCGGTTCATCGGGCTCGCCCCGTCGGGCCCCGGCGCATCGCCCGCTCCCAGCGTCACCTGTTCCGATCCCGCCCGCAGCCAGGACCTCGCGACTACCGGAGACCTCCCGCCCTCACCATCGCCCCACGCCCAGGTCCGGGGCCCCACCCTCGGGTCCACCGATCCCCAGTCCTCGGGCAGGAGCGCCAGCATCCCCGCCCGCGCCCGCTCGTCCGCCAGCACCACCGCCAGGGCCGACACCGGCAACTCGTGGTCGCCCACGAACACCGCCTCGCCCCCCTCCGGCGTCACGGCGCGGAAGTTCAATTCCACCCGCCCCGCGCCGGGCGACCGGTACCGCAGCCGTCCGTCCGCGAGTTGCTCCCCCGTCCACCCCACCCGCCCGGGCCCGACGCTCGCGGGGTCGAGGGGCGGCGCCGAGTCCCCGGAATCCGCCAGCTCCGCCCGTACCCGCGTGCCCGTCGCGGGGCCCGCGCCCGCCGCGGAAGCCGCAGCATCGATCACGCCCAGGGCCGGCGTCGCCAGCGCCCGCACCTCGTCGTCGGGCGCACGAACCAGGGCCGCTTCGCGCACCCGCGCCGCCAGCTCCAGGATCGCCACATCGTGCCGCAGCGCCGCGGGCAGCCCCTCGACCGGCACGCCCATCGCCCCACGCAGCGCCGCGACGCCCGCGAGGCGCTCCCGCGAGCGGGCGTTCGTCGCCGCCCCGACCCAGAGCGCCCGCCGGCCCGTCGCCAGCTCGCCGTTCAGCGCGGTCGCCCGGCCCCCCTCGCCGATCACCGACGCCTCCGCTCCCAGTCGCTGCGATGCCGCATTCGCGTCCGCCAGCAGCCCGGGCTCCATCCGCTCGCTCAGTTCGACGACGCGCCGCCACGCCGCGAGGCCCACCGGGAACGCCTCGCGCGACGCCAGGCCCACGAGCCCGACCAGGTCCTCCGACGCCCGGGCGTCCCCGATCTGATCCGCCATCGCCAGCAGGGGCGCGACCGCCCGGGAGACCCGCTCGTCCCCCATCGCCGACGCGTTCTCCCACCGCCCGACAAGTTGCGCCGCAGTCGGCCCGTCCCCGCCCGGGCGATCGGTGAGCGACCGCCCCGATTCCAGCCAGCGCGACACGACCACCAGGTCCCCCGCCATCTCCGCCAGTTCCGCCCCCCGGGCCTGCGCCCCCGCCAGCGCGTCAATCACCCCGGGGCCCGAGGCGCCCGCGAACGACCGACCGTCCCAGCCCGCAGCCTCCACCGCCCGCCCGAGCGCCGCGTCCGCCGTCGCCCGCCACGCCGCCCGGAAGGCGCCGACATCCACCGCCGACCCCTCCGCAGCGGGCCACGCCGGCGCATCGAGACGCTCCTCCATCGCGATCAGTTCCGCGCGCAGCGCCTCCGCAGCGGACCGCAGGGGCGCCGGATCGCCCGACGCCGCGACACGCTGCGCCAGCCCGTCCCGCAGGCGCACCCACGCCCCGTCGACCGCGCGGAACCCCCCGGGCGACACCTCGTCGGGCAACCCCTGGAAGTACTCCTCGACCGAGCCCGCCAGGTCCGCGCTCAGCGTGTTGATCTCGCCCCGCACCGCCCGAAGCGTCGACGCGACCGCTTCGGTCCCCGCCTCCACCTCGCCCCGCGTCGCGTTGCCCCACCCGAGGCTCTCGAGGTCCTCCCAATCCGACCGCACCCGCTCCACCCGCTCGAGGAGCCTCGTCAGGCGCGGAGCGACCGTCGGGTCCGACCCCCACTGCTCCCGCAGCGCCTCGAGCTGCGCTGCGGCGCCCGCGAACCCCTCGCCAAAGGTCGCGCCGCGCCTGGGGTCGAGCGCCGGGTCGAGTTCCGCGTACCGGGGGTCCGAAGCCTCCGCCAGCCAGCGGCGCACGCCCTCCACCGAGTCGATCGCTGACCCCGCCCGGTGCACCGAGCTGCCCGCCTCGAACGCGGCGCGGTCGACGCGCCCCCACCGCTCCTCGAGAAACGCCAGGAGGTCCCGAGCCGCGGACGCCGCGGACGCCCAGCCCGCACGCACCCGCTCCAGATCCCCAGGCCCCGACATCGACCCCAGGGAAGACGCGATGTCCCGTTTCGCCAGGTCCGGCAGACCCGCCAGCGCCGCATCGCCCGACGCAGCCCCCGCCTTCGCCGCCGCCCGGATCGCCCGCAGGTCCGCCGCCACCTGTTCCGCTGCTGCCGCGGCGCCCGCGATCAGGGTCGCCGCCTCCAGGCGCTCCGCGCCGTTCCCGTTCGCCAGCCGCTCCACCGGGCCCTCGAACGCGGACGCCTGCGCCGTCAGCCCGAGCGACCGCATCTCCGAGGCGAGGGCGTCGATCGACTCCGCAGCGTCCCACCCCTCGGGGGACAGCATCGACGCGATGCGGAGCGACGCCTCCCGACCACGCTCCACCTTCGACTTCGTCTCCGCGCGTGCAAACACCTCCGCGTGTTCCCCCGCGCGGACCTGCTCCGCGAGCTGCACCGCGGTCCGCGTCCGGGGCGGGTCCTGGAACACGCGGAAGGGGTCGAGCGCCTCGGGCCCCGCCCGGTCCAATTCGTCCGCCACCGCGATCAGGTGCGCATCCCCCGTCGCCCGCAGCGCGCCCGTCCGCTGCACCAGCACCCCGAGCCACGCGTCCGCGTCGGCGCACCACGCAGCGAAGGCCTCGACCGTCGGCCCGCCCCCGCGCGATGGACCCGGGACGCCGGCTTGATCGCCCGCGCCGTCGCCCACCTGCGCCTGCGACACCGGCGCCCCGTCGGCGTCCCCTCCGCCCGGGACCTCGCCCCGCACGCCCCCCAGGATCACCACCGCGATCAGGATGCCCGTCAGCACGACTGCAGCGATCACGATCCCGACCACCACGCCCATGGGCATACCGCCCGAAGCCGAGCCCGACCCGCCGGAGCCACCGGTCGCCGCCCTGGCCAGCTGCGCGATGCGGTCGGCGCTCGCCGCGACGTAGCCCGGGTCGTGCTCCAGCACCTGCCCGCGTCGCCCGCGCTCGACGAGCTCGTCCGCGTGCCTGCGGAAGTCCGCGTCGATCGTGTAGGGGATCGAGGTCGTGAGGGGCATCGCCTCCTCGTTCTGCTGCAGGCACGCCAGCTGCCCCGGGCCCGGCTCCCCCACGATGATGTCCGTCCACGCCCGCCCCTCAGCGGTGATGCACAGGACCGGGGACAACGGGTCCAGCTCAGACGTCACGAGCCGAAGCCAAAGCCCCCACTCCTCGCCCAGCTCGCCCGACACCCGGGGCACACGCAGCATCTGCGGGCGCGTGTCCATCGTGCGCGACCGCGTCCCCGACTCCGCGCGATTGGGCTTGCGATAACTCGAGAAGTCGCGCTCCAGCTGGTACAGCACCCGCACCAGGCCCTCGCGCTCCGGGCCCAGGGGCTCGCGCTCCGCGAGCTGCGCCACCGCACCGGGCGGGGGCAGGGGCTCGGTCAGCACCCGACCCGACCGGTCCGCCTCCCGACGCAGCTCCGTCCGAGCCGCATCGACCAGCGAGATCACCGTCCCGGCGCTCTCCGCTGCACGGCACTCATCCTCCAGCTGCCGGAGCCTCGGGAGCACCCGCTCGGTGACGAATCGCAGGGGCAGCCCCTCGGTCTGCACCGCCAGGATCATCGGGTACTTCCGCCGGCCCTTGCCGTCGCTCGAGCTCCAGATCCGCCCCGCGACCAGCCCGTCCGGCCCGCGCCACACGAAGGTGTGGTCGAACCCCTCGACCCGGCGGGCCGGGTCGAGGTTGTCCCATGTTCCAGAGTCGATGTTCCCCGCGATCCCCTCGCTGTAGAGCGCACGCTTCACCGCGACCAGCCGGTCGGTCTCCACGCCGAGGTCGTCGATGTGGTCGTTCCACCCCGGGTGCTTGCCGAAAGCCGCCAGGCTCAGGCGCGTCCCGAGGTCGATGATCGTGCTGCCCGTCCGTCGCGCCATCGCTCACTTCTCCGCCGGACGCGAACGCCGGCACCGCCCCGATCTCCGATCGGGGCGTCACTCCCGGACCACCGACCTCAGTTCGCAGGCCAGGTCGCCGTTGTCGGCCACCGGTCCGGCGAGGGCATCGGACGGTTGAAACGAACCCCGAGCGAGTACACCACCGGGCTCCCGTTCACCGAGAGCGCGTTCCCCTCGGCATCTTCCAGGGGAACATCCAGCTTCCACACATCCGCATAGTCACGGCTCAGCGCCGCGTTCCGCGTGGGGTCCAGGGGCGCCGCCCCCGGTGCCCGCATCGCCGCCAGCCCGCCCCAGTCGGCGGGCAGCCTCGCGAACGCGACGAAGGGCGTGTCCGCCTGCAGGCTGAACGCCAGGCGCACCACCGCGCGCTGCGGGACCTCGAACATCGCCTGCGTCCGGGCCTGCCCGATGTCGCTCTGCGACCGGGGCCGACCCTCGAGGGTCACGGGCGTCGCCCCCTCCTGCACCTGCAGGTAGCGGTACTCCGACGCGGTCGCTTGGTCCGTCTGCACGCCCAGGGGCAGCACCACGAGCTCCCAGCGCAGGGGCTCCGCGCCCTCGAACAGCCCCGAGACCACCCCGAGCCGCTCGATCCACGCCCGGTCAGTGCCCCGGTCCGCCACGCGCTGCCCGCGCAGCTTCTCCAGCTCCTCGCGCACCGGGTCGGGCACCGGGCCGTACGCCCCGTCCCCGATCGTGTCGCCCCGCGCCGCCCCCGCGGGCGCGCCCGTCACCAGGAGCGACACCCGCTCGAGCGCCCGGGTCATCTCGTCCGCGGTCAGCGTCCGGGGCGCATCGAGGCAGAGCGGGAACCCGCGCGACTCGGTCACCAGGGCGTCCCGCGCGACCCGGGCCTCCTCGAGCGAGTTCCGCGCCAGCAGGCGCAGCCCGCCCAGCAGCACGCTCGACCAGTACGACTCGCCCGGCGCCTTGGCCTCGGGCGCGAAGACCAGCAAATAGTCCGCCTCGAAGTCCCGCGCCACGGTCCCCAGGATCACCTCGCGGGCCCCGCGCACCGTGTCCGGCAGGTCGCCGAACGATCGCAGGCAACTGTTTGTGTCGTCCCGGTACCGCCCGTCCCCCAGCTTCGCAGCGTCCGCCGGCAACGCCGCCAGCGTCTCCGCCACACCGGGTGTCGAGACCCGCAGATTCTCCGGCACTGCACGCAGCGCCGCCTGCATCGCGTCCGACAGCGACCGCAACGCATCCATCGTCCGCGGAACACTCAACTGGTTCAGCCCACGCTGGTAGTCCACCCAGCTCGGGGGCACGTCGAACGTCGCCTCCCTGATCACGTCCTCCGTCCAGTACCTCGCGTACGCCTGCAGGTACCGGTCCGCCCGACCCGCGATCTCACTGAGCCCCTGGCTCAGCCGCGCCGCGTCGAGCACCGAGGGATCGCCCGAAGCGTCCGCACCCGCGTTCGACGCGATCGACCGGATCGCCCCGTACGCCGCCAGCACCTCCGCAGCCGCCCCCGGGTGGAACGCGTTGTCGAAGTTCCCCCCGGTCATCCGGCTCCCGGGCACCGTGGGCTTCGACACCGGGATCATCCCCTCCGCCCGACGCGCGACCCACTGCGCCATGTCCGCCTGCGCCATCAGGCGCATCGCGTGCTCAGCCAGGTCCCGGTTCAGCCGACGCTGCGCCACCCGCACCGCCCGCTCGCTCACCTCGCGCCCGGTCACGAACGCCGCCGCGGCGCCGCCCTGGTCCGAGGACCGCCGGATCGCCGCCCGCGCCTCGTCGACGAGCCGCCCGATCCGCTCCGCCTCCGACCCCACCTGGTCGAGCTCGGGCGTCGGCGCCGCCGCGGTGAGCAGCCGGTCCGCCGCCTCGTACATCGCGAAGCGGAGCTGGTACCCGCGCTGGTCCGTCGTCGCCGACGACGGCGTGTCGATCACGCTCTCCCGCAGGCTCGCGAGAGTCCGCTCGATCTCGCCCATCCGCGCCGTCACATCGTCCGCCAGCGCCGCACGCCCCGCCTCCAATCGCTCCCGAAGCGACCGCAGCAGCGCCATGTCCTCGTCCCTACCCCGCGCATCCGCGGAGGGCAGCGCCGCCAGCAGCGCGTCGTACTGACCGTTGGCCTGCTCCAGGACGCTCGTCCGCGCCCGCCGGTTCAACTCCGCGTTGGAAGGCAGCCGCCCCCCCGACGCGTCGAACTGCGCGTTCAGCCTCTCGATGCCGGTGTCGAGGTCCGCCTTCGCCGCCCGCACCCGCGCCATCGCAGCCGACCACGCGGTCAACGCCTCGTTGAACTGCGCGCCCGTCTGCACCCCCGCCGTCCCCGCCATGCCCGACCGACGCGCCAGGTCCTCCTCCGCCTGCAGGAAGCCCTCCGCAGCGGTCTGCACGAAAACGATGTCGCCCAGGACCGTCCCGGGCCGGTCCGCGCCCGTCTTCCAATAGTCGACAAACGCCGACACACCCTGGTTCACCGCCCGCCCCGCGTCGTCCGTCCCCGCCTTCGCCAGCGCTGGGGGCCAGCTCGACCCAAGCTTCGCGTAGGTCGACTCCAGCACGCGCTGCAACGCCTCCCGGTGGCTCTTCAGGAACTCCTCGTACCCCTCGTCGTCCACGCCCTTCAGCACGAACGCGTACAGGGGATCCAGCCTCAAGGGAGGTCCATCGCTCAGGAGCCCCGAGCCCGAACCCGCCCGCGCCGCGGTCTCCAGGCGCACCAGCTGCTCCAGCGCCCCCGTCGCGTCCGGGCTCCAGCCCGCCGCCCCCACGCTCCCGAGCCGCCCCCGGGCCCTCTCGATCGCAGGCTGCAGCACACCCACCTCGAACAACGCACGCTGCGCATCCGTCTGCTTCTCGAACGGGTTGTCCAGCACGAGCGTCATGGGCATGAAGATCAACGGCACATTCACCGGCCGATCCACCTGCGCCCGCGCCTCCACCTGCAGGTCCACCGCCGACAGCGTCCGCTTGTCCCCGCCTGAAGTCAGCTCCACCTGCGTCCCGCCCGCGTACTCGGTCACGCCGCCACGCTCGTAGATCAGCGTGATCGACTCCCCGCTCCCCACCGAGATCTCGTCCCGCACCGCCGACCAGAACCCCTGGCTGTCCAGGATGCCACGCTTCAGGGTCCCCTGCCCCAGCACCGTGAACAGCAGCGCCAGCAGGATCACCAGGAACCCGCCCCCGATCCCCACAAGCTGACGCTGACGCTTCACCTGCTTGGTGTTCGCCGCCCGAGTCACCAGCCCCCGCTCACGGAACACCTTGTCCATGAACAGGTCCTTCAGGAAGTAGCTGATGTCCCGGGGCTTCAGGAACCCCGACTCCGGCAGCTTCCCCACGTCGACGCCCAACGCCTCCGCCAGGTCCGCGTCCAAAGGCTCGCCCTGACGCATCGAGCTCGTGAAGTAGATCCCCCGCAGGAACAGGGGCTTCTGGCTCCACTCGCCCGCCACGAACACCATCTCGAGGTACCGGCGCAGGCGCGGGCCGATCTTCGCGATCGCGTCCGGGAACGCGTACAGCGCATCCACCTCGTCGAGCTTCGTGTTCGACTGGTCGTTCTTCGGCGCCGGGTCCACCATCAGCCCGAGCCGCTTGCGCTGCAGGCGGGCGCTCACCGTCGAGAGGTGCTTCTCGACCTCCTCGGGCTTGAAGGGCGTGTCCAGGGGGTTCGGGTTGCTCCACCCCAGCATCTGGTGCTGCAGCACCGGGTCCGTCAGGTCCTCGAAGAACTCGCGGAAACCGTTGATCAGGTCCGACTTCGAGATGATCACGAACACCGGGAACCGAACCCCGAGCGCCCGCTGGATCGAGTCCAGCTGCTCCGCGATCTTCCCGCCCTTCGCCTCGATCTCGTTCGCCGAGTCCTTGATCAGGGAGTCCGCCGGGATCACCAGCAGCATGCCGTTGATCGGGCAGTTGGGCCGCACCTGCCTCAGCAGACGCAGGAACTCCTTCCACTCGTTCGTCGCCCCGGGCACCACCTCTTCGAACATCAGCCGCCCCGCGGTGTCCAGGATCACCGCGTGGTTCGTGAACCACCAGTTCATGTTCAGGGTGCCGCCCGCGCCCTGCAGCTGGTCCTGCAGCCCGGGCGGGAAGCCCACGTTGCAGTGCCGCACAGCCTCGGTCTTCCCCGACCCCGGCTCCCCCACCAGCACGTACCAGGGAACGCTGTAGATGTCCTTCCCGTGGTCCTTGAAGGTCGCGATCCCCTCCTCGAACTTCCGGCGCAGGTCATCCAGCCTCGCCCGCGCCGCCGGGTCGTTCACCGCGGAGGGCGCCGCCGAGCTGTTCTCCCGCAGCTTCTGCAGGAAGGGCGTGCTCCGCCCCTTGTCCATCCGCTTCAGCAGGAACCGGTACCCCACCAGGCTCCCCGCCACCAGCGCCATCGCCACGAACAGGATGTACGACACCGGCGGGCCCGGCCAGCCGAAGTGCAGGATCGCAAACAGCCCGCCCCCGGACAGGACGAAGATCGCCGCCTTCACAGGAGTCGGAAGATTCAGAAACAGGTTCATCCCGGATTCCTTCGCCGCTCACAAAGCCGGTCCGACCGGCCCACACTCGTTCCGATCACGCACCCGCACCCATCCGACACACAACCGACACCACGCCGACACGGGCGATCACCCGCCCGCGCCCTCCGCCGTCCGCTCGATATCGCCCAGGGCGTTGCTCAGGTCGCCCGAGGCCGACCCGTACATCACCGCGTTCCCGATCAGCACCACCAGCCCGATCACCACCAGCGCGATCACCAGCCCCAACAGCCCACGCGTCGCCGGCTGGATCAGGTCGCTCGTATCAACGTGCTCGTACGCCTCAGGGACCAGCCGCGCCGACTGCTCGGTCTCCATCCGCTTGCGCAGCCGCGCCGCGACCTCCATCGTCTTCTTCTTCAGGAAGTCCTTCTGACCGACGTACATCCCCATGAACCCGAGCCCGAGGCACGTGTAGTACACCTCCAGCCGGTCCGTCGCCGACTCGCTCTGGTCCTTCAGTGTCTCGTCGAGCAGGTCAAAAAACTCCTCGTCGCCCGCCAGCTTGTCCCGCTCGTGCGCCAGTTCCCGCCAGTCCCGCGCAAAGTGAAGCTGGCTCTCCTTGATCATGAAGTCGATGAAGTAGATCAGCGGAAGCTCGATCTTCGTGAAGTTCTCCGACAGCCCGGGGTCCGCGTCCGCACGCCCCTTCGCCTCGGACAGGATCGCCTCGATGTCCGCACGCACCGCCGCCGGCTCCAGGTCCACGCCGCGCCGCGCCGAGCGGTTCAGCCGGCACACATACTGAAACACCGGTTCGCACACTTCCGCAAGCTTCATGCTCTCGCCCTTACACGCGCCGACCCGCCACGCGATCCGTTCTCAACCCGCCCGACGCCCAACCCGACCACTCAACCCGACCAATGAACAAGGCCCCTTACCCCGGAACCGTCATGTACAACGACGCATCCTCGATCGCACCCGGCTCCGCCCCGCTGAAGCTGATCGCCATCGACCGCTCCGACTTGATCGTCTCCCACATCCGCTCCGCCTCCGTCCGCTTCAGGCGGAAGTAGTGCAGCCCCACCTGGCTGGGCAACTGCAGGGGCGGGTGCCGCTCCTCGTCCAGGGGCACGCCACGTACACGCGCCGCCGACATGCTCTCCGCCATCACGCGGAAGCGGGCCCCGTCCTCCACCAGCGCCGCCAGCTTCCGGGGGTCGAGCGAGCTCTTGATCCCGAGGAAGTACTCGTTCGGACGCGTCAGGTGCTCCTCGCTCAGGGTCGCCACCAGGAGCCCCTCCTCCCGCACCGCGAAGGGCGTCTTCATCCAGGTCGCCGTCCCCTCCGCCTGCAGCAGCTCGCGGATCGAGTTGCACAGCTCCTCGAACACCTCCCCAACAGCCTCGTGGTCGTACGCCGTCGCGTTCCACGCGTCCCGGTCGGGCTGCAACGCCGCAAGCTCCCCGAGCAGCCCGCGCAGCTCGAGGTACACCTCGAAGGGCGTCACGCCCCCCGGCGCACCCAGAAGCGCCGAAAGCCGGCCCGCGCCACGGTTCAAAGTCTGCAATCTCAGCATCTGCTGCACCTGCACGCCCCGCAGGTTGTCGACCGCGAACCCCGCCCGCGTCAGCTGCACCACCGTCTCCGTCCGGGCGCTCTCCACCCGGTTCGCCAAATCGCGGATCTGCTCCCGCAGCGCCGCCGACCCGCTGATCCAAAGGCACGAGGGCACGAACGTCCGCTCCAGGCGAGGGAGCCCCGACTCCTCGCCCGCAGCGTGCACCACCCGCAGCAGGGGCAGCACCTCGAGGTCCGCCCGGTCATCCACCTCCAGGATCAGGAGCCGCGCGTTCACCTTCCGCACCAAGACCGTCTGGCTGTTCTCCCCCGTGTTCTCGTCGTACGAGTCCAGCTCCTCCACCCGGTACCGACGCTTGATCCGCCAGTCCGTCTCCCCAATCGCCAGCGAGTTCCCGCGCGTCGAGTAGTACAGCGGGACCCCGAGCGCGATCGTCAGGGGCTTCGTCGACGCGTTGAACGCCTCCGAAAGGTCAAGCGCCGGCAGGTCCGCGCTCCCCGGCGCATCCACCTCAAGCCCGCTGGGCATCACCACCCGCAAACGGTCGAACCGCACCCGAAGGTTGTCCAGTTCGTCCGTGCTCAGCTTGCTCTCCACGACGCCGAACGGGTACGGCATCACCAGCCGCCGCTCCGAGCCCGACCGCTCCATCAGCTGACGCTGCATCGTCTGAAGATGGTGCGGCTGCAGGAACAGCCCCTCGTGCCAGTGAACCTCGAGCGTCATCCGACAGCCTCCTCGCGCGCCAACAGCGCGGTCACGAACGCATCAACCCCTCGGCGAACGACGCCATCGAACGCATCGTCTCGCCCGTCACCGTCGCCTCGTCCATCTGACCCGCGAGCTCGCGGTACTTCCGCCAGCACGCCACGTCCGGGCTCTCCCCGAGCCCCTTCTCAGCAGTCGCCAGGCTCTCGATGTGCAGGGGGTTGAGCTTGCTCACCCGCTGGTACGCCACCTCGCCCGCCTGCCCGATCGAGGCGAGCAGCCCCGCGGTCAACTGCCGGAACTTCGCCAGCTCCTCCCCCACCGACTGCGCCGTCTCCCCGCCCTCACCCTGCGCGTACCGCCCCAGCAGCACGCTCAGCTCCCCGCGCCTCCGCACCTCGCTCTGCGGCGCCATCGACCGCCAGGTCCGCCACGCCAGCCCGTCCAGCGCCTTCACCATCTCCGCCAGGATCGCCAAGCACTCCAGCAGCCTCACCTCGTCGACGTCCTTGTCCGCCGGGATCCCGAGCGCCGCCTTCGCCCGCGCCAACGCCTCGCCCCCCGCGCCCTTCACCTCCGCGCTCGCCACCCCCGCCGCCGCCAGCTCCGCGCCCCACGCCCGGAGGTCCGCCTCCCGAACCCGCCCGCCCTCGCGCGACGCCAGGTGGGCCAGCTCCGCCGAAAGGAACCGACCGTCCGACAACTCCTTCGCATCCACCACGCCCACCGAGCCGTCCGCCATCGTCAGCGCCCGCCCCGCCGACCAACCGGGCTTCAGACGCTCCGCCTCGCGCAGCACCGCGTTCGCATCCCGAGGCGGCAAACCCTTGATGGCCTCGCTCACCGCACCCGACGAACGCGCATCAACACCCTCCGCCTCCAGAAGCCGGACGCGATTCGCCAATTCTGCCGCGCGATCCGAAATCGAAACCTCTGAACCCATCCTGCCCCCGAGCCAAACTGACCCCCCGGCGAGCAGGCCCGACCAAGGGGCCACGCCCGAGAACCGGCGCGGCACGCATCATAAAGAGATCGCCCCCCATCTGCGCTGCCCCACGCCCACCCCCAACCCGCCCGCGCGTCTGTGCCGCCTCGATAAGCCGGCCCGACTGCGCCGCCGAACCGGGTCCGCGTACGCGCAACTCCCGCGCCTCCACCCCACCCCATCCCCCCACCCCGCCGATCACCACCGGCACCAACCGGACCGCAGGGAGACCCACATGCGCCGCACGCCCGCCCCCACCCTCGCCCTCGCCGCCCTTGCCGCCGCCACCCTCCTCGCCGGGGGCTGCGCCACCGGAACGAACGCGAACGCGACCCGCGCCGCCACCCCCGCCGCCAACGCCCGAGCGACCGACACAAACCCGTCCCCGGTGTTTGTTACTCAGAAGGTCGCCCTACACCGCACCCCCACCCGCGAGGCCCAACCCCTCACCCTCGGAGCCGGCGACCGCCTGGGCTGGGCCCTCTTCGACCGCCACACCGCCGCCACAGGCAACCACCACCCCGCCGGCGCCGCCTACGCCACCGCCCGGGCCAACTGACCCACCCGCTCAACAAAACGGGGTAGCGGTACCCGATCCCACGGTGCCACGGACCCGGCTCTGCGGGTCCGTGCCGAACCGTGATCATCGCGAAGGGTGCCGTGGAGACATCACGAAGTGATTTCTCCACGAACCTCTCACCCCACCTAAGCCCAAGTCAACGGTGCCACAGACCCGGCTCTGCGGGTCCGTGCCGAACCACGATCATCGCATAGGGTGACGCGGAGACATCACGAAGTGACTTCTCCACGAACCTCTCACCCGACCCAACCGCTCACGCGCCGTGACGATGATGGTCCGACCGCGCGTCCGGCATCGCGGTGGGCAGCAAACCGCACCGCCCGAACGGGCGCCGCGTGAAGTCGAGCTTCGTCAGGCTGGCGGGCTTGTGCACGATGAAGGGTGGATCCGGGCGATCCGACTGCGCCGCGAGGCTCGATTCCACACCCGCTCCGTGGCTGCTCTGAGGCGTCCTGCGTTCCATGACATGCTCCGCTGGAGAACCCGGGAAGATTGCTCTCCCCGGTCGGCTTGTTCTCGCGCCCCGGACCGGAACAATCCTCCGGCCGGGAGCGACTGGCTAGGGTCGGACTGGCCGACCCGCTTGGTCAGTTTAGAACCGACCCCTTGGTCTCCAAAGCCCGTAAACGCTCGCAGGACAACGTTTTGGAATTTTAACTACCCCGGTATCGGGGTGGACTCAGAAAGACCCGCACCGCATGCTCCGCTCTGTGCTGCACAGCAAGATCCACATGGCAGGCGTCACAGCCGCCAAACCCGACTACGTCGGGTCGATCACCATCGACGCCGACCTGCTCGAAGCCACAGGCATGCGGGTCAACGACAAGGTCCTCGTCGCCAACTGCCGCAACGGCAATCGCTTCGAAACCTACATCTTCCGGGGGGAGCCGGGCAGCGGCGCCATCGAACTCAACGGCGCGGTCGCCCACCTCTGCGAGATCGGTGACAAGCTGATCATCATGCACTTCGCCCTGCTCACGGACGGGGAGTACGCCAGCCACCGCCCCACCGTCGTCGTCGCAGATGACCGGAACGGGGTGGCCAGGACCCTCCGATACGAGCCCAGTTGACCGCTTGCTCCACAAACCACCGCCCTGGGCCCGCCTGATCAGGGCGGAACACCGGGGTGATTACCTTGCTTTGATCAGAAAGTCAACGGATTCGACGGACTGTCGAAAGCCGTGGATGATCTGTGGATTCTTCATGTGGTCACGCGGCCCGAGGTCATGGACGACCGCCTGTGAGAGCAGCGGGTTTGCGCGCGGTCACTCTGTGTGCGGAGTGGTCGCCGACCGACTCCTTTCTTCCTCTCCTCGGTGCCGCCCAGACTGAGAAGGCTGGGCGGCATTTTCGCTTTTGGTCAGGACGAGGTCAGTGCGCGTGGGGCGTCGAGGGTGGGGCCTCGATGCCGTTCGCGACGCAGGCTGGGCACCGCCCGAACAGGGTGAGTTCGTGCCCGTCCACCTCGTACCCCGCCGGCACGAACTGGTCCATCCGGCCCGGGCAGCCCGTGAGGTCGAACGCCCGGCCGCAGGCGCGACAGTGGAAGTGGTGGTGGTGGCCCTTCCCCGCGGCTTCGTAACGGGGAGATTCTCCGGGGAGATCGACCTGGGAGATGTCGTCCTGCTCGAGCAGGGTGCGGAGGGTGCGGTAGACGGTCGCGAGCGAGACGGTGGAGAGGTCCCGCTGGGCGCGCTCGTGGATTTCCTTGGGGCTCAGGGGTCGGTCGGCCCCGAGGATGACCTGGCGGATGATCTCGCGTTGTCGTGTGGAGCGGGGCGGGTTGGACATCGCTCGGATCTTGGGTCCTGGGGAGGTGGGGATCAAGTTGGCGGGGGTGGGGAAAGATGGGCACGCCGCACCCTCCTGCGACGCCACCCGGAAGGGCTGGGCGCTCCGTCTGCAGATGATGACCGCAGCGGTTTGGGGCGCCGGAGGCGGTTCAGGCTTCGGCGAGGCCCTCGCGGATGGCGAAGCGGGTGAGCTCGACGCGGTCGTGGAGGTCGAGCTTGGCCATGAGGCTGGTGGAGTGGTTGTCGACGGTCTTGACGGAGATGTGCATGGTGGCGCCGATCTCCTTCTTGGAGAGGCCCCTGGCGATGTAGCGGAGGACCTCAAGCTCCCGGGGGCTCAGGGTGCTGGCGCGGGTCTTGGCGGTGCCCAAGTGGACCCCCCGGGAGTCGACCACGATGCGGTCCTGCACCTCGGGGCTGAAGTAGGCGCCCCCCGCGGAGATGGTGCGGATGGCCTGGGCGACGGTGTCAGGGCTCTCGCCCTTGGTGATGTAGCCGGCGGCTTCGACCGAGAGGGCCTGTTCGATGTAGTGGTCGTGGAAGAAGGCGGAGAGGAAGGCGATCCGCGTGTTGGGAAGGCGGGATCGGAGCGTCTTGGCGACATCGAAGCTGATCCGCCCGGGCATATCGATGTCAAAGACGATGATGTCCGGGCGGTGCTCGAGCGCCCCGTTCAGCCCGTCCTCTGCGGTCGGCGCGGTCGCGACGACGGTGAGGTCGGGCTGGGCGTGGAGCCACGCGGCGAGTGAATCACGGACAAGGCCGTGATCGTCGACGAGCATGACGGTGACGGGGTCGCTCACGGTGGGTCCTTCCCTCGTAGTGAAGACATGAGCCGTCGAATTCATGAAATTGTACGGGTTTGTCAAGCCGCGTGTGGTCTACATGACTCACCTCTGGACAAAATCGGGTGTATTCGCGCCGGGCCGGCGGTTCGGGTAGCATCGCGGCGCCCGGTCCGGGGCTGTGGGCCCCGGGTCGGATGGAGCACGGATGGCTTGTGACGGTCCCGCCGGTGCGGGCGAAGGGGGTCGAAGTGATGGCGAGTTCGGTAGGGATGCGGCGTTTTGCGGTCACAGCGATGGCTGCGGTCCTCGCGTGCGTGCTGGGCGGTTGCGGCGGCTTCGGCGGCGGGCCCAAGTACGACATCACGGTGTCGCTCGACGAGGCGTGGACCTCGGGCGGGCGGACGCCGACCCTCGAGGTGGACCTCGTCGGCGCGAACGCGTCGCAGGCGGGCCCGCTGCGGTCGGCGAGCGTGGGCCAGTACTTCTCCGCGGGCGATCCGTTCCGCGCGGCGCAGGACAAGGCGACCTTGACCTTCACCTCGCAGGATGCGTCGCCCAAGGTGCTGAGCAAGTCCGACCCGATCTGGTCGAAGTGGAACGCGGCGGGCGCGACCGACCTCTTCGTTCTGGTGAACCTGCCCGGCGTGGCGCAGGACCAGCCCGGGGACGCGGACCCGCGCCGGCTGATCCTGCCCCTCGATCCGGCGCGTTGGACGGGCCGGGAGTTGAGCATCGCGATCCGCCGTTCCGGGCCTGTGGTGCTGACGCCTCAGAAGCCGGTCGGCCAGTGAATCGCGGGTAGACGATCGCGGGCCCTCGGGCGCTCGGCCCGGGGGTCGTTTGATTTTGCCCGAGGCGGTGGCCTCGCGAGCTATTGGGGGCGTGCTGGCGTATGGCGGACCGCGTGCTTGGCTCTGACGTGCTCGAGGTCGGCGGGTATCGCGCGGCGCGGGTGGTGGCTTCGGGCGTCGGGGGCTCGGGCTCGGGCGTGACGCTGTGGGCAGGGACGAAGAGTGCCGACGGGAAGGTGCCCCCTCGGGGCGCCGAGGACACGCTCATCTGGGCGTGCCGGCCCGACCCCGCGCTCGTGGGCGTCCGCGCCGCGGATGCTGCGGTCCGCGGGTTCCTCGCGTCGGCGGTCGCGCAGCGCAAGCTGAGCCAGCAGACAGACGGTCGCATCCAGCCTGTGCAGGACCTGGGCGTCGATGCGCACGGCGCGTGGCGGGCGGGGCCCCGGGTGATGCTGCGGGCGAGCGACCTGATGGACGGGAAGGTCCGTCCGACGGGCGCGGCGCTCAAGGCCCTGATCGGCGGGGTGCTGGAGGCGGTCGCGGCGCTCGAAGCGGTCGGGCGCGGGCACGGGCGGATCACCGCGGGGCGGGTGCTGATCGAGCCGGCGGGGGGCGGAGCGCGGTGGCGCGTGGTGCTGGACGACCCGGCGGCCGACACGGACCTGACCAGCGCCGAGCCCGACCTCAGGCAGGTGGGCCGGCTGCTGTACGAGATGATCGTGCTGGAGGCCTATCGCCCCACGGTGGGCTACCCGATCGAGGAGAGCACCGGGTACAGAAGGCTCGGCAAGCACGCCGGCGCCTGGCTTTCCCTCACCAACGCGCTGATGGACCCCGCGCTCTCGCTTGAGCCCGGGAAGCTGAACGCTGCGGGGGCGCTTGCGCAGCTCGCGAAGATCAGCACGAAGGAGAGCCGAGGGAACGCGGCGGGGGTGTGGCTCGCGGTGGCGGCGGCGCTCCTGCTGGCGGGTGGCGGCGTGGGGGCGTGGTACGTGACGCGTCCCCAGGCGCCGGCGGAGGTGGTGGTGCTGGCGGACGTGAAGCTCGACGACCTGCAGAAGTGGTCGGAGCACGCGGACGCGTGGCTGCTGCAGTTCGTGCAGACGGGTCTGCCCCGGGTGCGTGCGAGGCTGAACCAGGACGAGACGCTGCGGTCGGGCGTGGTGCAGAGGCTGGAGTCGATCGGCGCGGCCCGCCTGGACCCGGTCGCGGTGTCGGGGGCGCCGGTGCGGTCCGCGACGCAGGTGGCGGACTACCTGCGGTCGGCGAACTCGCCCCTGCTGCAGGACCGGGAGTTCGGCGGTCGCATCCAGACCGCGTTCGTGCTGGTGGGAGAGGTCGTCGGGGCGATCAAGGGCTGGGAGCGGGTCGTCCGGTTCGAGGAGTTGTCGGGCGCGTGGGTCGACCGGGGCTGGGGCGCGGGCGGGCAGCGGTTGCGGGAACTCGCGGGCCCCTTCGAGCGCGAGGTCTTCGAGGCGGGCGTGGGCGAGCGGCTCGTCGCGGTGCTGGACGCTGCGGACCGGGTCGAGGCGATCGAGGCGCGGTACGCAACGCTCGGGGAGCGTGCGGGCGTGGTGGTCGCTGCGGGCGCGGAGACCGCGTTTGAGGATCCGGCGGACCCCTTGCTCACCGGGTACGCGGACTATGTCGCGAGCGCCCTGCGCCTGGACGGGGGGGCGACGGGCGTCGGGCCCCTGGAGGCGGTCGAGGCGCGGCTGACGGAAGTCGAGGAGCTGACCGGTGTGCTGGTCGCGTTCGCGGGCGAGGGGTGGCGGCGCGTGGAGCGGGAGCTCTTCGACGAGGAAAGTACGGTGCTGGCGGAAGTGCGGGGCGGGGCGGGGCCGACCGCGGGCCTGTACCGGCGCTGGGTGCAGGAGGCGCAGTCGGAGCAGTTCCGGGCGCTCGACCCGGCGGACGACCCGCGCAATGGGTGGGGCGGGGTCGCGGAACTGCAGAGGCTGCGCGACGAGATCGCTTCGCTTCGAACCGACTACCCGGGACGCGCGGAGGAGGCGCTGGCGGGCAAGCGCTTCGACGAGCGGATCGAGACGCTGGACAGCGCGGCGCAGGGCCTGGTGGCGCTCCCCTGGAAGCGGAGGCTCAAAGAAACGGTCGAGGCGGGCTTCGCGGAGACAAGCCGTGGGGTGCGGGCGCTGGCGCAGGAGGTGGACGAGGTCGTCGCGCAGGTGCGGGTGAAGTGGGAGGAGCTGCGCCCGGCGCTGGCGGCGCGGACGGGCGTGTCGGATGCGGGGCTGGCGAGCATCGACGCTGCGTACCGGGGGCGGCGGGACGAACTGATCTCGGCGAACGCGCCGACGGAGGATGCGCGGTCGCTGCGGGATCAGCACGAGGCACTGGTCGGCTTCTTCGATGACCTCGAGCGGGCGCTTTCGGTCTCGCCCAACTGGGACGAGCGGCCCGAGGGCTTCAACCAGGCCCGGTTCGAGGCGGCGCTGCGGGCGAGGCTGGACGCTGCTGCTGCGGCGGCGCTGCAGTCGGCGGGCTGGGGCGGGACCGCCTACGCGTCGAACGACGCGTACCGGCGCGAGGTGACGCGACAGGCGGGGGCGCTGAACGAGTGGCTGGGGCGGGTGTCGCGCATGGCGGCGGACTACGCAGCGATCGAGCGCCTGCTCGCGGGGGCGTACCTGCCCGATGAGGCGGGCCCGGGCGGGCGGACGCTGGCGGAGCGTGCGTTGGGGTGGCGGGGCGGCGAGTTGCTGGCGGACGCGGACGTGCGTGCGGCGCTCGGGACGGTCGTGGATCGATCGGAGGCGGTGCTGCAAGCTTGGGAATCGGTGAATGTGACGGAGTTGGTGGGGCTGGCCGGTCGGCTGGATGTGCCGGCGGTGCTGGCGGTGACCGCGTACGCCCGTCTGAGCGACGCGAGCGGGGGCACCTGGCCCTCGGGCGTGCCCGCGATCGAGGCGGACCTTGGGGCGCAGGCGCGGGCGGCGCAGGCGATCGAGTCGCTCGGCGACCCGGCCCGGCGGACCGCGGTCGAGGCGCGGGTGCGGGCGATCGGCGCGGTACGCCTGGAGAGCGGGCTCTCGGGCCTCGCGACTCCGGACGAGATGGACGCGGGGCTGACCGCGGCGCGGGCGTCGGGGGTCGACTTCTCGGAGATGCCGGGGTGGGTGCGGTTCAACGAGGCCCTCGGGCGGCTGCGGGGCGTCGAGGACATCGGGGGCGAGGAGGAAGCGGTGCGGGCGCTCGCGGGGCGCTACGCGGCGGAGCTGGCTTCGCTCGAGGCGGAGCTGGGCGCGGATGCAGGCGGAGCGTGGGTGGCGGAGCTGGATGCCCTGAGCCGTCCGCCGGAGGACGAGGGGCCGGCGCTCGATCCCGCAGCGGTCGGGCCCGGTCGCGCGGGGTGGCGTGCGGACGCGGACGAGGACCTGCAGCGTCTGCGGTACACCGGGCCGGACGGGCCGGGCGGGGAGATCACGCTGGAGTTCGTGGCGGTCGAGATGATGGGCTCGGACGGGGAGCCCCGGCTGGTGTACTTCTGCACGACGGAGGTGTCGCTGCGGGTCTTCAACGCGATCGTGCTGGCTCAGGATCGCGGGTGGGACCGGCTGGTGGGGCCCGATGGCAGGAGCTGGGGGGAGTTCTTCGAGGCTCGGGAGGCGGCGCGGCTGAACCAGTCGGCGCCCTGGCTCGGAGCCCGGGTGTGGGCGTGGGACGAGGCGGAAGGGAGGCTGGTGCCCAACCCGACCTGGCTGAGCCCGACGCCCGACATGGTGGCGGAGTTCCCGGCATACGCCCCGGGGATCGGCGGGAGCGACCCGACGCGGGTGTCGGACGCGCAGGGGAGTCCCTCACTGGATCACCCGATGAACTACGTCTCGCCCGACGCTGCGGCGATGGCGGCGGAGTGGCTCGGGTGCCGTCTGCCGACCTCGGCGGAGTGGGCCGCGGCCTTCCAGCGGTACGAGACGGGGACGGACGCTTCGGATTGGAATCTGCGGGACCGGACGGTGATGACGCAGCGGTCGCATGTGCAGGGGCTGAACTCTGCCGGGCGGACGAGCCTGGTGCCGGTGCCGGAGGAGGGATCGTTCGTCCTCGTGCGGAGCCTGCTCGACGCGTCGCAGCCCGGGTGGGCTTCGGATGACGGGCGCCTGTGGTTCGACCGGGTGGGGCCGGACGCGGGGCCCAACGGGGCGGCGCGGGGGCGGACGCTCTACGGGCTGGTCGGGAACGTCGGTGAGCTGGGCTCGGACGATGGGCGTCTGCAGCTGCTCGGGGGGTCGGCCTTCAGTGCCGCGGCGGGGACGATCGAGGCGGGTGCCGAGGCGCAGTCGATCCTGCCCCGTTTCCGTCGATTCGGGTTCAGCGACTTCGGGTTCCGGCTCGT
>DAIQNV010000056.1:4792-20171 GCA_036788215.1 Phycisphaerales bacterium | reverse complement strand
GCACGCGGGGCAGAAGACCGCCTGACGGGCAACCGGACGCCTCATTCTGCCGCCGCGACCCCGCGGCGCGCGACGCCCGGACGACCACGAGCCCCGCGCCCCACTCGGCGCGGGGCTTGTTTCACTCATGATCGCCCGGTGCAACGACGCGTGAACATCATCGGCGCCGGCATCGGGGGCCTCGCCACCGCCACCCTGCTCGCCCGCGCCGGGTGGACCGCCCATGTCCACGACCGCGCCCCCGAGCTCCGCCCCGTGGGCGCGGGCCTCCTCATCCAGCCCACCGGCATGCGCATCCTCGACCGCATCGGCGTCGGCGACCGCGTCCGGAGCTTCGCGGCCCCGGTCGCACGCCTCCGGGGCACGACCCCCAGCGACCGCACCGTCCTCCACCTCGCGTACGCCGATCTCCGCCCGGGCCTCCATGGCTTCGGCGTCCACCGCGCCGCCCTCCACGCCGCGTTGCTCCACGCCGCCACCGGCGCTGGCGTCGCGATCACGACCGGGGCCGACATCCAGAACCCGGCCGACTGCGGCAAGGCCGATCTCGTCGTCATCGCCGACGGCGCCCGCTCAAGCCTCCGCCGCTTCGCCGGTGAGGTCCGGCGCGAGCGCCGCTACCCCTGGGGCGCCCTCTGGTTCGTCGCGGAGCGCCCCGCCGACTTCCCCGCCGACACGCTCCGCCAGGTCTACCGCGGGACAAAGACCATGCTGGGCTTCCTCCCGTCGGGACGCGTCCAGCCCGGAGGCCCCGAGACCGTCAGCGCCTTCTGGAGCCTCCGCGACGGCGCCTTCACGCCCGACACCCCCTTCGACCTCGGAGCCTGGCGGCGCGAGGCCACCGCCCTCCTCCCCGCCGCCCGGTCCATCATCGACCAGGTCCGCACGCGCGACGACCTCATCTACGCGCCCTACTTCGATGTCCACCTCCGCCAGCGCCCGGGACCCGTCGTCGCCATCGGAGACGCCGCCCACGCCACCAGCCCCCAGCTCGGCCAGGGGGCCAACCTCGCCCTCGCCGACGCCGCGGCCCTCGCGGATGCCCTCACGACAACCCGCGATATCCCCACCGCAATCGCCACCTTCGCGAGGGCCCGCCGCGCCACGACCCGGTACTACCGCGTCGTCTCCCGCTGGCTGACGCCCTTCTTCCAGTCCGATCTGTCCGTACTCGCATGGCCCCGAGACCTGCTGATGGGCCCGGCGTGCCGGTTCCCGCCGACGCGGGATGAGATGCTGATCACTTTGGCGGGCGGGAAGACCGGCTGGCTTCCGTCGACTCGGCGATTCGCACCCACCGCCTACACTCCCCCACTCGCTCGGGGCGCCGCTGGGGCCAGACATCCCACGGCTGAGACGCACCCGTAGAACCTGATCCGGCTCGTACCGGCGGAGGGAAGCGAACCGCGACCACGCGCACGCGCGTCCGCCGCGAGCCCCTCCGCAGAGCAACCGAAGGGGCTCGTCATGTCGACCACCAACCTCTCGCCCGCCCACACTCCGGCCCAGAAGGCCCACCACCTCACCACGCGCAAGCTCACCGTCTCCGCCGGGCAGGCCCGCATCGGCACCCCGGACGCCGGATCTTCGCGCAGCGAAGGTTCGGGTGACCGCCCCGCGCCCCTCATCTCCCGCAACGGGATCGCCTACCCCACCGCTCCCAACCTGCCCGGCTTCCAGCGCCCCACCCACGGTGCGTTTGACCCCGGCTCCTTCGAGAACGCCACGACGCCGGGCTCTTTCGCCCTGAAGCCCGACATCGGCGGGCCCCTCATGTTCGCCAGCCCCGACACGCCCGGCATGCCCGCGCCGTCCGACAAGACCGCGTGGGACTTCCTGCCCGAGGATTGGTCTGTGGAAGAGACGAAGAGACCAAGAGACGAAGAGACGAAGTCATCCGACTCCGCGTCTTCCACTCCGTCTCTTCGTCTCTCCGTCTCTCCGTCTCTCGACCAAGTCACCTTCACCGACGCACGCGGCACCACCCGCACCGTCACCTTCCCAAAGGCCTTCACCCCCATCACCCAGCTCGAGTCCGCTCGCCTGGGCATCATCACGCCCGAGATGCAGCGCGTCGCGGAGCGCGAGCCCCACCTGACGCCCGAGCAGGTGCGCGACGAGGTCGCCGCCGGTCGGCTCATCATCCCCGCCAACAGGAACCACCTGAAGCACAAGCTCGACCCCATGTGCATCGGCCGGGCCAGCAAGACCAAGGTCAACGCCAACATGGGCGCCTCGCCCGTCTCCTCCAGCACCGATGAGGAAGTCGAAAAACTCCGCTGGGCCGAGCAGTGGGGGGGCGACACCGTCATGGACCTCTCCACCGGGGGCGACCTCGACGCCACCCGCGAGGCGATCATCGCCAACGCCACCGTCCCGATCGGCACCGTCCCCATCTACTCCATGATCATCGGCAAGAAGCTCGAGGACCTCGACGCCGAGACCGTCCTCTCCACAGTGCGTCACCAGGCCGAGCAGGGCGTCGACTACATGACGATCCACGCCGGCCTCCTCCGCGCCCACCTCCCCCTCGTCAAGAACCGCCTCATCGGCATCGTCAGCCGCGGGGGCTCTCTGCTCGCCAAGTGGATGCTCGTCCACAACCAGGAGAACCTCACCTACACCCTGTGGGACGACCTCTGCCGGATCCTGCGCGAGCACGATGTCTCCTTCTCCATCGGCGATGGCCTCCGCCCCGGGGGCCTCGCCGACGCCACCGACCACGCCCAGCTCTCCGAACTCGCCGTCATCGGCGAGCTCACCGAGCGCGCCTGGCGCCACGGCGTGCAGGTCATGGTCGAGGGCCCGGGCCATGTCCCCTTCGACCAGATCGAGTACAACGCCAAGCTGCAGCGCCGCCTCTGCCACGGCGCCCCCTTCTATGTCCTGGGCCCCCTGGTCACCGATGTCTTCCCGGGCTACGACCACATCACCAGCTGCATCGGCGCCACCGCCATCGCCTACCACGGCGCCAGCATGCTCTGCTATGTCACGCCCAAGGAGCACCTGGGCCTGCCCAAGAAGGGCGACGTCAAGCAGGGCTGCATCGCCTACAAGATCGCCGCCCACGCCGCCGATGTCGCCCTGGGCATCCCCGGCGCCCGCGACTGGGACGACGACCTGACAAGAGCCCGCGCCGCCCTCAACTGGCAGAAGCACTTCGAACTCGCCTACGACGAGGACACCGCCCGCGCCTACCACGACGAGGACCTCGATGTCGACACCGACTTCTGCGCCATGTGCGGCCACGACTGGTGCAGCGTCCGCATCAGCAAGGAGATCCAGGAATTCACCAGCGGCAAGGCCGAGGGCTTCGAGCGCGAGAAGGTGACCAGGTCCGACGCCCTGACCCCCGAGCAGCAGGAGATCCTGAAGCAGCGGGGCTACCTCAAGCCCGAGGAGATCCACAAGCTCGCGGCCAAGGTCAAGGGCAAGATCGAGGAGAAGGGCGCCGTCAAGGACGAGGGCAAGGCGGCCTGCCACTCCGACTATGTGGATGCGGACGAGGCGAAGAAGGTACAGGGGGAGGCGCTGGTGCAGCTGAACACGGCTCCGGCGCACAACCTGCCGAGCGGGGATCGGGTGATTTGAGGACAGGATAGATGGACACGATCACTACCGGCCAGAATGTCGACGATACATGGAGCGATTTGAGCTCATGGTGCCGACAGATCTCCCCGCTATGGGATACTACTAGCCAAGTGGCGATGACGCTGGATGTGTCGTCGTGTAGATACCTCGGGCCGAGTGCCGCGACTTTGCTGTACGCCACATGGTTAATGAGAAGGCAGATGGGGCGGTCGCTTGTAGTGTCGCTGCCCGAAGGTCCGGAGGGACTGCGGGCGTTTTGTACTTTTTCGAACCTACGACACTTTCTACATAGAGAAAAACAGGCAGATCCGAGACATCGAAGAAGTGAAACGGTTCCGTTGTATCAGTTTTTTGATAGCGCATATGAGCAGTCTCAGCGGGTGTTACAACTTGTGCAACGCCACCATCGACTCACTGACGATCAAGAGTTCCAGTTGACTACTGCAGTGCATGAGGTTTGCCAAAATATTCATGATCATGCAGAAAGCCCGATCGGAGGAATCTCGTGCTCGCGATTCTTTTCTAGCTCTCGGGAAGTCCGTGTTGCAGTCGTCGATTGTGGAAGGACGATCGCGGGATCCCTCGGCAGTTCAAAAAAATACTCCGGCACTAGCGACGCCGAAGCGCTAGAGTTGGTGAGTCGTGGGCAACATACCAGCGGATCGCGACGGCACAATCGCGGATTGGGTATCAGCAATCTCATTATGGTGGTCCGGGCGCTCCGCGGCAGGCTAGCCATCGTGTCTGGTGGGGCGGCGGCCACCATCGACGCGTCTAGGGGTCTGGCATCCCCTGACGGAAAACCGCGGGTTGAGGATCTCGATTGGAGACTTCCGGGTACCGGAGTATTCTTTACGCTCGTGGTGGCCGATGACATTGATAGCTGACATGACTGTTCAACCCGACCAAAAGCTTGATGTTCTCGACTTTGTGAAGGGACAACGTCCCGACCTCGATGCCGCCGAGCGGGTAGCGATAGCCGTAGTTCACGCGCTGCGTGCCTCAGACGATCAGGTGATTGGTCTAGATGCGTCGGGCCTGCGAGGTGTGTCTTCGAGCTTCTTTAATTTGTTTTTCACTGTCGTTTTGGATGCCTGCGGGAAGGATGTCGTTCGGGACCGGGTTGTTGTGCTCTCGGACTCTACGGCGATGTCTTCGATTGTGAATCGCTCGCGACAGGCCGTTCTCGGGGGTGATGCCGCGTAGGCCCGCTATGTCGCATTGTAGTTTTCCACCTCCCCGCGTGCTCCACTAACCCTCCCCCATCACCCGCCTCATAAACCCATCAAACAACGGCACCGTAAACCCCGTGTCCCCGTGCGACGGGCTCCACACCATCCCCTTCTCGATCAGCTTGCTCCGGACCGGCACCACCGACTGCACCGCCCGACCCAGCGCCTCCGCGATGTCCCCCGACCGGTGCGGGCCCGGCTGCGTCCGCTCGGTCCAACGCCATATATGCCGACCTTATCCCGGTTTATCAAAAGCGAATAAGCTCGATAAACTCACTCAATATCCCGATCCAGCCGCTTGCCCGCCCCCCCGTTACCCTCCCCCCATGAGACCCATCCTCCTCCTCGCCCTCGCCCTCCTCCTCCCCGCCTGCGCCTCCACCCGGCCCGCGCCCCCCGCGCCGGGCCCCTTCACCTTCCACACCTACACCAACGACACCGCCACCTACAACTACGCGGTCTACACCCCCGCCAACCTCCCCGAGAACCCGCCCCTCGTCCTCTTCCTCCATGGGCGGGGTGAGTCCGGGGACGACCCCCTCCGCCCCGCGATCGTGGGCATCGGGCGCGAGCTGATCATGCACCCCGAGCGCTGGCCCGCGGTCGTTGTCATGCCCCAGAAGCCCGACCAGCAGTCCCAGTGGCCCGACCACGAGGAGGCGGTCTTCGCCATCCTCGACGAGGTCTCCACCCGGTACCAGCCCTCCCGCGTCGCCCTCACGGGGCTCAGCCAGGGGGGGCACGGCGCCTTCGTCATCGGGTCCCGCCACCCGGAGCGCTTCTCCCGCGTCGCCCCGGTCTGTGGCTACCTCCTGCCGCCCCCGTTCAACTACGACATCGAGGCGATCGGGCCCACCGACCCCCGCATCGTCGCCCTCGCAGAGGGCCTGCAGGACACGCCCGTCTGGTCGTTCCACGGCGCGGAGGATGACGTCGTCCTCCCCCGCCACTCCGAGCTGCTGCACGAGGCCCTGAGCCCCCTGAACCCGAACGCCAGGCTCACCATCTACCCGGGCGTCAACCATGGCTCCTGGCTCCCCGCCTACGCGGAGCCCGAACTGCCCGCCTGGCTGCTTGCTCCGGTCGATTGACAGAGTATCGTCCCCTTCCCATCCACTTTTTAGGAAGCAGGAGACCTCCATCATGAAGCGTTCCATCATCGCCGCGGTCGTTGCCGCGGGCGCCCTCGCCCTCACCGGGTGCTCGTCCACCGAGACGACCACCGACACCACCGCCGCGACCGCGACCCCGGTCAACACCATGTGCCCCCTCTCGGGCCACGAGGTCCCCGCGGACGCCAAGACCGTGGTCTACAAGGGCCAGACGGTCGCCTTCTGCTGCGAAGCCTGCGTCGAGGCCTGGCCCCAGGAGACCGAGGCTTCGCGCGACGAGATGCTCAAGAACCTCATGGCCAGTCGCTAAGGCCACTTCGAGCGCTCCGTAGCGCCCTCCGGGCGCACACGCGCTCTTGTACGGCCGCGCCGGATGCAATCCGGCGGGCCTGGACGGACCCCTGCTGCTACCCCTGCGGCGTAGCCGCTCTAGCGATTGCTCGTGACACCCACCAAGCGAGCCGCGTCCCTCAAGGGCGCGGTCTTTCGTGCGCCACCCCACCAACCCCCCCGCATAGCCTCCCCCGATGGCCTTCCCCGCCGATCCCTTCTCTACCGCGACTCACCTCGCCGGCGCGATCATCGCCGCCTTGCTCGCCTGGCCCACCGCTCGTCGGGGCGTCACCCGGGCCGCCCGGATCGCGCTCCTCATCTTCGCGGGCTCCGCGGTCACGCTCATGCTCGCGAGCGCCACCTTCCACGCCCTCCCCGATGGCGCCGCCCGCGATCTCTTCCGCAGGCTCGACCATGCTGCGATCTTCATTCTGATCGCGGGCACCTTCACGCCCCTGCACACGATCCTCTTCCGGGGGCTGCTCCGCTGGGGCGTGCTCGCGTTCATCTGGACCGCCGCGGCCGCCGGCGTCGCCGTCAAGACCGTCTTCTTCGACGACATCCCCGACTGGCTGGGCGTCACCGCCTATGTCGCGATGGGCTGGGTCGGCGCCCTCACGATGGGCGTGCTGCTGAGGCGTCACAGCGTCCGCTATGTCAGCCCGCTCGTCCTGGGGGGCCTCGCCTACACCGCGGGCGCCTTGTGCGAACTCACCAATGAGCCCACGCTCATCGCGGGCGCGCTCGGGCCCCACGAGGTCTTCCACCTCGCGGTCCTCGTGGGTCTGGGGTCGATGTGGCTCTTCATCTGGCGGACCACCGGGGACCACTTCCTCGCGCCCACGCGCGTGCGCAGGGCGCCCACCCACCGCGCAGACGCGTCCGCGACCGAAGGGCCGCTCGCCCACCGATGAGCGCCGGTCGATGGCTCCCGGGAACACTCGCCCCGCCCGGGCGGTTCCCCCCACCATGGCACACGATCAACGCGTCGTCGTCTCCATCGGGGCCGACCCCTACAAGACCGACATCCGCACCGCCCCCGGGGATGGCTCGACCAGCCACACCTGGCGGGCGGACGAGCCCAAGTCCATGGGCGGGCAGGACACGGGCCCCACGCCCTACGACCTTCTGCTGAGCGCCCTGGGCGCGTGCAAGGTCATCACCGTCCGCATGTACGCCGACCGCAAGGGCTGGCCCCTCGAAGGGGTCACCGCGGCCCTGCGCCACGACCACCGCCACCCCGAGGACTGCGAGGACTGCGAGTCGCCCTCGTCCAAACTCGCCCACATCGATGTCGAGCTGCAGTTCGAGGGCGAACTGACGCCCGAGCAGCGGGCCCGCCTGGCGGAGATCGCCGACAAGTGCCCTGTACACAAGACCTTGCACTCCGAACTCCGCATCGTTTCCACTCTGGTCAGCGAAGCCGACGCAGAAACCCCCGAATAGGGGCGTGACCGCCCCCGGCCTTCGGCGGTACGCTGTCACCCATGAACAGGTCGCGGACATCCACCGCGCTGCCCGCCCGGCTCCTCGCTCTGGCCCTCAGCGCGTTCGTCACCGCTCTCGTTCCCGCCTCCGCACAGGTCGCGCCCGCTCAACCAGCGCGGGCACCCTCCGTCGCGCCGGACCGGCCGCTCGTTCTCGCTCATCGCGGCGCGAGCGCGTACCTGCCCGAACACACGCTCGCGGCGTACGCCGCGGCTCACGCGATGGGCGCCGACTACATCGAGCCCGATGTCGTCATGGCGAAGGACGGGGTGCTCATCTGCTCCCACGACCTGGCGCTCGAAGACACGACCGACATCGCGTCGAAGTTCCCCGGTCGCGCCCGCCAGAACGGGTCGTTCTACGCGATCGACTTCACGCTCGCGGAGATCCGGACGCTCAGCCGGACCGGTCGCGAGGGTCCCCCGGGCCCCCGGCTCCCGGGCCACCCCGTGCCCACACTCGAGGACCTGCTCGAGATGCTCAGCGTCATGAACCGGCGCACCGGTCGAGACGTCGGCATCATCCCGGAGCCCAAGGACCCCGACTTCCACCGCAAGCACGGGCGATCCATCGAGCCCGCCCTGCTCGACCTGCTCCGCCGGTACGGCTACGCCGCCCGCACCGATCGGGCGATCATCCAGTGCTTCGACCCTTGGTCGCTCCGCGCGATGCGGGACGCGCTCAAGACCGACCTGCGCCTCGTCTACCTCTCGGGCCAGCCCATCCCCGATGTCGTCCTCAACGAGATCGCCGGTTACTGCGACGGGATCGGCCCCAAGCACACGCTGCTCGCCCGGAAAGAGGGCGACACCTGGACCGCGACCGACCTCGCCACCCGCGCCCGCGCTCGCGGACTCACCATCTGGCCCTGGACCCTCGACCCTGACCCGATCGACACCGCCCGGTTCCTGAAGACCGTCCCTGTCGATGGATTCTTCACCGACTTCCCCGATCGCGGGCTCATCGCGGTCGATCTCGCGACCGCCGGCGCAGCGACGACCGACGCCCAGCGGGAGGAGATCCTCCGGCGCTTCCGCGCCGCGGCCGAGATCGTCGAAAGGGCGATCAGCCGCGACTCACGGTGACCTTCCGCCGCGCCGGCACGGGAGCCCGCGTCAGACGCGGCAGCGCCCGTCTACGCAGTCCGCCGGTCGCCCGGTCAGGCGCAGGCGGTGCTTGGCGAAGAAGCGGTAGGCAGCGTCCACGACGGGCTTGACCACTGGCCACCCCGTCGGCGCCCAGAGCCACCCCCACCCGACCGCGTCGTACGCCCGCCGGAAGACCTCGACACCGGTGACGAGCGAGCCATCGGGCTTGACGCCATGGATGGTGCCCATCACCGCGTCGAAGGTCGTGTTGAACCGCCCCGCGTCGAACGCCGGCTCCGCGATATCCACCAGTTCCAGGCACCCCCGCCCCCGGTCCAGGCGCTTGAGCAGGTTGCCTTCGTGCCGGCAGAGGGGGCAGTCGCCATCGATCAGGATCGTGAATGCGGGGGTGGCCATACCCTCATTTCGTGCGGAGCGACCCCCGGGATGCGTGCCGACACCACCGGGGCACCCGGGCCCGGGCTTCACGGACGACCGATCTCGATCGACCGGCTCAACCGGCCCCCCGTCTCGGCGATCTGGGCGCCCACGAACACCTTGGCGTCCGCCAGGTTGGTCGATCCCCCCCGGAAGGGGAAGACCCGCGTCGCGGACTCGCCCGGCGGGAGGTTGCTGATCGCCGCCCGATCCCGGGGGTAGCCCGGGGCTCGTGCGAAGAGTTCGATGGTCAGGGGGTTCTCGCCCAGGTTGGTCACCTGCGCCTCGACGACGAGGTCGGGCCCGCCCGGGCCCGGACCGCGCCGGTAGGTCAGTTCCAGTTCCGCCTCCGCCAGCCCGACCTCGATCGGGCGGGTGACGCGGACGAGCCCGTAGTCGCGTTCGCCCGCGAGCTCGAGGTCGACGACCAGCTCGCGCGGGCCGGTCTCCTCTGCGGGGCTGAAACTGAAGACGACGGGCGTGCGCTGCTCCGCCTGCCCGCTGATCGCGAAGTTGGCCTG
Organism: Phycisphaerales bacterium; assembly: GCA_036788215.1. Lineage (GTDB taxonomy): Bacteria > Planctomycetota > Phycisphaerae > Phycisphaerales > UBA1924 > DAIQNV01. The sequence continues at coordinate 10,368 of DAIQNV010000056.1, read as the reverse complement.
GCGCGGGGTGATGCGCCAGTTCTTCCGTTCGCGGGCCATCGCGTCGGGCGGCGCGAGCCCGCCCCCGGGCTCGAGGATGAAGAACCGCCCCCGGATAGAGGTGCCCCAGGGGTTCCGGATGATGAGATCGTGGGACGCCTCGTCCGCGCGCGTCTGCAGCAGGGGCGGGTCGAGCGCGATCCCGTCCAGGAAGGTGATCAGCTGCGCGTCCACGCCCTCGAGGAACAAGGGCTCGTCGGAGATCGGCACCGCGTGCTCGGGCACCAGCCCGTTCCCCCCGGCGCTCAGCGGGATCGGCTCCGCGTTCCCGTACATGTCGAAGGCGAGCAGATCCACGAGCCCGAGCCTGGCCCGGAGTTCCGGGGGAGCGCTCCCGGTGCGCCACATCGCGAGCACCGCGCCGTCCGGGCCATCGAAGAGCAGCGTCTCCACCCCGGGGACGAGATTGGGTTTGCCCACGAAACGCCGGCCCGCGAGCCGGTCGGCGAGGACGCGCAGAGCCGCGGTCTCGGGCGCAGGCATCAATTCAGGCCGACGCTGGCCCGTCCACCACCACGCATCGGTGACGGTGAGGCCCCACTCGCTCGTGTTCAGGGGCACGCTGGGCAGCGCCATCGCGGACCAGAACTCCGTCGCGGTGCGGACGAACTGCGCCGTCGAAGCCCGGCGACCGATCGCGGGAGCATCGATGGGGCGGGTCCCGGGCATCTCGAGACGCATCTCGGGCGCATCCGCGCTCACCGCGGGGTCGGTCCTGGCAGCAGCGTCCCGCCAGCGCTGCGCGAGGTAGCGGGCCATCGATCCGCCCAGGATCGGGTCGAGCCCGATCGCGACCGACCTGCGGGGCCGCACGACCTCATCCCGCAGGGAGCGGTCGGCGTTCCAGGGGACGCTCAGCAGCGGGGCGGGCACCAGCCTCGAGATCGCGGTCGAGATCTGGGCGAGGTCGGGCCCGAGGGAGGCGCGGTCCCAGTTGAGGTCCGAGCCCGCCGGCCCGAGTCGCCAGCGCTGCACCGCGCCGCCGAAGCGGTCGAGGGGCCAGCGGAGCGCCTCGTCCCACGCTTCGCGCGGGCCGGTGAGCAGCCCGACCAGGTCGTCCCGGTCGACATCCGCCTCGATGCGGACGGAGCGCGGGATGTCCATGAGCGAGAGCTCGACCAGCGGGACCGAGGTGGTGATCGCGCTCACGACCGGGCTCATCGCGTCCACGCGCTCGCGGATGCCCTCGACCGTCGTCGTGTCGTCCCACGCGGGGATCGAGACGAACCCCGCCTGCGTCGCCTCGATCGCCTCGGGCAGCCCAGCCAACCCCTCCGCAGGCAGGCGGGAGAGCGCGACACCGAACCGGGCGCGGTCCGCGGAGGTCTCGAGGTTCACGCCCGACCGGGCGGTCGAGCCCTCGGTCAGGCGCGGGTCGAGGCGATTGGCGGCGTCGGGCGAGCCGGAGGTGTCGGTGACCGCAGGAACCCAGACGACATCGGTGAAGGCCCGCCCGATGCGCACGCCGCGAGAAGCGACGCGGACCGACGCGCGGTACCACCCGAATCCGGGCACCGCGGGGGCCCAGGTGCCCTCCTCGCGCCCGCCATCGGACGCGATGACCCGCTCCGCGACGAGGACGCCCCGGTCGTCGTGCAGGGTCATCTCGATATCGAGGGGCTCGCCCGTGAGGTCGCGGACGAGGAACTCGAACGAGGGCGGGTGGTCTCCCGGAGCGATGTTGCCGGGCTCGTCCGACCAGACCTCGACACGGGGCAACTGGATGATGCGGATCTCGTCGAACCAGGCGGAGCCCGTGAGGTCCTGCTTCTGGACGTGCAGGTTGTCGGGCAGGTCGGTGCGGTCGTAGATCCGGGGTTGGAGGAGCAGGAGCTCGATCTGGATGAAGGCGGCGTCCGGCGCATCGCCCAGGATCTCGATCGCGACGGGGGTCCATTCGCCCCCGGTCCGCATCAGGGGGCTGGTGCGTTCCGTGCCCGGGATGGGCTGGCCCCGGTCGTCGAGCAGCCTGGAAGCGATCTGGGCTCGGGCGTGGGTGAGGCCCTCGGTGCGGATCGCGGCGGAGACGAGGTAGTCGGCCCCCGGGAAAACACTGACGACCCCGGGGTCGAGCAGGAGGCTGGCGCTCCCGCCCCGGGTCGCCAGACGGACCGCGCCCTCCCCCGCCGCGGCGTGCGAGCGGTAAACGAGTGCGCCCTGGTTCCAGATGGGGAAGCCCGGGCGATCGCGGGGCACCCGGGGGTCATCCTGGGCCCGGACCCAGTGCATTGGGAGGTCGGTCGGGTTCCGGCGGCGCTCCTCGAAATCGAAGACGCGGACGAGCCTTGAGGCGGACTGCGGGCGGGTGATGGCTTCCAGGTCGCCCGGCGCCACCGCGGGGGGGTCGCCGGTTCCGGTGGGGTCGGTGGGGTCGGTGGGGCTGACCGGGAGTTGGGCCCGGGCGGGCGCGAGCGTCGCCCCGAGGGCGAGACCGGCGAGGATCATGGGCAGAACGGGGGCGCTGGGCACAAGGGGAGCATCGGCCGAAGGCGGGGGTGGGCTGGAAAGCGGTGGCGAATGAGCAGGTCGATGGGGAGACGATCGACCCTGATCTTCGCGGGGCGAAGATCAGGCGTCCGCAGGAGGGCTTTGTCGTTTCGGGGAGAATGCGGGCGAACCTTCGGAGGTTGACCGAGCATGACCGACGCACCCAGCTACGCCCCGCCCCCCGAGGATGCCCCGCATGTGCCCCTGCAGCGGTACGACCCGGGGGAGCCCTCCCACGACGCGGCAAGGGCGTTCTACGAGCGGATGAACCGGCGCCGGACGGTGCGGATGTTCAGCGATCGCCCGGTGACTCGGGAAACGATCGAGTGGGTGATCCGGGCGGCAGGAACCGCACCCAGCGGGGCGCACAAGCAGCCCTGGCGGTTCATCGCGGTGAGCAGCCCGGAGGTGAAGGCGAAGATCCGCGTCGCGGCGGAGGAGGAGGAGCGGGAGTTCTACGAACGCCGTGCGAGCGAGCGGTGGCTGGCGGACCTGCGCCCCTTCGGGACGAACCCGGACAAGCGGTTCCTGGAGATCGCGCCGTGGCTGGTGGTGGTGATGGCGATGAAGAAGACCGACGAGGGCGGTCAGGTCTACTACCTCAACGAGAGCGTGGGCATCGCGACGGGCATGCTGCTCGCGGCGGCGCATCACGCGGGCCTGGCGACGCTGACGCACACCCCGAGCCCGATGGGGTTCCTGTCGGAGGTGCTGGGGAGGCCCGAGCACGAGCGGGCCTTCCTGCTGGTGCCCATGGGGTACCCGACGGAGGACTGCGTGGTGCCCAGGCTGGAGCGGAAGGGGCTGGGGGAGATCTCGGTGTTCGTGGAGTGAGCGCGCGGGTCAGCGTCCCGCTGCGGCGTCCCGGGCCTCGACCGCGAGCTTGTCGGCCCGCTCGTTCTCCGGGTGCTCGTTGTGGCCCTTGACCCAGTGGAAGCGGATCTCGTGAGTGGTCTTGAGCTCGTCGAGGCGTTCCCAAAGATCGCGGTTCTTGACGGGCTGCTTATTCGCGGTCTTCCAGCCCTTCTTCTTCCAGCCCGCCATCCAGGTCTTGAGGCCGTTGAGGACATACTGGCTGTCGGAGTAGAGGTCGACCGAACTCGGACGGCTGAGGGCGGCGAGGCCCTCGATGACCGCGGTGAGCTCCATGCGGTTGTTGGTGGTCTCGCGCTCGCCCCCGTTGGCTTCGCGCTCGGAGCCCGAAGCGCGGTGGCGGAGGATGTAGGCCCAGCCCCCGGGGCCCGGGTTGCCGGAGCACGCGCCGTCGGTGTAGAGCTCGACGAGGGGCCTGGTGTCGGCGGCGCTGGGTGGGGTCGGCGTGGGCTCGGGCATGGGGGGAGAGCGTAGGGGCGGTGCGGTCCGCGGTTGGGCGGGCGGTCCCGGTGGGTGGTCCCTCGTACGATCCGCCCATGACGACCACCGCTGCGCCCGCGAGCCTCCGAGTCCACCGCGTCGAAGTCCGCCCGATCGCGGGGGACCCTGTGGGCGATCGGCTCGTCCGGGAGGCCCGCTCCATCGGGGTCGGGCTTCTGGGGGCCCGGTCCGCAAGGGTGTACCTGATCGAGGCGGACGCGGACGACGCGACCCTTGAAGCGATCGAGGCGAGGCTGCTCGCGGACCCGGTGACGGAGTCGGCGGTGACGGGGGCGTCGCCGATCGAGGACGGTGCAACGGTGATCGAGGTGCACCCCCTGCCCGGCGTGATGGACCCCGCGGCCCAGACGGTGGAGCGGGTGCTGCGGGACACTTTCGGGCTCGAGGCCCGGGTCAGCACGGGTTGGCGGTACGACCTGACCGGCGTCTCGGCGGGCGAGGCGAGAGGGGTCGCGGAGAGGCTGCTGGCGAACCCCGTGGTCGCGGGCGTGCACACCGAGCCCTTCCACCCCGCTGAGCTGCCCAAGGGGCACGCTGCGGAGTTCCGCGTCACAACGGTGCCGATCCGCGACCTCGACGATGCGGGGCTCGAGAGGCTGAGCCGTGAGGGGCATCTGTTTCTCGATCTGCACGAGATGCACGCGGTGCGGGCGGAGTACCGGGAGCTGGGGCGGGAGCCCACGGACATCGAGCTGGAGACGCTGGCGCAGACCTGGAGCGAGCACTGCGTGCACAAGACGCTCAAGGCGACCATCCGCTATCGCTCGGACGACCCGACGGACCCGGTGAAGCGGGCGGGGCGCCCGGGGCACGAGGCCCACGCGGACGGGTCGGTGACGATCCATAACCTGCTGAAGTCGACCGTCGCGGCGGCGACCTTTGAATTAATCGAGGAGGGCGTCGACTGGACGCTCAGCGTCTTCGTCGACAACGCGGGGATCATCCGCTTCGACGACGAGACCGCGGTCTGCGTGAAGGTGGAGACGCACAACCACCCGAGCGCGATCGAGCCCTATGGCGGGGCGGCGACGGGCATCGGCGGGTGCATCCGCGACATCATCGGGACGGGCCTGGCGGCGAAGCCGATCGCGAGCACGGATGTGTTCTGTGTGGCGATGCCCGACGGGTGGACCGTCGGGAGCCACGGAGGTACGGAGGCACGGAGCCACGAAGGGGCCGGCAGCGGAGACTTGCCCTCGGACCAAAGCCCTCCGTGGCTGCGTGGCTCCGTGGCTTTGCCCCTTCCCACCGGCTGCCTCCACCCCAAGCGCGTGCTGACCGAGGTCGTCGCGGGCGTGCGGGACTATGGCAACCGCATGGGCATCCCGACGCTGAACGGGGCGGTCTGGTTCGATGACCGGTACATCGGGAACCCCCTGGTCTTCTGCGGGTGCGTGGGCGTGATGCCGGCGGACCTGATCAAGGGTGAGGCGAGGCCCGGCGACCGGATCATTGCGCTGGGCGGGCGCACCGGGCGGGACGGGATCCACGGCGCGACCTTCTCCTCCGCCGAGCTGACCGACACGCACGCGGACGAGTTCGCCCACGCGGTGCAGATCGGCAACGCGATCGAGGAGAAGCGCGTGCTGGACGCGATCCTGCGGGCCCGGGACTTTGTCCCGGGCGGTCCCCTCTTCAGCGCCATCACCGACTGCGGCGCCGGCGGGTTCAGCAGC
>DAIQNV010000056.1:0-4692 GCA_036788215.1 Phycisphaerales bacterium | reverse complement strand
GGGCGGTCCCCTCTTCAGCGCCATCACCGACTGCGGCGCCGGCGGGTTCAGCAGCGCGGTGGGGGAGATGGGGGAGAAGCTGGGCGCCGAGGTGCACCTCGACCGGGCGCCCCTGAAGTACGACGGGCTGACCTACACCGAGATCTGGATCTCCGAGGCCCAGGAGCGGATGGTGCTCGCGGTGCCTGAGGCGAATGTGCCGGCGCTGCAGCGGATCTGCGACGAGGAGGGCGTGGAACTGGCGGATCTGGGCCACTTTGGCACCGAGGGCGCCGACCTGATCCTGCACTACCGGGGCCGGGAGGTCGGGCGCCTGCCCATGGCCTTCCTGCACGACGGCATCCCGACGCCGACACGCGAAGCGGAGTGGCGGCGGGAAAGCCACGAAGCCACGAAGCCACAGAGCCACGAAGGTGGAGCGCAGACCAGCCAGCGATCGACAGCGAGCCCTTCGTGGCTTCGTGGCTCCGTGGCTTTCTCCCCTCGCGAGCCCCTGCTCGCCCTCCTCGCCCACCCCAATATCGCCAGCAAGCATTTCATCATCCGCCAGTACGACCACGAGGTGCAGGGGAACACCGTTATCCGGCCGCTCGGGGGGCCCCTGCAGCGCGGGCCCATGGACGGGGCGGTCATCGAGCCGGTGCCCGGCACCGGTCGCGGGCTCGCGATCGCCTGCGGGTTGGCGACGGGCCTGTCGGACGAGCCCTACCAGATGGCCCTGGCGGCGATCGACGAGTGCGTGCGGAACCTCGTCGCGGTCGGGGCGGACCCGGACCGGATCGCGATTCTCGACAACTTCTGCTGGCCCAGCTGCAAGAAGCCCCGGAACCTGGCGAGCCTCGTGCGGGCCGCGGAGGGGTGCTACGACGGGGCCAAGGCCTTCCGCACGCCCTTCGTCAGCGGGAAGGACTCCCTGAACAACCAGTTCACGACCGAATCGGGCCGGACGATCGAGATCCCGCCGACGCTCCTGATCACCGGCATCGCGATCGTCCCCGACATCGCCCGCTGCATGACCATGGACGCCAAGAAGCCCGGGCACGGGCTGGCGGTCGTCGGGGAGCGCACGCACGAGGAACTGGGCGGCAGCACCTACGCGTCCGTCTTCAACATGGGCTTCGACGCGGGCGAGCCGGGCCGGGCCCTCCCGAAGGTCAACCTCGACACCGCGCCCGCAGCGGCCCGGTTCGTCGCAGCAGCCATCCGCGCCGGGCTCGTCTCCGCGGTGCACGATGTCTCCGACGGGGGCGTCGCGTGTGCCGCGGCGGAGATGCTCATCGCCGCCCAGCGCCGCATGGGCAGGGGCACGCCCGGCGGGCAGCTGGGCGCCGCGATCCGCACGCCGGCCCTGCACCGCGACCCGCTCGCCGCCTGCTTCGGCGAGAGCCCGACGCGGTGGGTGGTGGAGATCGACCTGGAGCGCGTGCCCGAGCTGATCGCCCTGCGGGACGAACACGCCCCGCACGCGGAGGTGACGCCCATCGGCGTGCTGAACGACTCGGGCGAGCTGGCGATCGATGGCGAGGCGTTGCCGGTCGACGACCTCGCCCGGGCCTGGCTGGGGACGCTCGACTGGTGAGCGTGCGCCGGTCGCCGGTCGCCCGTTGCCTCCCGCGTCGGCGGTTCCGGCTCCGGGGGCGCAGGGCGAGTATCATCCTCCCCTTATGGCCCGCTCCAGTGCGACATCCCGCGCCGCATCCCCCTACACCCGCCGCCTGACGGCGCTGCGCCGCGCGATGCTGGCGCACCGCGTCGGTCACGCGCTGATCACCAACCCCAAGGACGTCGCCTACCTCACCGGCTTCCTCGGGGGCGACAGCTACCTGATCGTGGGGCCCGGCAAGCCCACGCTGATCTCCGACTCGCGCTACGAGGAGGAGCTCGCCGCCTTCGCCCCGATCGCGAAGATCGTGATGCGGACGGGCTCGATCCTCGCCCGGACCGCGGAGGTCCTCGCGGAGGAGCACGCTCGCGAGAGGCTCGAGGTGCTGGGCGTGCAGTCGGAGCACATGACGCTGCACGCGGACCGCGTCTTCAAGGCCTTCCTGCGCAAGCACAAGATCCCGGCCCGCCTGGTCGTGCCGGTCAACGGGCTCGTCGCCGACCTCAGGCTGATCAAGGACGACGAGGAGATCGCGCTCATCCGCCAGGCGGTGCGCATCCAGCAGGAGGCGATGGAGGCCCTGCTCCCGACGATCAGGCCCGGGCAGACCGAACTCGAGATCTGCGCCCGCCTCGAGCACGAGATGAAGGTCCGGGGTTCGGTCAAGCCCAGCTTCGACACGATCGTCGGTGCCCAGGCCAATGGCTCGCTGCCGCACTACACGCCCGGCACGAAGAAGACCGCTGCGGGCAAGCCCCTGCTCATCGACTGGGGGGCGATGTGGCGGGGCTACCACTCCGACATGACGCGCACCTTCACCCTGGGCAAGTGGTCGAGGCAGATGCGCGAGATCTACGAGATCGTCCGCGAGGCCCACGAGGCCTCCGCCGCCCTGCTCGCGCCCGGGCGCACGAACCACGAGGTGGACGCCGCGGCACGGTCCGTGATCGAGCGGGCCGGCTACGGCGAGCGTTTCGGGCACGGCCTGGGCCACGGGATCGGGCTCGACGTGCACGAGGGCCCGAGCCTCAGCGGGCGCGGGCCGAAGGTACCGCTGGAGCCGGGCATGGTCGTCACGATCGAGCCGGGGATCTATCTCCCCGGCATCGGCGGCGTCCGGCTGGAGAATGACTACGTGGTGACCGAGCGTGGTTCGAAGAACCTCTGCTCGCTGCCGATGACCCTGGACTGGGCGACACTCTGACGCGCCCGGTGCGCGCACCCCGCCCTCGGAAGGACACGGGCCGACGATGATCGACATCCGGAAGCTCAAGGAACTGGTCAAGCTCATGGTCGAGAACGAGCTCTCGGAGCTCGACCTGCGTGACCAGGAAGAGACCGTCACCATCAAGCGCGGCGCCGGAGGCGTCATGGTCCCCATGGTGCAGCAGGCCCAGGCGCCCGCTTACGCCCCCGCCGGTGACAACGGGCAGCAGGACGCCGACACCCCGGCGAGCGGGGGCGGGGGCTCCGACGCGGGCCTCGTCGCCATCGAGAGCCCCATGGTCGGCACCTTCTACTCCGCCTCCAGCCCCGACGCGGAGCCCTTCCTCAACGCGGGCGGGTCCGTCTCCGAGGGCTCGGTCGTCTGCCTCATCGAGGCGATGAAGGTCTTCAACGAGATCAAGTCCGAGGTCTCGGGCACCGTCGAGCGCGTGCTCGTCAAGAACGGCGACTCGGTCGAGTTCGGCCAGAAGCTGTTCATGGTGCGTCCGTCGTAGGCACGCAGGCACGCAGGCACGGAGGCACGCAGGCACGAAGTGCCACCGCCGCCAGCGTCCGCCAACCTCCCCCTTCGTGCCTCAGTGCCTTCGTGCCCAGGTGCCCTCCCCCGCCATGTTCCGACGCATCCTCATAGCCAACCGCGGCGAGATCGCCCTCCGCATCCTCCGGGCCGCCCACGAATTGGGCGTCGAGGCGGTCTGCGTCTACTCCGAAGCGGACAAGGACGCCCCCTACCTCAAGCTCGCCGACCGCGCCATCTGCATCGGCCCCGGCCCCGCCAAGGAGAGCTACCTCAACATCGGGCGCATCATCTCCGCAGCGGAGATCGCCGATGTCGACGCCATCCACCCGGGCTATGGGTTCCTCGCCGAAAGGGCCGATTTCTCCGAGGTCTGCCGCGACTGTCGCATCGAGTTCATCGGGCCCACGCCCGAGGCGATGAAGAAGCTGGGCGACAAGGTCGAGGCCAAGCGCTACGCGAAGGCCGCGAAGGTGCCCGTTTTCCCGGGCTCCGAGGGCGCGATCGACGATGAGGACGAGGCGGCCAAGATCGCCGCCGACATTGGCTACCCCGTCATCATCAAGGCCGCCGCGGGCGGGGGCGGGCGCGGCATGCGCGTCTGCCACAACGAGGCCACGCTCCGCACCAGCATCAAGAAGGCCCAGCAGGAGGCGGTCGCCGCCTTCGGCGATGGCTCGGTGTTTATTGAGAAGTTCCTCGAGAAGGCCCGCCATGTCGAGGTCCAGGTCCTGGGCGACAAGCAGGGCCACGCGGTCCACCTCTACGAGCGCGACTGCTCCATGCAGCGCCGCCACCAGAAGCTCATCGAGGAGGCCCCCGGGCCCAACATCGACCGCAAGAAGCGCGACGCGGTCTGCGACTCCGCCGCCAGGCTGATCAGGTCCGCCGACTACCACGGCGCCGCGACGGTCGAGTTCCTGATGGACGACCAGCAGAACTTCTACATGCTGGAGGTCAACACCCGCGTCCAGGTCGAGCACCCCGTCACCGAGCTCATCACCGGCATCGACATCGTGCAGACCACCATCAGGGTCGCCGCCGGCGAGCCCCTGCCCTTCCGCCAGAAGGACATCTCGATCAACGGGCACGCCATCGAGCTCCGCATCAACGCCGAGGATCCCGAGAAGAACTTCATGCCGAGCGCCGGCATGATCGACCACTGGCGCGTCCCCGGTGGCCCCGGCGTCCGCCTCGACACCCATGTCGTCCCGGGCTACCGCGTCCCGCCCAACTACGACTCCATGGTCGCCAAGCTCATCGTCCACGGCTCCGACCGCGAGACCGCCATCCGCCGCGCCCTCCGCGCCCTGCGCGAGTTCGAGGTCGGCCCGATCAAGACGAC